>JAPLLM010000043.1:0-4518 GCA_026387555.1 Candidatus Omnitrophota bacterium | reverse complement strand
GCGGTAATGAAAGTCGTGGCTAACCTGGCTAAAGAGACCAAGGATATCCGTTTCGAGGGGAATAATTATGCCGAAGAATGGTTAAAAGAGGCGAAGAAGAGAGGCCTGCCCAATGTTGCTTCAACCTATGAGGCGCTGGAAGCCCTGATTACCAAAGATAATATAGCGCTATTTGAAAAATATAAGATATTTTCCAAGGAAGAGATTGTTGCCCGCTATCACATCTGGATCCATCTGTATAATCTCACCCTTGAGATCGAAGCTAATACTTTGAATGAGATGGTCAATGCCAGCGTTGTCCCTGCGGGGTTAAAGTATCAGAAGCTCCTCTCGGATAATCTTGCCGTGCTTACCGAATTAAAAAAGGGCGCCGGGGTCAAGCTCGATGCCGCGGTAGTCAATGACCTGAAAGAGCACCTTGCCGACGTTTCCAGCAAGATCTATTACGTGCGTCGTAACACCAAAGTGATGATCGGGCTTATGGATAAGGCTAAAAAACTCAGCAATGAAAAACGCGCCGAAGTTTACTACCAAGATTTAAAGCCTTTGATGGAACACATCCGTAGGCACGTCGATGATCTGGAGTGCGTGGTTTCGGACGAGAGTTGGGATCTGCCGAAGTACCGCGAGATGTTGTTTGTAAAATAGAATTTTTAGCAGATTTTATAGGTACACCGTCGTACCTGTTAATTAAGATAGAACGAGGGCGTTCATTCCAAAGGGTTTTATTTTGCCCTGCGAATGGACGCCTTTTTTATAAGACAGAATGATTAAACTTTAGGCGGAAAATGATTACTTTATTGATCTCCGACGATGAATTAAAAGTCAAAGAGGCTTTGAGCAAGATGCTTAAGGAGCAGGGGTATTCTTTTTCCGAAGATTCAATCGGAGCGAATACTATCCGGCTGGTGAAGAAGGACTGCATCCGCGATCTGGCTTTTATCAAAGACCGGGTCATCGAGCTGGAAGATTCCTTGTTAAACGAAAAAAAAGGTGTATTATATAAATCAATTTTGGAGGCTATCGAGAAGCCGCTCATCGAGCATATTCTGGAGCGCACGGAAGGGAATCAACTTAAGGCAGCCAGGATTTTGGGGATCAACCGCAATACCATGCGCGCGAAGATTAAGAAATTGGGCATAGATGTAAGCAAGTGGAAGGTAATCTGATGAAATTTAAGCATTTACCTAAAAAGCAGGGTTTATACGATCCGCGTTTTGAGCATGACGCCTGCGGCGTAGGTTTTGTCTGTGATATCAAAGGAAGGAGATCCCATGAAATCATCCGGCAGGGCCTTGAGGTATTAAGGCGCCTGGCACACCGCGGAGCGACCGGGGCTGACCCTAAGACCGGAGACGGGGCGGGCATATTGATCCAGGTTCCGCATGAATTTCTGCTTAAGGCCTGCAAAAGAGAGGGAATTAATCTTCCTGCGCAGGGTGAATACGGGACCGGTTTAGTAAACTTACCCCGGGATGATTCAGAGCGCAAGATTTGTAAGGAGGTTTTCGAGAAGTTCATTAAGTCCGAAGGCGTTGTTTTGCTGGGCTGGCGTAAAGTACCCGTAGATAATTCCGATATCGGGAATACCGCAAAAGTTACGGAACCGGTCATTGAGCAGGTGTTTATTGGACAAACAGGTGCCTTGAAAGACCAGCTTGCCTTTGAGCGCAAGCTCTATCTTATCCGCAAACAAATCGAAAATTCCATCCGCGCCTCAAAATTAAAACAAAAATCCTTCTTTTGTATTACCAACATCTCCAGCCGTACCATTTTATATAAAGGCCTTCTAATGTCGGAGCAGGTAGGGAGTTTCTTTCTTGATTTGCATGACCCGGATTTAAAGAGCTCCCTGTGCCTGGTGCATTCGCGCTATTCCACCAATACTTTTCCTACTTGGGACCTCTCGCAGCCTTTTAGATTCCTGGCGCACAATGGTGAAATAAATACTTTAAGAGGAAATGTCAACTGGATGTCCGCGCGCGAAGGCCTATTGGCGAGCGAGCTCTTCGGGAAAGATATCGAAAAGCTTAAGCCGGTGATCGTCCCCGGAGGAAGCGATTCTGCGGCTATTGATAATGCTTTTGAACTGCTCACTCTCTCCGGTAGAAGTCTGCCGCATGCGATGATGATGCTCATCCCCGGTGCCTGGGAGCAGCACGCCACAATGGATGAGAAATTAAAGGACTTCTATAAATATCACGCCTGCTTTATGGAGCCCTGGGACGGGCCGGCGGCGATCGCTTTTACGGACGGCGTTCAAATCGGCGCGGTCCTTGACCGTAACGGGCTTAGGCCGGCAAGATATATTATTACCAAGAAAGATTTCGTGGTTATGGCGTCCGAAGTAGGTGTCTTGGATATCGAGCCGGAAGATATCGCGCTTTCGGGAAGGCTTGAGCCGGGAAAGATGTTCTTCATCGATACTAAAGAAGGCAGGATCGTTGAAGATGAAGAGATAAAATTAAAAGTGGCAACGCAGGAGCCGTACGGCCAGTGGCTAAAACAGAATTTACTTGAGCTGGACAAGGTTTCTTCAAATACCCAACATCTATCACCCAACAGCGAATGCAGTACTTTCATGTTGCTTAAAGCTTTCGGTTACACGCGCGAAGATTTAAAGTTTATTATCAAACCTATGGCCGAAGAAGGAAAAGAGCCGGTAGGCTCCATGGGTAATGATGCTCCGCACGCGGTATTATCGGATAAGCCGCAGTTAGCCTACAGTTATTTTAAGCAGCTTTTTGCTCAAGTTACCAATCCGGCGATAGACCCAATCCGCGAAGAACTGGTAATGAGTTTATTCAGTTTTGTCGGTTCGCAGAAAAACATACTCGGAGCGACACCCCAGCATGCGCGCAAGCTTATGGTGAAGGAGCCGGTTCTTAGCAACGATGATTTGGCTAAGATCCGTTCTTTAAATGAGAAAGATTTTAAGGTTAAAACCATATCTTTAAAATTCCGCACAAAAGATGAATCAGATTTCTCGGTGGTTCTGAATAAGGCGTGTATTGAAGCGGTTGAGGCGATAAACCAGGGTTTTAGTTTTATTGTCTTAAGCGACCGTGGGGTGGATAAGGACCATGCCGCAATTCCTGCGCTTATCGCCGTTGGCTGCGTGCACCATCACTTAGTTAAAAAAGCCCTGCGTACTCAGATCGGAATAATCTTAGAGACCGGAGAGCCGCGGGAAGTGCACCATTTCGCGCTGCTTTTTGGTTATGGCGCTGACTGCATTAATCCCTACTTGGCGTATGAGAGCGTAAATTTTATCATTAAGGAAAAACTTCTGGATCTGGATCAAAAGAGCGCGCTTAAACATTATCACAAAGCAGTGAACAGCGGAATTTTAAAGATTCTTTCTAAAATGGGTATTTCTACCCTGCAAAGTTACCGCGGGGCGCAGATTTTTGAAGCCTTGGGCCTCGGCGCGGATGTTATTGACAAATGTTTCTGCGGCACGCCTTCACGCATCGGAGGTTTAAGCTTAAAGAATATTGCCCAAGAGACTTTAAACAGGCATAAAATGGCGTTTCCTGACAAAATCGAGACCCCGTTTCTTTCAACCGGAGGCCTTTATCAATGGAAACGCGACGGAGAGTTTCATCTCTGGAATCCGGATACGATAGCCGCTCTGCAGGATGCCACCAGAGAAAATGACTACGAAACTTATAAGAGATTTGCGCAGTTAATCAACGACCAGTCAAGGAATCCTACGACAATAAGAAGCCTTTTAAAATTCAAATCCGCAAACCCTATAAATATAGATAAGGTTGAACCGATCGAGTCAATATTTAAGCGTTTTGCTACGGGCGCTATGAGTTTTGGTTCTATCTCCCGGTCTACGCATGAGACCCTCGCTATTGCCATGAACAGGATAGGCGGCAGGTCTAATACTGGAGAGGGCGGAGAAGATCCGGCAAGATTTATCCCGTATCCTAACGGCGATTCAGCAAGGAGCGCTATCAAGCAGGTAGCTTCCGGACGTTTCGGAGTGACGACTAATTATTTAGTCAACGCCGATGAATTGCAGATTAAGATCGCGCAAGGGGCAAAGCCAGGAGAGGGCGGACAGTTGCCGGGGCATGAGGTAAGTGAGGCCATCGCGAAGACCCGCGATACCACTCCCGGAGTCACTTTGATCTCTCCTCCTCCGCACCATGATATTTATTCCATTGAAGATCTCGCCCAGCTTATTTTCGATTTAAAGAATGCTAACCCCAAGGCGCGCATCAGCGTAAAGCTGGTCTCGGAAATAGGAGTGGGAACGGTTGCCGCGGGTGTGGCTAAGGGGCATGCGGATATGATTTTGATTTCCGGAGGAGACGGCGGTACGGGCGCGTCGCCTTTAAGCTCAATTAAACACGCGGGGCTTCCCTGGGAATTAGGTTTATCGGAGACGCATCAGACATTGGTATTGAATGATTTGCGCAGCCGCGTGCGCCTTCAGACCGACGGACAGATGCGCACCGCACGCGATGTGGCCATCGCCGCCATGTTAGGCGCGGAAGAATACGG
>JAPLLM010000045.1 GCA_026387555.1 Candidatus Omnitrophota bacterium | reverse complement strand
GCGATTAAAAAAGAGTAATGAATTTTACTTAGCTATAGGGGTTTGTTTGGTCTTTACTTTTATTTGGGTGAGAGAGATCGCTGTTTTTATTGGCACACTTGGTTGAGAGGCCTTAAGGTGGGGCATTAGGCTATCATCCGTAGTCATAAACCGAAGAGATGTGTAAATACCATATAATATTGTTCGGGATAGAGGGGTTATTTAAGAATGAATAAATCCGGTATTAAGTACTATATTGCTATTGCCCGTCCAAAAGACTGGTTTAAGAATTTTTTTATGATCCCGGGGACAATTATCGCAGCGGTTTTTAGCAAGGTGCCATTAAGCAGCTTTTGGTTTGTTTTGATAATCGGTTTTATGAGTACATGTTTAATTTCTTCAGCTAATTATGTTTTAAATGAATGGTTGGATTCGGATTCTGATAAATATCACCCCATAAAGAAAAGTAGACCATCAGTTACCGGAAATTTAAATCCTTTTTGGGTCTATGCAGAATACATTATTTTTTCCGTTGTCGGTATCCTTCTTGCCCGGATGGTTTCACTCCGTTTTTTATTAGCTTCGGTTCTGTTCATAATCATGGGTATTCTCTATAACGTTAAGCCGTTCCGGACTAAAGATATAGCATTTTTAGATGTCATAACAGAATCATTCGATAACCCCATCCGTTTAATACTAGGGTGGACTGTAGTAACTAGTAATTCTTTGCCATTTTTAAGTCTGCTATTGATCTATTGGACAGGTGGAGCTTTCCTTATGAACGTAAAGCGATATTCGGAGTTCCGTTTTATAAAAAATCATGATTTAGCTGTGGCTTATCGTAAAAGTTTTAAATATTACAACCAGAAAAGATTATTGATCTCGACTTTTCTTTATGCTAACTTTGCTTGTTTTTTTATCGGTATTTTCTTGGTTAAATACCGCATCGAACTATTGTTGAGTCTCCCAGCTATTGCTATATTATTTACCTGGTATTTTTATTTGTCATTTAAGCCTAATTCAGCTACGCAAAGACCGGAATATTTACTTCGGGAAAGGTTATTTATGTTCTATGTATTCTTGGTCATTATTTTAATAATATTGCTGATGTTCGTTAATATTCCAGCCTTGCATTATTTCTTATATAATGAGTTTATTCCCACACGCTGATATGTATTATGATAAATCCGTAGAGATTAACTGGGATGAAATCAAATGCGTAATCTTGGACGTCGATGGTACGCTCTATGATTTGTTTAAGATGCGCTTATATATAATAAGACATATTCTTTCCAGTTTTTTTTCTCGGCATTTAAGTATTAAAGACTTGAGAATATGCATGAATTTCAGAAATGAACGAGAGAAGCGCGCATTTGATACGAACTCGGATCTGGATAATATGCAGTATGATTGGGCAGCAACAGCTTCGGGCGTTTCCACGGAGAAGGTTCGTGAAGTTATCAATAAGTGGTTTTTCGAGATCCCGATGAAATACATGCATTCTTGCGTTTATCCGGGAGTTCATGATTTTTTCGAAGCTCTTTTAAAGCGTGGAATTAAAATTGCAGTTTGTTCTGATTACCCCGCTATGGAGAAGCTCCATCTTCTTGATTTACGCGTTGACTGTTTAGTTTCTTCAACCGATATTGGTGTAGGGGTATTAAAGCCACACCCTAAGGGCTTGATGACTATTATGAATATGCTTTCAATCCCAGGTGAATATTGCCTTTTTATCGGGGATCGAGATGATCGAGATGGGGAATGTGCTAGAAGAATCAATATGAAATATCTTATTTTAAGACGAAAGCAGGGCTATATTTTTTTTAAAAGAGAGTCAAAGAGACTACTCTAGCCATGCTAATGTTTTTTGTGCCCATGTGTATACATAAAAGCGTTTTTAAACATATCAGTATCGTTATCCTTGTGATTATGGGAAGCAATTCTACGGGCAAGTTCCTGATTGGTAGATTTAAATGAAAGCAGATCCATTCTTGAAAAGGAGGGAAATTTGAGGAAGACCATTCTTTGCCTATTTTTCTTAACCTTGAGCGCAGCTGCTTATTGCGGGCAGTTAAGCCGGATAGAGCTGGCGGACGGCAGCGTGATCAACGGCGAGATCGTGTCGTTTTTAAACGGGATTTATACCGTAAACACCGGTTCTTTGGGGGAAGTAAAATTAGAGGCTGCGAAAATCTCCCAGATCAAAACCGCAAATTCACCTTCATTTAATATTCCTTCCAGCATCCCCGTCCAGGGCCAAACTTTTTCCCAACCTAATGTTGAAAGCTACAGGCAGAAACTGATGAGTGATCCAGATAATGCGGCTGTAGTCAGCGGGCTTGTTTCAAATCCTCACATTCAAGAGATAGCTAAAGATCCGCAAATAGAACAAGCCGTAAAAGCCGGCGATATGCAGGCTCTGATGAATAATCCTAAATTCATGGAGATGGTCAACAGCCCCGAGATGCAAGAGGGGATAAAGAAATTGAAGAAGGAATGAAGAAGGCCTGGGCTTTATCGCTTGTAATTATTTTTTGCGCTTCTGTTTTCGCTTTCGCCGAGACGGATAAAGAAAAAGCCGCCGCCGAATTTAAAGCCTTAAACGAGGATTTCAAAGAAGAGATTTCCTACCCGCCTTACTCGGATTACGTCTATAAAAACAAATACTGGATGTCGGATAGCGGACGGGCGATCATTGCCATGGGTAAGAGGGCTTTGCCTTTTCTTATGGATGAATTACAAAACGGTAATTATTGGTATGCGACCGCCGTCGATTATATAACCGGGATACGTATGGCCGGGACGACGGGAGAAAATCTGGCCGGGAGGTGGCTTGCGTGGTGGGATGAAAACAAAGATAACCCGGAATGGAATTTATTTATTAAAGGAGAGCCTCAAAGCCAGGATAGCCCTGCGGTTGGACTCAACGAAGATAATAATCACTAGCGCCAGCATTCCCAGCGAAAGAGAAGAATTAAGATAACCCTGAAGGTTGTGTTTAGGCAGGTAGTTGTTTAAGATATTATCCACTCCCGCCACAAACGTAGTGACAAACATAAACACCGAAGGCAGGAAGGTGATTAGCGCGTACTGCCATTTCCCCGAATGTTTTAAAATATAAACCGTCCCTATGGAAAGAGCAAGAGTCGCCAGAAGTTGATTTGCCACCCCGAACATCGGCCATATCGTAGAGATATCCCCGTTGTAGACCAGGTAGCCCCAGGCAAAACTTATTATTCCTCCGCATATGATCACGCCCGAGAGAGAGTTGCCTTTTGCTAATTTGGCTTTGGGGCGTATTGTTTTGATGATTTCCTGGAATATATAGCGCGCAACGCGCGTGCCCGTGTCTACCGTAGTTAAAATAAAAAGCGCCTCGAACATAATCGCAAAATGATACCAGTAACCCATTAGCCTTTTCATCCCAGGTATTGACGATAAAATCAAAGACATCCCCGCGGCAAGCGAGACAGCTGTACTGGGTGCATCCCTAATGTAGCGAATACGTCAACCGGCAAGTTAATGGCAAAATAATCACCCGGAAGCATCGCGGTGGCAGCAATCAACGCCATGATCGAAACCACTGCCTCGACCAGCATAGCCCCGTAACCGATAAACTGGATATCCTTTTCGTTGCTGATCATCTTAGGGGTAGTCCCGGAGCATATCAGCGCGTGGAATCCGCTTATCGCGCCGCAGGCAATAGTGATGCAGACAAACGGCCAAACCTTACCCGGGATGATCGGCCCGCCTCCGTGAATAAAAGGGGTGAACGCCGGCATTTGGATTCTGGGGTTAACCACAAATATTCCCGCTACCAATAATAAAATAGTCCCTATTTTCATATAAGAGCTTAAATAATCGCGCGGGCATAAAAGCATCCATACCGGAAGGATCGAAGCGATGAAACCGTAAATGGGGAGCATTACGGATAATGACGATTTTGAGAAAATAAAATAAGAGCCGAAAGCTGTCTTTGAAATAGGTTCCCCGAAAATAACGCCTAATGTGACTATTGCGACACCAATTAATGAGGCTTCTACGATCTTCCCAGGCCTTATTCTATACATATATAGTCCGACGAATAATGCGGCGGGGATGGTGATGGCGATGGTAAAAGTCGCCCAGGCGCTGTGACTTAAGGCATTGACAACTACCAAGGCCAGGCCGGCGAGCGCGGTGATGATGATAAACAGAATTGCAAAACCGGTGGCGAATCCTGCGGTAGTCCCGATATTTTTTCTGGCGATGCGGGTAAGTGAGTATCCTTTCATGCGCACGGAAGCAAAGAGGATGACTACGTCATGCACAGCGCCCCCTAAAACCGCGCCGATCAGGATCCAGAGAAAGCCGGGGAGGAATCCGAATTGCGCAGCCAGTACTGGGCCGACCAGCGGCCCTGCGCCGGAGATCGCGGCAAAATGATGCCCGAACAAAACGAATTTATTGGTAGGGTGATAGTCTTTGCCGTCCTTAAAGGTGTGCGCCGGGGTAGGCCGGTTGGCGTTGACTACCAGGACCTTGGTTATAATGAATTTGGCGTAGAACCTATAGGCGAGCGCGAAGACCAACAGGCTTACGATGATAAGAGTTAATGCATGCATGGGATTATTATAATGAACGAAAGATTATTGTCAATAAAACAAAAATAACGACAGCGCTGATTTTGGATTAAAGCTAGGCAAGTAGTCCGAGGTATCTTACCACATCGACAATTGCGCTTTTAGGAGTAGATGCCCCCGCAGTAACCCCCGCAGAATTCAAACCCTTAAACCATCGCGGATTCAATTCATTCTTAGAATTTACCCAGTAGGTCTTCGGGTTAATCGCCCGGGATATCTCATAGAGCCTTTTGGTGTTGGCGCTCGTCTTGGAGCCGATGATCACGATCGCGTCGTTCTCTCTGGGGAGTATTTTTACTTCTTCCTGTTTTATGCGGGTGGGCCTGCAGATAGTGTTGCAGAATTTTAGTTTAGGGATGATTTTTTTAAGCTGGGCGACGATCCGTAAAACATTTTCTATATTCTGGGTTGATTGCACTACAATAGCGGCTTTCTTGATCTTTTTGATGCGCGCTAACGGCAGGTTGTAATGGGTGTCAATGACCAGCGCCTTGCTTTTAAGCTGCCCGATTATCCCCAGTACTTCATCATGCAGTTTATCTCCGATGACGATCATCTTGTATCCCGACTCTTCAAGTTTACGCGCGATTTTATGAATATCTTTTACCATCGGACAGGTCGCGTCGATTATGTCGTAACCAAGTTTTTTGGCTTTACTCAATGTCTTTAAAGAGGTTCCGTGGGCGCGGATTAGAAGGGCTTTTCCAAAACCAGTTTCTAATTTACGGGTTTTTTTAATCCCGGATCTTTCGATAAGCTTGACCACGTCTTCGTTATGCACGATATCTCCGAGCATGTAAACCTTTTCTCCGCTTTTCGCGGACTTCAAGGCAATGTCGATTGCCCTGTTTACCCCGAAGCAGAATCCCGCGGATTTAGCCAATTTTATTTTCATAAGCTTAATATTGAGTCGGTATATTCATGTAGTGAAGTTTTATATTTAGGGTTTATCCGCGCAGTGTTAAGTTTGGTTTTAGCTTTAACCGATAAAAGAGCAATCTCCTTTTTGACATAATCCAATGCCTTGCTTGTAATGATCATCCGGCGCATACGCATCAGTTCGGATTTGCCTGAAGTTTTGGAGTTTAAAATCTTTTTAATGAGTAGTCTATCCTTGCCGCCGGAATTATTATAAGCGTACCAGATAAGCAGTGTTTTTTTTGCTTCTTTGAGGTCAGTAAGCCCGGATTTACCGATCTTAATTTCATCGGCGAACATCCCCAGAATGTCGTCCTGGATTTGAAAAGCCCTCCCCAGATAAATGCCGTAATCGTGAAGTTTATTTAGTTCCCGTTCTCCTGCGCCGGCAAGGGTGGCGCCCATGACCAGGGGGGCGGAGAAAGAATAATTCGCGGTCTTCAAGTCGTATATTTTATAGATATCATTTTTAGTCACGCGTTCGATAGGCTTAAGGCTTAGCATAAGCTCGATGAATTCGCCGCTTCCAGTGTAGAGCGCAGCTTCAATCAATTTTTTAAACGCCTGCTCTTTACGCTGCATATTCTCGTTTACGGATAAGAATGCGCGCAGGGCCATAGCATACATCACGTCGCCTACGATTATAGCTAGATCCTGGCCGTTGAATTTTGTATCGGATTTTACTTTCAGCTGTTTATTTAACAACGCGTGCATGGAAGGCTTCCCGCGCCGCGTATCCGATTTATCGATGATATCGTCGTGCACGAGCATAAAATCATGCAAAAGCTCAAGGGAAACAGCGCTACGGAAGAGGCCTGGGGCAGGTTTTTTGGCATAACCGAGATAGCCTATGGTGAATAGAGTGGGGCGGATGCGTTTGCCTTTGCGTAAAGCGACTTCCTTTATGCTTTTAGAAAGTAGGGGAGAGATGCGGCTTAAGCCGTAGTCTTTGTCCAGCCCGGAAATGAAATTCGCGAGTTCTTTCTCGACTCTTTTTCTTATTTTAAAAAACATAGGAGTATGTTAACATATACCTAATACTAAGGCAAACAAAATATGCTTAAAAACATAATCCGGGCCCTGCGCCTGCCGTTTATCACCGCCAGTATCCTGCCTTTTATCTTTGGCTCGCTGATCGAGCGGGCTAATTTTAATTATCCGGGTTTTTTCTTAGGACTCTTAGCCGCGATTTCCGTCCACCTAAGCGCTAATCTGATCAATGATTACGTGGATTCGCAAAGCGGGGCAGATGCGCAGGACAAAAGATTCTTCGGCTTTTTCGGCGGTTCAAAACTGATCCAGGAGAATGTTTTCTCCGCGCGGGCGTATCTTTCGGCTTCGATATTCTTCGCGTTGCTGGCCGTAGTTTCAGTAGCGGTTTTAGCCGTAGTATTAAAAAGTATTTTAGTTATCGGATATTTCGCCTTGATCGTTATTTTAAGCTGGCAGTATTCAGCTAAGCCGTTCCGGTTTTCTTACCGCCGCATGGGTGAGTTAATAATCTTTTTGCTTTTCGGCCCGGCGCCGGTGATGGGAGGTTATTTTATCCAGACCGGGATATTCCCGGATTGGAAAAGTTTTATTCTTTCTCTGCCATCCGGATTTTTTACAACCGCGATTTTATTTGCTAACGAAGTCCCGGATTGCCCCGGAGATTGTAAGGTCAAGAAAATGACCTGGGTAAGCATTACTGGTCCGGATAAAGCGTATATATTCTATTTTTTGATTGTAATTTCAGCTTTTGCGGCAATAGCTTTGGGTTTGTGGCTGGGATATCTGGGTAAAATCACGCTGGTTTCATTTATTTTTGTCCTCATGGCAATTAAAGCAGCAGGGATACTTAAAAAGTATTATAATGATAAAATGTTCTTGATGCGTTCATCCGCAGCGACCATTAATCTTCAGGCGTTGGTGGGTATTATTCTAATCATCGGGCTATTTATATGAAGAAGATAATAATAATCGGAGCGGGATTTGGCGGGTTAGAAGTGGCGCGAATTCTTTCTAAGCGCAGGGGGGATGTAGAAGTTACGGTTATTGATAAGAAAGAAACATCTGATTTTCTTCCCACTATGCCTGATTGTATCGGCCGCGGCATCCGGCCGCAGTATTTGAGCTATCCTATTAAAACGCTTGCTGCTAAATTCCATTTCTCTTTTATCAAAGGTGAAGTAAGCGAGATTGATTTGCAGAAGAAATCCATCTCTACCCTTACTTCTACTTTAACCTATGACTTCTTGATTATCGCCAGCGGCAGCGAAACCAATTTCTATGGCAATGAGGATAGAAAGAGGAATGCTTATAAATTGGATGATGTAAATGATGTGGAAAAGTTGCTGGAGACTGTGAAAAATTGCGCCTTTGATAACTATATTATAGGAGGAGGCGGCTATACCGGAGTGGAAGTGGCTACGAATTTGAGGCTGGCTTTGAACAGGATGAAAAAGCCGGGGAGAATAACCATAGTTGAGCGCGCTGCGGATATTTTAGGACCGCTTCCGGCGTGGATGAAGGGTTATGTTAAAGATAATTTTAAAAGATTAGGCATTGAGGTTTCGGTTAACAGCGCCGTGGAGAAAATAGATTATGATAAGACATTGTTAATCTGGACGGCAGGGGTAAAGACTCCGGCATTCATCCAGAATTTGCAAGCAGAAAAGAATCCGCAGGGCAGAATTAAGGTCGACGAATACTCGCGTTTAAATGAAAGCTGTTTTGTCATAGGCGATGCAGCCTATTTTGAATATAAAAGGAATTATTTAAGGATGGCAGTGCAGTTTGCTATATTTCAGGGCCGCGCAGCAGGAAAGAATATCATCCGCAGCATTAAGGGTAAGGGCCTAAAAGAATTCAAGCCGGTTGATCTGGGCTATATCATCCCTATGGCGAATAATCATTCCTGCGGGACAGTATTCGGATTGAATTTAAAAGGAATTTTACCGACGATGCTGCATTTTGTAATGTGTATCTATCGTTCGTACGGGCTTAAGAATAGATTCGGGATAATCAAGGACTTATTAACAGGGGGTGAGAAATGGCGGATTTAGCAAGTTTGGTTTTAAGGCTTGGTTTGGGCGTAATGTTCTTCGCCCACGGATTGCAGTTAGCTTTAAATAAGTTCGGCGGACCGGGGCCAAAAGGATTTTCACAGATGTTAACCGGCTTAGGGTTTGCTCCTGCGTTATTCTGGGCGTATCTGGCGGGGTATACCACTTTAATCGGCGGATTATTTCTAATCCTAGGATTGTTTACACGCGGGGCTGCTTTTGCTTTGATTATATTTATGTTAGTTGCGCTCATAAAGGTGCATTTATCCAAGGGGTTCTTTCTGATGAACGGCGGATACGAGTATAATTTTATTGTCATCTGCGCGCTCATTGCGCTCATGATTTTGGGCAGCGGAAAATACGGCATTACCCCCAAAATTTAAATCTTATGCATATTCCCGACGGATATCTGGGTCCGACGACCTGCGGTTTTTTCTACGCGGTGATGCTTCCGGTATGGGCGATAGCTTCGCGCATTGTCAAAAAGACTCTTAAAGCAAAACAAGTGCCGATGCTTGCCATAGGCGCGGCATTCAGTTTTGTGATTATGATGTTTAATGTGCCTATTCCCGGAGGTTCGACGGGGCATGCTACGGGAGCGGTTTTAGTGGCTATTCTTTTAGGGCCATGGGCAGCCTGTATTGCTGTGACAGTAGCGTTAGTAATTCAGGCGTTATTATTCGGCGACGGAGGGATTACCGCAATCGGAGCAAATTGTTTTAACATGGCTTTTGTCGAGGTCTTTGCCGGATACTACATTTATAAATTAATCAGTTTGAAATCCGCTCCCGGTTCGAAAAGGCGCGTAATTGCTGCGGGAATAGCCGCTTATATAGGGATAAATATCGCAGCATTATTTACCGGAATTGAATTCGGCCTACAGCCGTTATTGCATCATAATGCCGCGGGTCAAGCATTGTATTGCCCTTATGGTTTAAATGTCGCTGTTCCGGCGATGGCCGGAGAACATATTTTAATCTTTGGTTGGGTGGAAGCAATTGTTACCGCGCTAGTTGTTAAATTCTTGCAAAGACAAGAGGGAGGATTAATATGAAGACGTCTACTAAATTATGGATAGGTATTATGTTATTGATTATTCTTTCTCCTTTAGGTTTATTACTCCCTGAGCATTTTAAAGCAGGCGCCGCATGGGGAGAGTGGGGTATGGATGAGATAAGGTCGTTGGTAGGTTATATTCCTTCGGGCTTGGCGAAGTTATCTGAACTTTGGAAAGCACCCCTGCCGGGTTATACTTTTCAGGGCTGGGAGGAAAAAGGCTTGGCGCATACAAGCTTTACTTATATAATATCGGCTATTGTGGGAATAGCTTTGACTGCAGCCGTAGTCTGGTTTATGGGCAGGAAGCTTACTAAAAAAGAGGATTGAATTGAAATTTAAAAGTCATAACTATATCCAGCGTTCTCTTTTAGGGATGGTGAGTTTTTTCAAAGAGGCCATTTTCGCCGAGGAGTTTGCTTTTAAGCCAGGATTATTGCAGAAAATCGAGCCGCGGATAAAAGCCGCGCTAATCCTCTCGTTAATCCTCGCCTCGATTTTTATTAAAACAACTCCTTTGTTGTTGGTTTTATATTTGTTTTGTTTATTGCTGGCAGCCCTATCGCGGATCAGCCTCATATTTTTCTTGAAACGTACTTGGGTATTTATGCCGATTTTTGCCCTGATCATTGCTTTACCTCTATTTTTTACCGGTAGGATACAAGAAGGGGTTTTATTCGTGGTCAGGGTGTTGACTTCGTTATCCTTTGCTGTCCTGCTAGGATTAACCACGCCGCATACACTCCTGTTAAAGACCATGAGAAGTTTTGGGATTCCCCAGATGTTTGTAATGACCTTAGGGATGTGCTATCGCTATATATTTTTATTCGCCGAAATAATTGAAAATACTTACCTTGCCATTAAGAGCCGCGTGGGCGGGGCAATCCATTATAAGCACGGCCAGCATATTGCTACTTGGAAAATAGCATCTCTCTGGCAGAAGTCATTGCAGTTGAACAAGGACATTTACGACGCCATGCTTTCGCGCGGATACACCGGAGAACCCAAGGTTTTAGATGAGTAAAACTATCTTTGAATTAGAAAATCTAAGCTATTCTTATCTGAACAAGTTTCCCGCTCTGGTTAATATTAACCTTAAGATAGAATCCGGGGAAAAGGTTGCCTTGTTGGGCGCAAACGGTACTGGCAAATCGACGCTTCTGCATATTCTTGATGCTTTGGTTTTTCCGGATACAGGACGGATTAGATTTTTCGGCCGGGATTTAAATGAAAATGCCTTTAACGATGAAAAATTCTCCCGGGAGTTCAGAAGGAGAGTGGGCTTGGTATTTCAAAGCCCCGATGTGCAGCTCTTCTGCCCGACGGTAAAAGAGGATATTGTTTTTGGCCCGCTGCAATTGGGTGTTACGCAAAATGAAATAAAAAAGCGGATGGATAGATTAATCGAAATCTTGAATATCCGGGATTTTATCAACCGCCAGCCGCATCAATTAAGCGTGGGGGAAAAGAAGAAAGTAAGCATCGCTTCAGTTCTTATCATTGAACCGGAAGTTTTATTATTAGATGAGCCCACAGCCGGGCTTGATCCGGCTACCTGCCGCCAACTATTGGATTTAATCGATGATTTTCACGCTCAAGGAAAGACCGTAATCACGGCAACCCACGATTTACATATGGTTCCTGAACTTGCCGAAGGTTTACGTATTCTGAATAAGGAAAGAACCATTACTGCAGACGGCTCTTGTCAAGAAATTCTCGCTAATCAGGATTTATTAAAACAAAACAACCTCGTGCATATTCACAAACACAGGCATGATGGCTCCTGGCACAAGCATCCGCATCAACATTCACCGACCTAGCCTTTCTTTAAGCAAGCCAAAGAGTTATATCATTTTTTTATTGACAATATCCGCGAGGTATGATAATTTAAATCAACTATGGCTAAGAAGGATATCCCGGAACAAAGAAAACATCCACGTCTTTTTGCGTATCATCTTGCCAAATATAACCTTAGCGCGCCGATAAAGTCGGATAAGCCGGGTATGGCTTCTGTCTCCGATATTAGCGCCGGAGGCGCGCGCCTGCGTTCATCACAAAATCTGTCGGTTTCCAGCATAATCCAGTTAACCATCAATTTCCCGCAATTATCGCAACCTCTAATCTGCCTTGCTAAGGTAGTCTGGACCAGAAAATTAAAGAAATCCGGAATTTACGAGTCAGGATTGCAGTTTATAGACATTAATGATTCGGATAAACAGAAGATTTCCGCGCGCGTTGAGGCGATCAAGAAGATAGTTTTGGCTGTTTTGGTGTTGTTCTTGGCTAAAACGACTTTTAGTCTTGCCGAGGTTATGCGACCGGCTATGGCCGCAAGGCAGAGCGTAGTTTATGCTGCGCTAAGAGATGCGGAGATGGCCCGTACCCTTCAGCAGGAAGAAGCGCTTCAGAAAGCGGAGAATTCGTCGCTGAAAAAGAGCAGTCCGGGGATTTGGGATACTGTTAAAGCCTCCGCGCATTCTTTTGTTAATTACACTATTGCTTATAACGATAACATCTACCAAGTTTCACAGAAGCCGAACTATGATATGATAAGCACGCTTACACCAAGCATTAAATTTATGCTTGGACCCGGGAAGCCGCCTTATTTTTCTACTACAAAGCCGCACCTTTTTTTGGACCTGGGGGCAGACTTAATAAGGTATTCGGTTACTGACCAAAAACGCAATAACCCCTACGCAAAACTTTCCGCCCAGATCGGCGAAAACGATCAGAAGTTATTTATCGACTATGCGTTTAAGCAGAATACCGGGCCGTCGTCGACAATCTCTACGGGCGCTGCGGGGCTCATGGATTATAAGACTTTTGACGCGGATATAACTTATGAAACTATTTTTAACCATCTGGGTTTTGATTTGAGTTACTTCAGGAATGTTAAAGACTACGAAGGGAGCCAGTTTAAATCAGCAAATACCTACCTGGATGAATACGTAAGCTTGACCGGTTTTGTCATCCCGATGGAGATGCCTAAGACCAGGTTCTTGATGGAGGTTGATTACGGCAGGCATGATTATTATAAGTCCGCGAACAGCGGCAGTAACTGCTGGTATGGAAAGATCTGGGTGGGGGCCAAGGAGCGCATTACCAAGAAGATCTCGGGTTTAATAAAGTTTGGGTATCAGAAAAGAGATTATCAGGCAATCAACGACAGAACTTCGTTCGTCACTAATATTAATTTGGAATATAAACAGTCGCCGGTAAATTCATACTTGCTTGATGTTGTGACCGGAGGTAAAGACAGCGATTACCGCAATCAGCAGTATTCCAACGGGTTCACGGTCAATTTCAATTTTCGGCATTATTTCGGCGCGGATAAGAAGCTACGGTTTAATTTCGGTCCTAATTTTGACCGGAATAATTATCTTTCGGGAGCGAAAGATCGTACTTTCGGCATAACAACCGGATTAAGGTGTGATTTCCGGAAATGGTTTAATATGTATTTGCAATATAGTTTCACGGAGAAGGACTCTTCTACCAGCGGCGGAGGTTTCACGAATAACATAGGAAGTTTAAAAACAGAGATAATCTTTTAAGATGAAGAAAGCTATTATTCTTACGCTGATTATGTTGATGCTTCCGGTTTGCGTAATTTGCGCCCAGGATACAGAGAAGAGGGGGAGCGAGTACCGGCTTGGCGTAAACGATCTTCTTGAGATTAGCGTATATGAGGAGCCTGATTTAAGTAAGACGGTGCGCGTATCTCCTGACGGATTAATCTCTCTTCCTCTGTTAGGTAATTTATCCGTTTCGGGCCTTACCGCGAAAGAGCTGGAGGGTAAGATCACCGATTTATTAGCTACAGATTATTTAGTAAATCCACAGGTTAGCGTTTTTATAAGAGAGCATGGCAAGGTCTTTGTCTCAGGATTTGTGCAGAAGCCGGGCGCGTACGAGATAAAGTCAGGAATGACCGCGATGGAGGCGCTTTCCTTAGCCGGGGGGGTCACTGAAAAAGGCGATGCGGAGCACATCCATTTAAACCGCGTTAAGGGAGATGAACATATCACTGTAGAAATAAATTCCTATCAGGTAGTCAATGATCCGAATAAAGACACCATACTTTTATCGGGAGACGAGATAATAGTCGATGAGATCGGGACTGTATCTGTTCTTGGGCAGGTAAAGAATCCAGGAAGATACCCTTTAAAGCAGAATTTGACTTTAGTTGAAGCGATTGCTTTGGCCGGAGGAGTTACGGATTTATCCGCACCTAACGGGACTAAGGTTATACGCATGGAGGCCGGTAAAAAGAAAGTCTATGATATACCGTTAGATTCAATATTAAAAGGTGGAGACAGGACTAAAGATATCCGCTTAAAAAAAGATGATACTGTAGTAGTGCCGGAGTCGTTTTTCTAACTATGCTGCCTAATCCCGAAATACGCGAAGTCAATATTCACGATTACTTGAAGATTATCCAAAAGAGGTTAAATATTATTATTGCTGTTTTAACCA
>JAPLLM010000050.1 GCA_026387555.1 Candidatus Omnitrophota bacterium | reverse complement strand
GGACTGGAAAGCGTAAATTATGTAGTGATATTTGACCAGGAAACCCCGCTGGAAACCATAAAGACGCTTAAGCCGGATGTATTGATCAAAGGCTCTGATTGGAAGAATAAAGGGATCGTAGGTGCGGATTTTGTAAAAAGCTGCGGGGGAAAAGCCTTGACGATAAACCTCGCCTCCGGGCGTTCCACTACAAACCTGATTAAGAAAATTGCAAAAGCTAAACAAAATAATTAGAGTTATTGACGCTAACCTGAACCGCGCAAAAGAAGGCTTACGCGTTGTCGAAGAGATCGCGCGGTTTATCCTTGAAGATAGATTGCTAACCGAAAGTGTTAAGTCCATAAGGCACAAGATCCGAACCTTAAGTAAAAACTTGATCAAAACCGATCTTTTATTAGAGAGTAGGGATAGTTGCGGCGATATAGGAAAGGATATCCGCGCCGACGAACTAAAACGAAAGGACATTCCGGATATTTTTTACGCTAATATACAGCGCGTAAAAGAATCTATCCGGGTACTTGAAGAATTCTCCAAGATTATCGACAAAAATTCCAGCACCGGATTCAAGAGGATGCGCTACTCGCTTTATGAAATCGAAAAAAAGGCTGTTAAGAGAATCGCGGCTTTATCTAATTCTCGATAAAAAGACTTTAGGGCGAAGATCATTACCAGCCGTTACAGGCAAACTCAAGAATTCCGGGTTCGGTGTTTTACAGTTAAGAGATAAGGCTTCGAGTAAAATCAAAGTCTTAAAAGAAGCTTTTCTTCTTAGCAGGCTTCTCGCTAAATCAAAAACTCTCTTTATCATTAATGATCATCCGGATATAGCCGCGATCTGCGGGGCTGACGGCGTGCATTTAGGCCAGAGCGATTACTCGATTAGAATGGCCCGGCGCATGCTCGGCAATAATATGATAATCGGGGTATCTTGCCACAGTTTCAAGCAAGCGCTCCAGGCCCAGAAAAACGGCGCGGATTATATAGGCATCGGCCCGGTATTCAGCACTCCGACTAAACCCGAATACAAGCCGATTGGTTTAAAAGAATTAGGAAAGCTCCGTGGCCGAATACGGATACCTTATTTTGCCATCGGCAATATCAATAAATCGAATTTGGAAAGCCTCCTGGCTATCGGAGCAAAAAGAGCTGCGTTCTGCAGAGCGATTTTGAAAAGCAAGAATCCGGCCCGGGAAACAAAAGAATTAAAAGAACTGATAAATAAATGACCCAACTAGAAGCTGCTAAAATAAATATCATCACTCCCTTAATGAAACGCATAGCCGCGGATGAGGGTATGCGGGCAGGCAAGCTTAAGGATCTGATAAAATCAGGCAAAGCGGTTATTCCGCACAACAAAAACCGCTTAATCAAGAAGCCTTGTGGAATAGGTGCCGGGCTACGCACCAAAATAAACGCAAATATCGGCACCTCAACCGACAAATCCGAAATAAAATACGAACTAAAAAAACTGGATACAGCCATTAAGTACGGTGCGGACGCAGTCATGGACTTAAGCGTCGGCGGAGACCTGCGTCACTCGCGCAGAATGGTCATAAAACATTCCAGCATACCGGTGGGGAGCGTCCCGGTCTATGAAGTAGCGGTCAACGCAGAAGCGAAGCGCGGCGGATTCCTGAATTTTACGCATGAAGATGTGCTTGATACCCTTGAAACCCAGGCAAAAGACGGAATAGATTTCTTTACCATACACTCCGGAGTAACCAAGAAGACCATTGCCGCATTAAAAAAGAAAAAACGCATATTAGGCATTGTATCGCGGGGAGGAGCTATAACTGCCTCGTGGATTAAGAAAAATAATAAGGAAAATCCTTTTTACGAATATTTCGATGAGATACTGGATATCTGTTATCGCTACGACGTGACTTTAAGCCTAGGTGACGGCCTAAGGCCGGGCTCGATAATGGACGCCACTGATAAAGCCCAGATCGAAGAATTAAAGACTTTGGGAGAGCTGGCTCAACGCGCCAAAAAAAGGAATGTCCAGGTAATGATAGAAGGGCCGGGCCATGTTCCCTTAAATGAAATCCGTAAAAACATGGAGCTTGAGAAAAAATACTGCCATAACGCGCCTTTTTATGTACTGGGGCCGTTAGTTACCGATGTGGCGAGCGGTTATGACCATATCAGTTCGGCCATCGGCGGGGCGATCGCGGCTAGTTCAGGCGCGGATTTCTTGTGTTATGTTACGCCCTCCGAGCATCTGCGGCTTCCCTCAGTGGAAGATGTGAGAGAGGGAGTCATCGCTGCGCGCATTGCGGGGCACGCCGCGGACCTGGTAAAGAACCGCAAAAGCGCGATCAAGTGGGATATCGCGATGTCGGGAGCGCGCAGGTCGCGCGACTGGAAGACGCAGATAAAATTATCGGTTGACCCGGATAAAGCAAGGGCCTACCGGAATTCTTCAAAACCGGGCATCACTGATGTCTGTACTATGTGCGGGAAGTACTGCTCTATTAAATTAAACGAGGAATGTTTGCGGGTGTAGTTCAGTGGCAGAACACCAGCTTCCCAAGCTGGATATGAGGGTTCGATTCCCTTCACCCGCTTTTTAGAAAATGCAGATAAAAAGAATACACTTTTTGGTTTTAGGTTGCGGGTTATGGGTAATAGGCATATTCGGTTGCGCGCCTGCGCCGTATGTCCGGCCCAGTCCACCGGCAGGAATGCCGGGAATATACCATAAAGTTGAACGCGGGCAAACACTCTGGCGCATTGCTAAAACTTATAATGAAGACCTCGAGGAATTAGCGCGTATAAATCATATTCCGGATACTACCGCGTTAGAAGTAGGTCAATTAATCTTTATCCCTAACCGGCAGAAACCTGCCCCCTTGCCAGCGGGAACATCTCCAGACGATTTTATGTGGCCTTTACGGGGCAGGGTCATTGCGACATTCGGCTCAGTGAATAACAATATGATCAACCGGGGGATAAATATACAACCGGGTTCAAGTTTCGATATTGTCGCCTCGCGCAGCGGAAAAGTAGTCTTCTCCGATAATAATTTCGTGGGCTTCGGAAAAACCCTGATCATCGACCACGGGGACGGCTTTTCGAGCGTTTACGCCAGAAACTCAGAGCTACTCGTTAAAGCCGGCGATAATGTGTCAAAAGGCGCACTCATTGCCAAGGCAGGGAGCGCGGGGAGAGACAAATCCACCTATTTGCATTTTGAAATAAGAAAAGGCCATGTATCGCAGAACCCCTATTTTTATTTGCCATGATAAAAGAAAGTTTTTTTGATCGGATTAACTATCTGGAGCTGCTTGAGAAACGCATCAAGCACTTAAAGGATGGATACCGCCAGAACGTCGCCATTACCGGAGACGAGATGGTCGGCAAAACCTCGATCATCTTTAAGCTGCTTAATAAATTTTCGGACACGGCCATTATCATGATCTATCTGGAAGTAAGGCCCGAGAGCGCAAACGCTTTTATAAAAAGATTCATCGGATCGCTTCTCTATAACTTCTTAAGCAATAGCGGGATACCTATCAGGGAAGACCTTGATTTCCTGATCCTTAAGTCCCGCAGATACATCCCAAGGACCGTAGAAAAAATCGAAGCTATTCTGGCGGCAGTGGAAAAAAGAAAAAAAGGTAATAATTTCAGCGAGCTACTATCACTCTGCGACAGTATCTACAGCGAAACCGGAAAATCATGCGTGGTGATCTTCGATGAATTCCATCATATCGAATCCCTGGGATTTGATAATCTGTACCGCGATTGGTCCAGGCTTTTGATCACCCAGAAGAATACTCTCTATATTATCATTAGTTCCGCGAGGTTTAAGGCCTCTAGTATACTTTCCAAGAACCTTGCGCTATTATTCGGCAACTTCGAAGTAATCAACGTCGAACCGTTTGATACGAGATCAAGCGAGATGTACCTTGAGCAACGGCTAAGCGGAATAAAGATAGACAAAGGCCTTAAGAATTTCATAGTGAACTTCACCGGTGGATTTCCTTTTTATCTTGAAATAATATGCGAAGCGCTGACAAAACCGACCCAGGAACACCTTGCGGATATCCTGGAGAATATGCTTTTTGCCAACTCCGGAGCGCTTAACCAGAAATTCTCCAGCTATATTAAACGCTACCTGGAGAGGCCTTTCGGCAATGACTTCATATCCATCTTACATATGATCGCCAACGGCAGGAATAAGATCAAAGACATAGCCCACATACTTAAAAAAACGCGTAAAGACCTGGCTATGCGCATCAATCACCTGCTTGAGACAGACGCCATAAATAAGAACGGGGATTTTCTTAGGATCAACGACCGGGTATTCAGTTTCTGGCTCAAGTTCGTCTATCAGGAAAAATCGCAGTCGCTCACCTTTAACGCCGAAAACCAAAAAGCTAAATTCCGGAATAATATCGAAGACATGATCGAAGACTTTTTGATGAACGCCCAGAAGCCGCTGACCCAGCGTCTTAGCGAGGTGTTAAGGCTCTTCGAAGACGAATCGCTACAGGTCGAAAGAAAGAAGGTCCGCTTGAACCAGTTCCGGGAGATAAAGCAACTGGAATTCAGCGGAAGCCGCCAGACGGCATTATCGGCCGCTCCACGGATTCGCTCTGGATCATGTGCTTTAAACGCGAACAGTTAAGCGAAGACGATATCACGGAATTTGCCCGTGAGTGCAAGAAATTCCGCCATAAGCTTCAGAGAAAAATAATCATAACCCTCAATGATATCGATTCCAACGCCCGCCTAAGGGCAATGGAAGAAAAGATCTGGGCCTGGGATATTAATAACCTGAATCAGCTCTTCGACGCATTTTCTAAACCAAGGGTGATCGCATGAAAATAGGAGTTATCTCGGATACGCATATTACCGATAAAAACGAAGAATTACCGCCAAAAATAAATGATGTCTTTAAGGGAGTGGATATGATCATCCACGTCGGAGATTTAGTCGACTTAAGCGTCCTCGAGAAATTAAAAAAGATATGCCCTAATGTAAAGGGTGTCCAGGGCAACATGGATCCCCACGAAGTTAGAGTTGTACTTCCGGAGAAAGAAATAATAAGTGCGGGGAAGTTTAAAATCGGAGTTATACACGGAATAGGTGCCCCGGCAAATTTAATTGAGTTCGCTACCGAGGCTTTTAAGAATTCTCATGTTGACGTCATCTTATTCGGACATTCCCACAATGGAACAAATATGGTAAAGGACGGCATCTTATATTTTAACCCCGGGAGCCCCACGGATAAAATTTACGCCAAGATCAATTCCTGCGGGATAATCGAAACTAACGGTAAAATAGAAGCGAGGATAATAAGAATATAATGAGCAGGCTTTGGGCGCCCTGGCGCATAAGATATATCCGGATGGCAAAAAAAGAAAAAAAATGCATTTTCTGCCTTGCAAAAAGCGCCAAGGGGAAAGAGCGGGTAGTATTCCGCACAAAACACAGCATCTGCGTGCTTAATATTTTTCCTTATAATAACGGCCATCTTATGGTATCGCCCCTACGCCATACGGGAGACCTCGACGCATTAACGGAAAAAGAGGGCGTCGATATTCTAAAATCAATAATCCGGGCGAAAAAACTCTTAAAGAAAACCCTTAAACCCGACGGATTCAATATCGGGGCTAACATTGGAAAGGCCGCAGGTGCCGGCATAACCGGACATCTGCATATCCATATCGTCCCGCGCTGGATCGGGGATACAAATTTTATGCCCGTAGTAAATAGTACTAAGATAATCTCGCAATCTCTGGATGAACTGTTAATTAAACTGCGCCATGCCGACTAACGATAGAATAAAGAAATTCGAGGATACGATCTTTGCCTCATACGCGATGAAGAGTTGCGATTCCAAGGGGAGGATTTACCCGGAAAAGGAGCATCCCTACCGCTCCATATATCAACGCGACCGGGACAGAATAGTACACAGCGCCGCTTTTAGAAGGCTGGAATATAAAACCCAGGTCTTCGTCAATCATGAAGGGGACTATTATCGCACCCGCCTGACGCACACCATAGAGGTATCCCAGATTGCCCGCACTATTGCCGCGGCTTTAAAACTCAACACTGACTTGACCGAGGCTATTGCTTTAGCTCATGACCTGGGCCACACGCCTTTCGGCCACTCCGGCGAAGAAATATTGAATAAACTTATGAACAAAGAAGGCGGGTTCAATCATAATATGCAAGGATTAAGGGTGGTGGATTATTTAGAGGAACGTTATCCGGATTTTCCCGGATTGAATTTAAGCTGGGAGGTAAGGGAAGGGATAGTAAAACACTCATCCGCTTTTGATACCGCAGGCAGGATGAAAGAATTTCAGCGCACACCCATGCCCACCCTGGAAACGCAGGTAGTGGATATCGCCGATGAAATCGCTTACGATAACCATGATATTGACGACGGGCTCGCCTCGGGACTACTAAAAGAGAGCGACCTTAACCAAATACTGTTGTGGAAAAATATTAATGAGCAAATAACCGGAAAATATGCTAAAATAGAGGGTGAATTAAAGAAGTACCTGGTCATCCGGTCGCTTATAAATATGCAAGTCACTGACTTGATAAACCAGACCGAAAAAAATATCGCTAAGTTTAAACTTAAAGATTCTTCGCAGGCCAAGAAGCTTGACAAAAAGACCGTAAGTTTTTCACCCTCAATGGCGGCATTAAGAAGGCCCTTGCGCGCGTTTTTGATGGAAAAGCTGTACCATCATTACCGCGTAGTAAGGATGAGCAACAAGGCGAAGCGTTTTATCGAAGAACTTTTCCGGGATTATACCGCAAAACCCGAGCAACTCCCGCTGGATACGCAGAAAAAGATCCCTCAAGACGGGGTCAGGCGCGTTGTCTGCGATTATATCGCGGGTATGACAGATAGGTCAGCCTTAGATGAACACAAAAAATTATTTGACCCCTACGAAAAAGTATAATTCGCTTATCTCGACGATACACAGCATATACCGGCTGGTAAACTCGACTTACGAATTAAAGGACCTGGTCAGCCGCCTTGCCAAACTTATCTCACAGATCTTTAATGCGCGCTATTGTATGATACTTCTGCTGGATGCCGGGAACAAGGCCTCGATCTTAAAGTGCCTTGCCAGCGGAAAAAAGAAATTGATCATAGATAAGCGCCAACCCATAACCAATCCGGTAGAAAGAAAAATACTGAAGCACCTCTCGGCAATCAGGAGAAACGATTTACTTGCGATGCCGATGATCTGCGACGACGTAATCGGTATCATCGTATTAAAACGATCTAGGGGAAACAAGCCCTTTGACCGCTTTGACCAGCAGATGCTAAGCACGTTGATAGAGCAGGCGGTAATCGGAATAAAAAATCTCCAGCTCTACGAAGACCAGCAGAAGACCGTGTTAGGGAGCATCAAATCCCTGGTGACCCTTTTGGATACACGCGTTCCCCAGGAATACACGCATTCTCCGTATTTCAGCCGCCTGGTTACGGCTATTGGCCATCAGATGCGCCTTGATGAAAAACAGATCGAGAGCCTTAAATACGCCAGCCTTCTTCACGATACCGGAAAAGCCGATATACCCATAGAAATATTGACCAAGACCACTAAATTAACCGCTAAAGAATACAATATTATCAAAACGCATCCGGAAAAAGGGGTACAGATCCTAAGGCCGTTTCAAATATTAAAACCGGTAATACCGATCATCATGCATCATCATGAAAAGTTTGACGGGACAGGCTATCCCTCAAGGCTTAAAAAAGGCCAGATCCCGCTGGGCGCCCGGGTTATGGCAGTGGCAGATGCCTTTGAAGCCATGGTCTACGGCAGGCCGTACCGCGAAAGAATGGACACGCACGCCGCAGTAAAAGAAATAAAGAAAAAAAGTGGCAAACAATTCGACCCGAAAGTAGTAGAGGCGTTCTTAAAAGTAGTGAAAAAGGTCAAGACAAAAAATTACTTGAAATTTAAAGCTAAAAAGTTATATAATACTCCCCAATAAATATGGACGAGAACCAGCAATTAGAACTTTTTTCGCAAGGCGCGGATGATAGCGCAAGGGGAGCCGCCACAAAACACAGCAGCTCGCTTATCGCCCGGATACGTAAAGGCGAACGCATAATCATCATGATCATAGTTATCGCCGTCTCAAGCATCATTTCTTTTTCTCTGGGCGTTGAAAAAGGAAAGAGAGTGGCGATGGTTACCAAGAATACGGTTTCATTTGATCTGGCCGCTCTACCCAAGCCTAAAGCCCAGGCCCTTATAACGCCGCAGGCGCCGACGGCAATATTACCCGCGCCTCAAGTTTCGACGGTAATCCAGGGCTACACCATACAATTAGCCAGCTACAAAACCATGGAAGGGGCGCAAAAAGAAGCACAGACATTAAGAAAAAAGGGGTTAACTACGATAATATTGAGCAAAGGAAGTTATAAAGTTTTATGCGTAGGCAGATTTAATAACAAAGAAACAGCGCAGCCGCTTTTATCCGAGCTAAGCTCCAGATACGAAGGTTGCTACCTAAGGAGGTTGTAAAATAACATGTCTATACACCCGTC
>JAPLLM010000002.1 GCA_026387555.1 Candidatus Omnitrophota bacterium | reverse complement strand
CCCGAGGCATGTCCTTTAGAGGTAAGTACGACCTTGGCCCCGAAATCTCTCGCCGCTTGAGCGACTATTTCCTCGTCGCAGGCAATAATCAGGTCGTCTAATATCTTGACCTGCTTAGCCCTCTCCCAGACATGCTGGATCATCGGCTTTCCGCCTATGTCAGCCAAAACCTTTCCTTCAAACCTGGTCGATGAGTACCGGGCGGGGATTACTCCGATGACATCCATTTATTTTAACCTCTGCAAAAGCTCTGTTCTATCCGTAGTCGCGGTTCCTACTTTTCCTACCACAATACCCGCGGCAAAATTAGCGATGTGCGCTGCTTCCAATTTACTTGCCCCGGCGCAGAGGCTCAAAGTAAAGGCGCTGATAACCGTATCCCCGGCCCCGGAAACATCAAAGACCGCCTGGGCCTGGGTCGGGATATGCGTCATACGGCCGCTCTTCTCGAAAAGTTTCATCCCCTGCTCGCCTAACGTAACCAATATAGACTCCAGCTTAAGGTAATCCAAAATCTGGCTGGCAGCGGAATCAATATCTTTATCAGCGAAGAGCCTGTCGGTATTTATTTTAAAACGGTTTTCGTTATCTTTGAGTTTTAAATTCCTTATCGCATTCTCCAACTCCTTACGATTAGGAGTAATGGAAGTGACCCCCTTGTAATATTGAAAATGCTCTTCTTTGGGATCCACTGTGACGATCTTCCCGAACCTTTTGCCCAACGCGATAAGCTCTGCCAATAAATGCATGTTAACGACGCCCTTGCCGTAATCCTCGATAATCACCGCGTCGAAATTTTTAATATGGCTTTTGATAAATTTTAGTATTTTTTCGTTAAGGCTCTTAGCCAGCGGCTCGGTATCCTCCCAGTCCACTCTGACCACCTGCTGATGCCCGGCGAGGATGCGCGTTTTAAGGATAGTGTGCCTCTTTGGCTCGTTGAATATCCCGCCTGTGTTGATATTTCTCTTTTTTAATTCGGATAATAATATCTTGGCGTGCTCATCCTCTCCGGTGACCCCGACTAATGTCACCTGCCCGTCGAGAGCGGAGATGTTATTCGCCACATTTGCAGCACCCCCGGGCACATAGGTGCGCGACTTGCCCCAGACTACCGGGACCGGCGCTTCAGGAGAGACCCTCTCCACCGTCCCCCAGATATACTGGTCGAGGATCACGTCGCCTACGACCAAAATACGAGCCTTATTAAAATTCGCGATTATGCTCTTTAGGTTTTTCATAACTTTTCGATGATCGCCTGGGCTAACAACGGAAGCATTATTTCATGGTGCCCGATGATATAATAACCTTTGCCTCCGGAGAGAACCGGACGCATGCAGACATGTTTAGACGGCCGGTAATGGTAGATCATATCGAAATTGGCGGTTGTAAAATCTTTGACTTTACTCCCTAAATTGCGCGATAAATTCAAAGCCTTTAAGAAGACTTCGGGTAAAACCACTGCTGAACCGAAATTTAAGACCAACCCGCCGTTATTCAAGGCTCCGATATTCTCGGTCAAAAGATAAAAATCCCGCAGCGATCCTTCTCCGGTAAGCCCGGCGTCAAAAGAAGGATGTTGGTGTATGATATCCGTTCCGATAGCTACAAAAACACAGACCGGGACTTTGTATTTATAGGCATTGTAAAGCAGGCTCAAATTCTTATACTTAAGTTTAGATTCGCTTATCTTTTTACCGATGGAGACTCCTAAACCTAACCCCTCGCGCACACCATCTTTTACCGCTTCGTTAATAAACTCCGCGGTCTCGCGCCCCATTCCGAACTTACCAGTTTTAAGATTCTCGGCTACATCTTCCGAAGTTTTACCTTGAAAAGCCAGCTCAAAATCATGGATGATTCCTGCGCCGTTTAAGCAAATACAGGTGATTACTTTTTTCTTAAGCAGCTCGATTAAAACCGGGTTTAAGCCGCATTTTATGACATGCGCGCCGGCCATAAAGATGACGGACTTACGCGTTTTCTTCGCCTTGACCGCAGCGTAAGCTACAGCCCGTATCTCTTTAGCTTTTAAGATATTAGGAAGAGAGTTCAGGAAACTATTAAAGCTCTTCCCTTTGGCAGGGGCTTGGCCAAAATCCTGCTGCTTCACCTTGCTCAGGCGCGATTTGATGGAATATGTCTTAACCTTCTGTATGTTAATCATATGAACTTAGTGATTATAGCATAATTAGAAGTCAAATCAACTGTAATTCTACGCCTCTTTTAGCAGGGAATCCGCCGCATTTATTACGTCTTCCACCCTGATCGCCTTAAAGCAGGCAAATCCTTTTACGCAGTTATGGGCAAGACAGGCAACGCAACCCGTATCCTTATGGATAACGCGGCTTTTCTTACCCAAAGGCCCCCAGCGCTTGGGGCTTAAACCTGCCTGCGATCTACCAAAAAGACAGACTACCGGGACACCCACGGTCGAGGCGATGTGCATCGGACCGGTGTCGCTCGAAACATACAGTTGACACCTCTTCAAGACGCTGGCTAACTGGCTAAGCGAGATCTTTCCCGATAGATTGACTGCCCGTTGTTTCATTTTCTCCGTTACTTTCCGGGCGATATTAATGTGAGACGGGTCGGAGCCTGCGATGATCAAGATTTTAAATCCGTATTTTTCGGCTAATTTATCGGCAAGCTCGGCAAACCTCTCCTGCGGCCAGATTCGCGAAATACAGCTGGCAGCCGGATGTATGGCTAACAATTTATCGTTTTTACTAATACCTTCGCTCTGCAAAAATTTCTCCGCCCACTCTTCCGAATCTTTTTTGATCGGCATAAACAGGTCCTTATCTTTCGGCTCAATGCCCAGATACCTTACTAAATCAAGGGCATACTCCATCTCGTGTTTCTCGCCGAGCTGTTTAGTATGATGCAACCTGTCAGTGAGCAAAAACCCCATCTTGCGGTCGTAACCAATTCTCCGCGGTATCCCGGCGAAGAAAGTGACCATATGGCTGCGGTTAGTCGGGTGCAAAATGAGCGCTAAATCAAAATGTTTTTTAGCCAATATCCTGGCAAAACGCATGGAGGCGGGCAGGCTCTTGTGCCGCGAATCTTTATCGTAGATTATCACTTCATCCAGATAAGGATTCCCCTCGATAATATCCCTGGCTGCTGGCGCCACCATCATGGCAATATAACTCTGCGGATATGCTGACCTGATCGCCTTGATCACCGGAGTAGACAATAGGGCGTCGCCGATCCTGTCGGTGCGCACAATGAGGATGCGTTTAGGCTCACCAAGATTTTCAGTTAGTGGTTCTCGATTATCGCCTGCCAATAAACCTTTGGCGGCATGGTACACATCATCCACTCTTATCAATTCCAGGCATTTAAGCGAACCGGATTTACAAGCAGCCTTTTCGCAGGGGCGGCAGTAAATAAACTTGCGCACCACGCTGGATTCAGCTGACCATGGCCCGTATTTATTTTCGTTAGTCGGCCCGAATACCGCCAGGACCGGTACGTTCAAATAGCTGGCTAAATGCAGTATAGCGCTGTCATTAGTAACAAGGAGCCGCGACTTTTTAATCAGAGCCGCTAACTCCATAAGGGTAGTCTTACCGGTCAAATCTAAAATATCAAGGCCAGAGGCTTCTTTGATATAACGGCTCGCCTCGACATCAGCCTTATCTCCGACAAGAGCTATCTTGGAACCGAAATCTTTCCCCAATAAAGAGGCCAGCTGGGCAAATTTCTCTTTGGGCCAGCGCTTGATTGAGCTGCGCGCCCCGGGCGCAATGACAATGAACGCGTCGTTATGTGCTATATTGTTTTCCTTAAGTATCTTTCCGATGCGCTCCTCATCCTTAGGGCTAATATATAGTGACTTAGCCTCTGCCTTATATTTGATCTCTGCTTTTTGATTTTTGATTTTCCAAAGGTGCTTATCTTTCATATGCGAGATACTCTTTGGCATAGAGAGCAAAGGCGAAGTACGGTAGCGCGCAGGTAATGCCGCGCCGAAAAAGGTATTACGTAAATCCACCACCAGATCAAATCTTTCTTTTCTTAAAGAATTGAAGAGTTTTATGTTTGACTTTATACCGGCGTGTTTATCAAAAATAATGACTTTTTTTATCCTCGGATTGTTTTCAAATAGCTCCTTCGGCCTCTCTGCGCACATGACATAGATATCAGCCGCCGGATATTCAAGCATCAGAGAATCCAGCGCCGGAAGAGTCAGGATAGCATCACCGATATTGCTTAAAGTTATAAATAATATCTTATTTATTTTTTTCATTTTTGATTACAAACCTGACCTCTTTAATTACGTCTTCCGGCAAAATTGCCTTCATGCAGCGGTTATCCTTGCAGTGGACTTCATAACAAGGTATTTTGCATCCGACGTCCTTACGGATGATTATAGTATTTTTCAAAGGATACGGCCCGGTAAGCTGCGGGTCAGTCGGGCCGAAGAGCGCGATGATATTCTTAGCGCCCGCCGCGTTGGCTATATGCAGCGGCCCGGTATCCGCGGTAATAAAAATATCCGACCTTTTAGCGAGTGCCGCAAGCTGCTTAAGATTCAAGGCCCCGCAGGCAAGTACAGGAGCGCCTTTCATTAAAGACTTAATCGACTGGGCGAGGTTAATATCATTACGGGCCCCGGGGATGACGACTTTGGCTTTAAAGTCAGTGATCAATTTATCCGCTAGTTCTGCCCAGTATTCTTTGGGCCAACGCTTCGGCGGCCAGTTCCCTCCAGGATTAATTACCGCTAAAAGATCGTTTGCGCCTACGGAGTTCTTTTTTAAGAAATCGCCGACGAACTGTTCGTCCTCGTCGCCTATAAAAAATTCCGTATACCTGTCTTCCACCTTAAGCCCCGCGTTTTCGATGATGTTCAGGTAAAAATCTATGCGGTGCATGGCGTCCATTTTTGGAGGCTTGAATTTCTTGGTTAGAAGGAACCCTCTCTTCTTGGTGTCATATCCTATCCTTTCCGGAATACCGGCGAGCCGGCAAATTAAAGCCCGGCTAAACGAACGGTGCAAGAGGAATACCTTATCAAAACGTTTGGACTTAAGGAGGCGAATAAAATCCATCTGTTTAAAGATCCCCGCGTGGCGGTCTTTCTCGTCGAATATGATGACCTCGTCAAGGTGCGGATTCCCTTTTAAAACCGGGTAGCACCGGCTGGGGACGATGCAGGCGATGTAGCTCTCCGGAAAATTCCTGCGGATATTCCTGATGGTCGCGGTAGAAAAAAGGACATCTCCCACCCAGTTTACGTTAAAGATCAGTATCTTTTCACCGTCTTTCATTTTTGGCCTCTTTCTGCGCCTTCTTGTATTCCTTGGCGATGGTATAAAAACCCGAAGATTCCACAGCGAAAACAAACATATTAGAAGAATTCTCCGATATCCTTATGCGTTTAAGTAAAAAGACATCTTTACTCGGATACTTCCTGCCGGGATTAGTCGCCACCGCCCCTAAGTATCCGGCATCGATAACCAATTGCCGGATTTTAGCGTTAAAAAATCCCTCGGGATAACTGAACAGGTCGATTTTATAGCCAAGCCTATTTTCCAGTATTTTTTTAGAGGCGAATATCTGCCTCTTTAGCTCGTCTTCGGATTCAATAAATATAAGCGGCTGCGGACCCATGGTGTGGCTTCCGATATCCACCAACCCGGAATCAAGCATAGTCTTAATTTCTTCCCAGCTCAAGCGGTCCCCTTGCGGCCGGGATATCTCATCGACGATCACAAACATCGTCGCCGGAATACGGTATTTCTTAAGGACAGGAAAGGCACACGTATAATTATCTTTATTCCCGTCATCAAAGGTTATCGCGACTGTCTTGGCGGGTATTTTCTTATTTTCTTTTATCAGGCCTACGAGCTCTTTTAAGCGGATGACATTATAATTATGGTCTCTTAAGAATTTCATCTGCCGCTCAAGCGCTGAGCTGCTTACCATGAGCATACTCCCGTCTGATACCGGCTCCACACGATGGTACATAAGAACGGGTACAATATAACCCTGGCGCAGGAAATTAAAAACAAAGATTATCCCGGTTAATAATACCGCCGCAAGAATTATCCGGCTTTTTTGTTTAAACATTCCAGATAGATCCTTTCAGTTCCATTGACCATCTTCTCTTGCGAAAAATTTGCCGCGATAAATTTCGCCGCCTCGCGGCCGAATCTCTTTCTTTTTTCCTCATCCTGAAGCAACTCCAATATTGCCTTGCTCAACCCTTCGGTATCAGCGGGACTAACCAAGAGCCCGTTCTCTCCGTCTTTGATCAAGGCCTTTATTCCTCCGATATCGGAACCGACCACAGCCAGCCCCGCTGCCATCGCTTCCATAAGCGCAAGACCCAACCCCTCTTGCAAAGATGGCATGACAAACACGTCCATTGCCGCAAGGATTTTTCTTGTGTCTTCGGAGTGAGCAACAAAATAAACGCTCTTATCGATTCCCAATTCAGACGCGCGCTTAACCAACTCATCCTTCATTCTACCTTCACCGACGATCAATAATTGCGCTGCGGGTATTTTATCCAGGACCGACTTCATAGCACCCAACAGATAGACATGCCCCTTTACATCGGATAACCGCGCCACAATACCTACTACTGGAGAATTTCTTAATCTCAACTTTTGACGCTCTTGGTCCCTGAACTCCGGTTCGATATTCCCGAATCGCTTGATATCCACTCCGTTGTGCACCACTTCGATATCCTCGCCGGAAACCGCGAAATCCCGGACCAGGTGTTCATCGACCTGATGGCTTATGGCGATAATTTTATCCCCCCATAAGGGAAACAACCTTCTAAATAATCTGGGCTTAAAAAATCCGTGGCAGGTAAATACCCGCGCGGGCCTTGTGCGCCGGCTTAAAAGAGCGGCTAAAACCTGCGTCGTCCGGCTATGCGAATGTATAATGTCGATATTCTCTTCTTTTATTAATTTTCGCAGTATCAGGAAACTCTTCAATATCTTAGGGCTTAATTCGCTTTTGGTGTCCAGTGGGACGACAAAACACTCAAACCCCAGCTCGAGCATCTTATCCATCAGGGCCCCGCCGCTGGAAGCAACGATAACCCGGTGGCCTTTAACTTTGAGCCCCTTGCCCAAAGTCAGAATATAGCTTGTTATCCCTCCGACGTTCAAATGATTTACCAAGAATAGTATGTTCATTTTATAATCTTAAGTATCGCTTGCATTACTTCTTCCGGAGTAATCAATTCCACGCATTTCTTCTTTTTGCATTTAGACTTATAACAGGGGGAGCAAGGCAGATCTTTTTTAATTAAGATATACTCTCTGGCCGGCGGCATATGCCTGCGCGGGTCAGTCGGACCGAAGAGCGCTACAAAAGGCGTATTTACTGCGGCCGCGACATGAAGAGGCGAAGAATCCGCAGAGACGTATGCCGCGCACTTCTTTATCAAACAAGCTAGCTGGTTAACCGTAGTTTTTCCGCAGGCATTGATCAGCTTTGTATTCTTGACCATCCCGATTAATGATTCCGCTGCCGGCGCGTCAGCCTGCGTGCCGGTAAGAACCATGCGCATATCTCGATAGCCTAACTCCTCGCACAATTTGGCGATGTGTTCCTGCGGCCAGCTCTTAGTAAGCCATCGGGAGCTCGCGCTTAGATTAAAACCGATGAGCTTTTGATTGGCGCTTAGCCACTCCTTATTCAATAATTCATCAATGTAGATCTCATCTTCCCGCGAAGGCCAGATCTCCAAATGCGGATCTTTCAAATCGATACCGAGCAGTTTTAATATCCTGAACTGATGTTCCACCGGCCCTATCGGCGGCTTATCGTCTTTGATCCTGTAATTTAACAGGAAACCGAATTTTTTATTATCATAACCGTAGCGGTTAAGGCTTGCAGAGAGACGCGCGAGGATGTGGCTCGCGCGGTTATTCTGCAAATCAACGACAATATCAAAATTCTTTTTTCTTAGAAGCCGCCCCATATTCCAAAGCCCTTTGAAGCCGCTATCCTTGCCCTTAAAGTCAGCTACCAGCAGCTCGTCGATATAGGGGCATCTTAAAAGCACGTCTTTGGATTCATCACTAACCAAAAACGAGATCTTATAATGCTCGGCGAATTTCTCCCTTATCGCCCTGATCCCGGCAGTAGATAAAATAATGTCACCGAGCGAACTGAATTTAAGTATTAATACCTTAAAACTCTTCAGCGCATCTTCATATACTTGGAGCGTATTCTTGACCATCAACTCCACATTGTATTTTTCTAATACCTTCTTATAAGCATTCTCGGCGAGTGTGCGCGCGAGCAGCTTATCTTTAAAAATACTCAAGACCGCTTCTGCCATAGCGGAAGAGTCCTGCGCTGGGACAAGAAGCCCGTTTACATTATTCTCGATTATATCGATCACTCCTCCGACTTCCGTAGCGACCACAGGGACACCCGCTGCCTGCGCCTCGATGATCACGCGGCCGAAAGCCTCATGCGTGGTAGTAGCCAGAACGACTAAATCCAGCTGCGACATTATCTCCGGGATATTTCTCTGCACTCCCAGAAACTCCGTGCAGTGCCAGAGCCCCAACCTCCTTACTAAAACCTGAACCTGCTCTTTATAGGCCTGCTTTTGCGCCGGCGCATCTCCTACGATCCAGATCTTTAAGCGCGGGATACTACGCGCGACCTTTGCCATTGCCTTGATAAAATGCAGATGGCCTTTCAAAGGAGTGATCCTGCCGATTATGCCCACATTGAATTCTTCTTTGCGCTTTTCATCCGGACTAAGGTATTTGAATCTTGCCGCATCTACGCTGCGCGCAATGATCCTTACGCGCTCGACGGGGACATCAAAGTCTTCGATCATGTGACGGGCGATAATATTGCTTAAAGCGATCACCCTCTTGGACCAACCCATTACATAACTAAAAGGATGCTTCTTATAATAACCGTGGCAGGTAGTAATGAATACTGCCTTGGTGCGACGGCAGGCAAAAAATGCTATCCACGCCGGGACGCGGGAGCGCGCGTGGACTATGTCAATTTTTTCTTTCTTGATGATATCCGCCAGGGCCGGGACCATCTTGAACATCATCCATAAAGATTTCTTATGCACCGGAAGCTGATAGTGTACGGCGCCGGCAGCCTGAATATCTTTTACCATGGCCCCGCCTGCTGATACGACTACAGCCTTATGCCCACGTTTGACCAAATGGCGCGCTAAATCCAGCGTCCCGGGCTCAACCCCGCCTACGTTTAGTTCCGGTAATATTTGAAGGCAATTCATATTATTTGCGCCATAGCTTTCTGAACCGATAGGCCATCCTGTAATACTTTGTTCTCCAATTTAGCGGAGTGTATCTGCGCGATCTTTGCCGCTAAATCACAAACATTGGTCAAATGGATATATTTATTTTCAGCGAGGTATTCTAAAAACCGCGCGTGTTTCCTGCTTAATCCCTTTTCTTTAAAGACTAAGACATGTTTTCCGCTGGAAGCGGCCTCTGAAACCATAGAGATACTCTCCGGAGAAATAATCATCAGCGAACTTAACCCCAGTATGCCGCCGACTGCCTCCGGGATATTTTTTTCATTGGCAATGACCAATAACTTGCAAGCAGAATAATCCTTAAATTCATCTTTGATCAGATCCTCTATCTCCTTCGGCGTGCGCCGCGATGTAGAAATAAGGATATCTGCGCCTAACTCCTGTGCCCCTCTCTTTAATTGCCGCGACACTTCCAATACGCTCTCTCTATTCAGGATAAACTTCTTGGAGTCTCCGCCTAACAATAACCCGATATAATTTGCCGCTTTTAAATTCAGTTTAGCTGCTTGATCCTTAAGGTAATCCTCGTCAATAAGGTTCAGCGCTCCATCGGTTTCGACGACGTTCTTTCTTTTAGGAGAATTGTCGTGGCGCGGGATGATCGCCAGATCAAATTTGTTAATATTCATCAACCCGGGCCGCATGATGACTATGGACTTTGCCTGATTAACTTTACTTAAGCGATAATTGATCTTAGCCGTAGATGCGCCGCAGGAGATGATAAAATCGGGAGTAAATCGCAAAAGGCTCGCGTAAGTATCGACCCCCGGTTTTACTTCTACTTCCCGGATTATTGCTTCAATGTTTCTCGTTTTTAAGCTCTCCGCAAGCAGCGCCCCTGCAGCCTGCGCCTGCCTTAAATGCCCGGCCCTGCCGTCCCAAAGGATTAAAATATCCCGCTCTAACCCGTGCTTCCAGATTTTATAAGTCCAAAAATATTCCTTCGGCTCCCTGGCGATAAAATCTTCGAAAATATACACAGCTTCCTGCAGATTGATTTGCAGATCATTGACCGTATTACCGCT
>JAPLLM010000049.1 GCA_026387555.1 Candidatus Omnitrophota bacterium | reverse complement strand
GAGGTCTTAAAAATATGAGCGCAAAAAAGAAATCCGTAATACGCGAATGGCTTGAGGCTTTGGTAGTCGCGGCGTTTTTGGCGTTCTGCGTGGTGCGGCCTTTTATCGTGCAGGCCTTTAAAATCCCGACCGGCTCTATGCGTCCGACCCTTTTGGAAGGGGATTTGATCCTGGTGAATAAATTCATCTACGGCGCTAAGGTTCCTTTTACCGAAAAGCGGCTACCCAAGGTAAAAGATTTGGCAAGAGGGGATGTGGTGGTGTTCATTTATCCGGAAGATACTAAAAAGGATTTTATTAAAAGGCTGGTCGGTCTGCGGGGCGATACGATTGAGATCAAAAGTGGGAGTATTTTTGTAAACGATAAGCCGCTTCTTGAGCCGGTATTCAGCCAGAGGTATTATTATAACCGCGGTGATTTTGCCGCCGAAGGCATGAAGATAACTGTACCGAAGGATAATTATTTTGTTTTGGGGGATAATTCCGCGTCGAGTAAGGATAGCCGTTACTGGGGGTTTGTCCCGAAGAGCAATATCCTCGGCCAGGCTATGGTCGTATATTGGCCGCCTAATCGCATCAGGATAATAAAATGAATATAGCCAATAAAATCTCCACATTCAGGATATTAAGCGTGCCGTTTTTTGTGGCGTGTTTTCTGTATTATTCTCCGTCCAGAGAATACTTGAGGTTTGCCGCATTTTTTATTTTTGTCTTAGGGGTAATATCCGATGCCGCCGACGGTTACATTGCCAGGAAATCTAAATTACAATCAAAGGCAGGATTAGTTTTAGATCCTTTGGGAGACAAGCTGCTTCTAATGAGCGCTTTTATTTGTCTTACTTTTGTGGATAGGTTTGATATTAAATTCCCGCTTTGGGTGACCCTGATTGTCATAAGCAGGGATATAATTATCATACTGGGGGCGATAGTAATCTACATAGTTAAGCAAGGCATCGAAGTTTTTCCTACCCGCTGGGGGAAACTCACAACGACGGCTCAAATGTCCGCGGTGATCATCGTACTTTTGCAGTGGCGTTTTGCTTTTATCTTCTGGTGGTTGGCGGTAATACTTACGGTCATTTCGGGTATCGATTACGTGAGAAAGGGTTTTAAGGTATTATATGCTCTGGATAATCACCGCGTTAATCATTAGTTATCTGATAGGTTCCGTGCCTACGGCTTATATTTTCGGTCGCGTCCTTAAAGGAGCGGATATCAGGAAATTCGGCTCCGGGAATGTCGGGGCTACTAACGCTATGCGCCTCTTAGGAATTAAGGCGGGGATTACGGTATTAATCCTGGATATCCTTAAAGGATTTGTCGTGGTTTATGTTTTAGGCGGGTTGCTGGAAAACAAAACTACATTATTGTCTCGAGAGTTAATTTTGATTTTGTTGGGAGTTACGGCTATCTGTGGGCACAACTGGACGGTATTCCTGAATTTTAAAGGCGGTAAGGGTATTGCTACGACTTTCGGAGTATTGATCGGTCTAGCTTTTAATATCCCCGGGTTGAATTTAGTTTTAGGGCTGGTGATCTTGTCCTGGATCATAAGTTTTGTTATCTCAAGGATTGTCTCGTTATCTTCGGTCATTGCGGCTGTAGCCCTGCCGGTATATTTGGTAGTTTTTAAACAATCACGCCTCATTTTTATCACCGGTATCATTTTATCCGTGTTCGTTATCCTGCGCCACAAATCCAATCTGGTAAGGCTCTTTAAGGGCGAAGAAAAACGCCTGAACTTCAGCAACAAATCCCGCTGAAACCGCTTTCTTTTTTGCCCATTTAACCCCTTGTTAAGCTACTGATTCAAAGGCATACTTCCTTAATCATTCGCCATAATATCTTGCAGTCCCCACCAGCCACAAGGGTGTTTAGGGGACAAGCCGGATTGCTCAAATAAGGTATAAAGGTTAATTTCGCGGGCAATCCGGCGTAGATTAAGGGGTAAGGGAATGAGAGATTTATTATTCAGGAACTTGACTTCCGATGACAAAAAGAGGAGAGTTATCGCAAGCTCCGAGGTGGCGGAGCGCGAAGGCATCCGCAGTACTATACACCGTCATTTTGTCTGTATCGTTAAAGAGGTCAAAGATGCCGCCACGGTTGAGAAACCGGCTCCTTACCTATACGTACTTAAGGAGAGCAATACCCAGCTGCATTTACAGAAATTCTTCTGCAGGATAAAAGGGAGCATCTTTACTATATCTAAGGGTAAGATCTATCTTGTTTTGTATATGCATTCCCTTAAAATAAGCCTGCAAGAGGGCGCTAAGATTCTCGCCTGAAACTAGTAGTAATTCTATCTTGACAAAGATAGGGAATTATAGTACAATTCTTTGCAATGAAAGAGAAACTTGCGAAGACGGGCATGAATATTTCCGGAGTGATCTGTAAAGTCAGTCCGGTTTTTTTTATTGTTATCTCCCTCCTGGTACTTTCCAGCGGTTTTTCATGGGCAAATCAATCCGTAGACTACCTTTGCGAGCTTGGGGTTACCTATTATAAGATGGGTAGATACGATGACGCCCTTTCGGAGTTCAGTAAAGCGCTCATGCTTGAGCCTGAAAACCGGATTGCGGCAAATTATGTCAATAATATATTTATGAGTGAAGGCCAGCCCGAAGATTCAACCAGCAGTAAGCAGGCTCAATACGCAAGCTCCCCTGATTCTAGTCCCGGCAAACAGAGTTTAGAAAAAGAAAAGGCAATGAACAAGGCCTTTGCTCAAGCGGGTGCTATGAGTAGCGAAAAACTGGAAGCAAGCCCGGAAAAAGAAGAAAGCGGTATTAATTTAGGAGGCTTGAAGATTAGCGGAGAGGTTCAAGCAAGGATGGGTTTTTCCTCCGGAGGGGATGCTATATGGAAGCGCGCTAACTGGGATTTAAACGAATATAACTGGCGCAGGCTTTCCGATAATGCTTTTGACCATAAGGCGGATACCTATGACCCCAGGATTTATGACAGATTAAAACTGAATCTTGATACCAGCCGGGATGAAGGTTTTGATTTTCACGGTAATATCACAGTTGACCCGTGGAGTTTTACCGGGAAGAGCAGCAAGACTACGGTAACAAGCGCCGGTGGCGATACTGCTACCGCAGAATTCAAGTATTGGTCGAACACGGGATATACGGTAAATCAAACTATTAATACCGCGAAAGGCAATTCCATTAGTTTTCCTGAAGTTAAGGTAACCAGCAATAAGATCGGGGCTTATACGGTAAAAGGAAATTTTACCCTTCCGTCCACGGATACTTTTACCGTTCCTGAAACCAAGATATATCGACAGTTCCAGCCTGTCCGTGAGATGTGGGTTGATTATAAACAAAGCAATTTGAAGTTAAGGGTATATCCCATTGCTTACGAGAATCAGGCCCTTTCTTTTGACGATCCGTTAAGGCTCTCCAATAACCGCAAATGGTGGGAAGACTCCCCCTGGATACGCGGCTGGCAGCCGGGCCAAATTAATAATGCCGGAACAGCCAGCGAGGATTTTACTAAGGGTTATTGGGATAATTCATTATCAAGTTTTACCCGCGATAGCGAGGGCCAGCGCTTGACTGCCCTGCGCGGATTTTCATTTGATTTTAACCCAACGGACGAAACTTCGTTTGAGACCAGCGTCGCTTCCCCTAAAACTCTCTGGCAGGACTATCCCGAAGTAGATAATATTATTTCGGCTAGCCGCTTAAAGCAACGTGTCGCTGATAATCTAAGCTTAGGCTTGACTGGCACAACGCGTTTTGCGTACAATAATAATAACCAGTCACGGCTGGATGCCCGTAACTACGTGGGTGCATTCGATATGGGTTATGAGGTTGTCCCGGGGCTTCAAACTAACTTTGAAGTCGCTCATTCCGAGTCTATGTATGATATTAGTACCGAACAATACAGGACAAGTAAGAATGGGAATGCTTATTACGCGTCTATCATGGGAAGGTTCCCTTTTCAGAGCATTATGGATACGAAGTACGGATTTGACGGGATAATGCCGGATAAGGAAGAGGGGAGAGCCGTTCAAATACTATTATCAAGGTGAAGGCCAGATGATGACTTTTGATGATATTAAGAATAGCCGGATCGGAAACGGTATGGATATAGGAAGAAGCGTTTTGGGGTTAAGGATTGAATCGCTCGCTTTTGATAAAACGCTTTCAAATCTAGTTGACGTCCGTAATGTCCATTCAACCGATAACAAGTTTGTGGAAAACGTATTCCGTGATGAATTGACTTGGGAGATGAATGACCGGCTTACCGGTAAATTCTTAGGTATTTACCACCGGCTTCCGAAGACCAAGGCCGGGGTCGATCCCTATTTATTCGATCCGGTGACCAGAACTTATTATGCCAATAGCGTGATAGAAGATGGGAAGGACCCTTCGGTAGCCACAGGTTCTTTAGGGGCGAATTACGATTTTACCGATTGGCTTTCTTTAAATGGGCTTTGGGAGTATACCAATGATCTATCTCTGGGGTACGATAATTTTCCGCGCGGGATCTTAAACAGCCAGGGGCTTAATACTACCTATTATGAATATGGGAACAAATACAGGCAGAATTTAATTAGCTTGTATAGCCAGGGTTATTTTCCCAAGCCCCCGTATTACTATATTAACGTTTTTAAGAGCGGGTTGAGTATTAGGCCGGCAAAGAATCTGGAATTTTATATTGATTATACGAGAAACCCTTTTGAGAAAGCGGGCCAAATCGATGATAACATGAACCATATTGGTTTTGAGATGAATTATGTCCCGTTTAAGAAATTCTCCATGTTTTTCAGGTATACTTATTCCCGGTGGCAGGATATTGATAAGTTGATTTCCAGCGGATACACCGGGCTTACCGGGCATCATAATTTCTTCGCCGAGTTTACTTACCGCCAATCAAAGGACCAGGATTTTACCTTCCAATACGGCGAAGCCAGCCGCGATCCATATGCCGGCGGAACCTTGGATATAGGATGGGATCCTTACGGGGGATCGTTAAATACCATTGATACGGCTCAAATCTTCCGCTTGTATTACCGCAAGAAGTTCTAATCTCTTAATTTAATCCAGATAAATATCGATATTTTTTACTAGGCGAGACCTTATGTTTTGGGCATAAGGTGATGGAATGATTCCGGAGTTTATTTCAATGCTATCGATAAAGATTTTGCTGATTCTTGTACCTTTTGTCCCGAAGGTATCCAGTTTCTTGGCGTTATGGTAGGTGACTAGGGTTTTGCCTAAGAAAATAAAGGAGTAGTTACCTTTGCGGTCAAATAGCCACCCGGGGAGTATGGGGTTGAACCTTAAGTTCAGCTCTTTATTTTTATTCAAAATGAAGGGTTTGTTTCCTGTATTCATTGTAAGCCAGATCTCCAGGAACTCGGCGGTAGAACCCGATAGGCGCGCTACAAAGCCGTTACCATGCAGGCTTTTATCCGAAAAAGCGCTGCTTACGATAAATGATGAATTTTCAAGTATGCTCCTGCCGTAGCGGGCTGCCTTCTGGAAAGGAACCAGCGTATTCTTAAAATCCTCGAAAAATTCCTTGTAAAGCCCGCATTTTAACAATTCAAGAAGATATTTATATTCCATATGCAGCCAGATAGATTCATGCTCCAGCCAGCCGGGCGCGAAAACGCGGCACCTGCCGATTTCCTCCGGCATGCTTTTAAGTGAAGCAGTGACTTTGTACATCTTAAGCTTCTTGTCAAAGAGCCCGCTTTCCTTAGTCCCTTGATAGATTTTTGCGGCTTCAGAATTACCCGAGGACATTCTTAAGGCGTGCATCTGCCCCGCCAGAAAAAGTGGGACCCTTACCTGTTTGAACTTCTTAGGCCAAATGCAATGGTCTTTAATTGAATCAAAATCTACGACCTCGTTTATAAAATAAGAATAGTATACGTTATTCTTTTTATCGTAAGCTTTATCTGTGGCTTGAGTTAGCTTAGTCAATGCTTTATCAAACAGGGTATGCAGTTTATCAGTGACTATCGGAATTTCCCTGCCGCTGAAACCCATCTTGGTCTTCTGGCGGTATTCTTCTTTTAAGCCGGAACTCTTATCCCAGTACTCAAAGTCATCGGAAATATCCAGTATTTCGTTTAGCGCAGAAATGAATGCATGCAATTCTTCGCTTATTTCAATCTGCTCTATCCGGCAGTCAATCAGAGCGTCTTTTATGAAAAGCACCAGTCTTTTTAATTCAAAGGTTTCGCAAAGAGAGGAGCCGAATAAGGCCGGAAGCCCGTTTAAGGCATCATACCAGTTCGGTTTATTCGCCTCCATTTCTATGCCGCAACCGTTAGCATCAAGCGAAGCCATTTTATTGACAAAGAGGCAGATTAATTTGTTGATAAGGGTAGTCCGGTATATTTCCCCTTGTCCGTAATCAGCGCGCGCAAGATGAGGATATTGTGTGCGTTTACGGATGAGTTCTCTTTTGGCATGA
>JAPLLM010000113.1:2921-11891 GCA_026387555.1 Candidatus Omnitrophota bacterium | reverse complement strand
ATCTCGTCATAGGCCTTATTGCCGGCTTCCACATCCAAATACACAGGCGGGAATACAACAGGAATAGATGACGATGCCAAGATTATTTTGCGAAACAACTTTAACGCATTATTGTCCCCGATTGCTGCGATCTTTCCCATATCCCAGATGACAAGGCGCTCCGCATCCAAATTAGTCGTTCCCACATAAAGCCTGCGTCCTTTATTATATTCCTTAGCTATCTCTTCCAGTAATTGTTTGTCGAAATATTCATTGATACGAAGCTCCAATGAGCGCGCGCTGGCAAAAGAATTGATAAACGGCAATTTGATCCTCATAACGTCTTTTGTCGAATAATTTGTGTAGAACATCTTTAATTTATCATCGTACCGGCTCCCCAGGAACGCGAACGGAGCGATTATCGCTCCCGTACTTATCCCGGTAACAATCTTAAAAACCGGGCGCGTTCCTGATCTTGACCAGCCGTTAAGCAAGCCTGCGCCATAGGCGCCGTTGGCAGCGCCTCCGGAAATAGCAAGCATGGAATATGTCCTAGGGGTCTTAAAATTCAGGAACCCGGGGGTTTCTTTCTCTTCCTGTCCCAATAATGCGATAAAATCCTTCTTAAAAGAATCACTCGGCCGGCCGCTGAAGGCCCTGATATTTTCCATACCGGAAACCCGGACACTATTCAGTAAATCTTCCGGGACGGCGTGCCGCGCTCTTGCGCATCCGGAAATAATAACAATAGTTGCTATTAAACAGCTGAATTGCCTTTTTCGGGAAATTTTCATTTAATGCACCATCGTAACTTCAGACGCATCTTTCGGCCGCTTAAGTAGCAAAACAAAAGGAACTACGCAAAGCATGAGCAGGGTAGAAAAATAAAAAGCGTCGGTAAACGCGTTCAAATTAGACTGTCTAGCCAACTGCTGATAAATCATTCCGTTTGCTCCCTGGACACTGGCCTCCCCTGTTTTATAACTCAATACAGCCATCGCCTTGTTTACCCCAAGCTGATAACGCGGATCAAAAGGATTAAGTTTTTCTATGAAACGGAACTGATGGAACTGCGCCCTTCTGGCAAGCAGGGTAGTCATGAGTGCTATCCCGAAACTCCCCGCGAGATTCCTTAAAAGGCTAAAAATACTGGTGGCATTACCCATCTCCTCTTTCTTAATCGTGCTGAATGCCAGGCTTGTCAAAGGAACAAAACACATCCCCATCCCTATCCCCATAATTATCCTTGATAATGACACGATTTCAAAATTTACATAGGTATTAAATCGGGACATGGTATAAATGGAATAGGCGGTTATAACCAACCCCATGGCCAGTATCGCCTTAGGGTTGAATTTTTGTATCAGTTTTCCTGCAATAGGCATCGAGATCAGGGTAGCTATGCCTCCGGGGGCAAGCACCATCCCGGCAAGAAAAGCATTATATCCCAATAGTTGCTGCACAAACAACGGTAAGAGAAGGATACTTCCGAATAAAACAAAAAACGCTATACACTGGATAACGTTGGCACTGGCAAAAGAAACGTTTTTTAATTCCCGCAGGTTTAATATAGGCTCCTTCCTCCTTAACTCCCAGAAAACAAAAGCAATGAGACAGGCCGCGGATATTACGGTAAACCACAAGATGAAAGCGGAAGAAAACCAATCTTCGCGCTGCCCCTTATCCAAGACTACCTGCAGGAAGCCGATGCCCACCACGATCAGTCCTAAGCCGATATAATCGATCTTCTCTTTTATTCTTTTTAAATAAGGAGGATCCTTGATGACAAGCATGATCATTAATACAGAGATTATTCCTATAGGTATATTAATATAAAAAATCCAGTTCCAGGACCAGTTATCAGTTATCCACCCTCCCAGCACGGGCCCGACAATCGGCCCGAACATTACCCCTATGCCGAATATGGCCATAGCCATTCCGTATTCCGCGGGAGGAAAGGCCTCCAGCAGTATAGCCTGCGATATCGGCTGCAGCGCCCCGCCGCCGATCCCTTGAACGATACGGTAAAATATCAGCGCGCTTAAACTATTAGCGCTTCCGCACAAAAATGAACTTACGGTAAAGAGGGTTACCGAAAACAAAAGATAGCGTTTTCTACCGAAGACCCGGCTCAACCATCCGGTCAAAGGAATGATTATGGCATTTGAGACCAGATACGCAGTAATTGTCCAAGTGGCTTCGTCGATCCCGGCTGAGAGAGAACCGCGGATATGGTCGAGAGAAACATTTACGACCGAAGTATCGATTACTTCAAGGAGGGTCGGTAATACTACCGCCAATGCGATTATCCATTTGCTGGACTTATTCATTCTTTGTAATAATGGAAGGCGCGCAAGACATCCCGATACGCAATACGTGGCCCTGGTCGGTATTTTTATCGAATACGATTTTTACCGGGATCCTCTGCACGACTTTCACGTAATTACCCAGCGCATTTTCCGGAGGGAACAACGAGAACGCAGCCCCGGTACCGGCCATGATACTGTCCACTTTTCCGGTAAATGTTTTGTCCGGATAGGTATCGATCTTTATTAATACGCGCTGGCCGCTCTTAACTTTCTCAAGCTGGGTCTCTTTGTAGTTGGCCGTGATCCAAATATCATCGAGAGGAATAACAGCCATTAGCGGCTGTCCCGCGGCTATCTGATTACCGGCCTCTACTGATTTTTTGGTAACGTAACCTTCAGTCGGAGAATAAATCTTCGTATATTGCAAGTTCTGCTGGGAAATCTTAAGCTGCTGCTCGGCCGCATCCAACTGCCCCTTGGCCAGGTTGTAAGCGGTAACCGCCGCTTCATATCTTTCTTTAGGGATGACCTTTCCGTTATACAAAGATTCAGCGCGGTCGCGGTCGCGGCCTGCCTGTTCAAAAGTAGCCTTGCGCACTTCCATGTTTGCCGCAGCCTCATTTACTTTTAAGCTATAATCCACCGCATCGATCTCTACCAGAAGGTCTCCCTTTTTTACCGGCTGGTTATCTTCAACATTGACTTTTAAAACAGTGCCGGAGACCTTAGGAGCTACGCTATGGATCCTCCCTTCGATATAAGCGTCGTCTGTAGTCACGCGGTTAAGATTATGCACCACATAAAAACCCGCAGCCACTAAACCTGCCAGCACTAAACCCGCCATGATCTTTATCACATTCTTCTTTTTAGGGTCTTGTATATTCATCTTTTTTGTTCTCCATTTTTTCATAGATCAGGGGCAGGTCCAGCCCCATCGCATACATCAGCTTCGCATAACCCCGTTTCATTTCGTAATCATCGGCGCAATAATTAACCTGGGCCCTTGTCTGCAGGTTTATCGCCTCCAAAACGTCGGTATTGGTAGCAGCTCCGGCATTGTACTTGATGCGGTAAAAGCGCACGTTCTCATCCGCCTGCTCCAAGGCCCCCTTAGCCACTTGGACCTTTTCAAAGGCGTTTTTCAACCCGCAATAGCTATCCTCGACTTCAAACTTGATGTCTTCCGTGATTTTGTCCTTTTGCTCCTTAAGCTGCCTCTGGCGGGTCCGCTCTTTAAACAGCTGCGATTGCGCAGCTCCTCCGTCATAAAGATCGACTTTCGCCCCTAATTCGAGCGAGGTATTTTTATCATTGGTAGCATATTTATTCTGCTGATACGAATATCCTGCGTCGGCATAAACCTCTGGCAAGTTTGCGACCGCCCGGGCTTTCTCGGTCAAAACCGAAGCCTTTATCTGATCCGCATAAAAAGCGATCTCCGGGCGTAAAGTTACGGCGGCACTCCAGGCATTATCCATATCGGGAAATCCGGGATTTTCCATTGCGATATCCCGCACCCGGATTTTTTCTCTAAGCGGCAGAGCAAGGATATTGTTCAGCCTGGCAATAGCTATTTGTTTGGCATTACGCGCGGCAATTAATCTTTGCTTGGCATCGGCAAGCCTCACCTTTGCCGGCAAAAGGTCATTCTCCACCGCTAAACCGTGCTCGTAAAGCTGGCTTATATCGTTAAGGTAAGCCTCTAGGCTCTCCGTTTCCTTTTCAAAGACCAAAATCATCTTTTCCGCTTCCAGCACATTAAAATAAGCCGCGATGAACTCTAAGGTCGCAATCCGCTTCACACTTTCGGTGTGCGCCTGGGTCGCTTTGTATATCTCTCTTGATGCCTTAAAATTATGCAGATTCTTTCCGAAATCAAAAATGGTCTGATAAACATCGAATCCGAAAGTGGCGGGGTCTTTATTCCCTGTTTCAATTGCGGTTGAACCGAATAACGTACCTGAAGGATGTTCATTAAATGTCTTGTTCTTAAGTACCATCTCTATTCCCTGCGAAATGGTTACCAAACGGTCTTCATCGGCCCTGGGCTTAGTAAAATCCGCAAAAGCGCTCCGCGCTAAGAATATACCGGAGCAAAAGTTAATCAGAACACCTGTTAATATTATTTTCTTAAACATCTTACCTTTTCTTTGCGCCATTTAGAAATAAATCCATAATAATTCCCGTCATTGCTTTTAGATCCTTTTCCCGTTTTGAATCATTCTGCCACCAGCTGAAAGCAAATGAAGTTAAAATAGACTCAAGCAGGTCCTTTATCTGCCCTGGCTGTGCATCCTTTCTGATCAGCCCTTCCGCTTGAGCCTCCCTGATTAATTCGGCAAAGGCCTCCCTGCGCTTAGACGCGATTATCGATTTGGCGAATTTGCTTTTTATCGACCAAGTGGTCTCTTCTTGGATAAAAATGCGGAAGAAATCCTTATTTTTCTCAAAAAAATACAGGGATTCATAGATAAAGACCTCTAATTTCATACGCGCGCCCTTTACCTGCGCCATCTTTAGCCTTAAAATGCGCAGGATCTCCCTGATTTTTTCTTCGACTATGGAAAAATACAGTGAATTCTTGTCTTCGAAATAAAGATATACCGTACCGGTGGCGTATTGCGCACAACGGGCTATATCCTGAATGGTTGCTTTATGAAACCCCTTTAAAGCAAAAACGTGTTCCGCAGCTTTGATGATATCGGCCCTGCGTAAGAGCCTGTGGCGTTCCTTGCGGCCCAACAATGCAGGCGGGGATTCCTCGGCTATTTCGTGATTTAATGAATATATATTCATATTTATGAGTATACATTCATTTTTATATTTTGCAAGTAAAATCTTTAAAAAAATAGCCGCGGTTATTTTAACCACGGCTTTAAAAATGAAACAGCTTACGCCTGCGAAGGCTATTCTCTAATTACTGCATAACTGCTCTCGCGCCAGATCGCGCAGCTGGTTATAATCCCCCGGCGTATATACTGAACTGTCTATAGGCGGCAACACTTTGATCAAACAGGAAACCTTAGTCGTAAATCTCCAACTCCCTTTTGGGATAGCGTCCCTCGTCCCCTTTATAAGAATGGGCAAAACCGGAACCTTCTCTTTTATGGCTAATTTAAATGCCCCGTTTTGGAATTCCCCCATTTCCAAATTATCGGCCCTTGTGCCTTCCGGAAAAAACAACACGGAAATTCCGTTGCGCAACCAATGAGAAGCCTCTCTGTAAACCTTCTTTATGCTGGAATAATCCCCGCGCTTGAGCTGGATATGCTTAGCTAACAGCATATTCCATCCCAATACCGGGATCTTAAAAAGACTCTCTTTAGCCACCCATTTAAATTGCATCCTTGTCTTATACATCAATACGATATCTGCCATGCTCTGATGGTTAGATACGGCGACATAAGTCTTTTTATGGTCTATGTTATCGAGGCCTTCGACCTTAACGTCCCAATAGGGGTTTAACGCGGTCACCGCGTCAGTCCACCAGTAACATTGGGCGTGAGCGACCTTTCGCTTCCTGTCAAAAAGAAAGAGTACACCTGAAATAACTGCCATAACAATAAATAATACTACTGTCAGGAAGATACTCGCAAACCAAATAATCGCTGAATGTATAGTTCTCTTCATATTTATCGGTAGAATTTCTTATTTTTACTTTTTTCCTGACGGAAATTATTTTTCCTTCCGCCTTGGTGTCCGCCTTGGTGTCCGCTGCCTTTATGCCATCTAGACTTAGCTTGCATTGCCCCTCCCCTACCGGGCTCAATAAATTCCTCCGGAGGTATCTCGGGATGCTTTGACACAGGCAGCGTTGACCTGATGATCTTTTCTATATCGCGCACATCGCGGCTCTGGTCGGGAGTAGCAAATGAAATCGCATGCCCGTGTTTTCCGGCCCTAGCTGTGCGGCCTATTCTATGCACGTAATTTTCCGCATCCTCCGGAAGGTCGTAATTGATCACCAGCTCTATGCCAGTCACATCAATACCCCTTGCGGCGATGTCGGTAGCCACCAATACCTTATATCTGCCGGACTTAAAACCATCCAAAGCCTCTCTGCGCTGATTAAGAGTGCGGTTAGAATGCATTTCTGTTGCCTTATAACCCATCTCCCTGATCGCGCGCACGATATTTTTAGCGTTATGTTTGGTCCGGGAGAATAAAAGCACCGCGCCCTGATATTGCGCCAGCAATTTGCTTAAAAGCCGGTTTTTCGCTTCTTTCCTTACAATAAATAATTCCTGCGTAACGTGCTCCGCTGTCGTTCCGGAAGGAGCGATTTCTACGGAAACAGGAAGCTTCATATACTTAGAGACTATATCCATGATTTCCTTAGGAATAGTGGCGGAAAACAACATAGTCTGTCTCTCTTTAGGGATAAATTTCAGGATTTTATTGATTTGCGGGGCAAAACCCATATCCAGCATCCGGTCTGCCTCATCGAGTACCAGCATCACAACCTGTTCCGGCATAAAGTTCCACTGCCCCATATGATCAATAAGCCTGCCGGGAGTGGCGATCACGATCCTGGGATTCCTGCGCAATGCCGTGATCTGGGGCTGCATCGGTGCCCCTCCGATAAGACAGGCGGTTTTCATGCCAAAAGGCACGACTATATCCTGGAAGGCCTCATCGATCTGAATAGCCAGTTCACGGGTAGGCGCGAGGACCAAGCCCATCCCTTTTTTTTGAGCGAGCAGCTGGACCATGGGTATAGCAAATGAATGCGTCTTACCGGTGCCGGTCTGCGCGACCCCAATAATATCCTTACCCTGGATGGCCATGGGTATAGCTTTCTCCTGTATCGGAGTAGGCGCTTTAAACTTTATGCGTTCCAATATCTCCAAAATTTTAGGCGCGATACCCAAACCATAGAAACTGCTTGTGCTAACTTTATTTTCGCTTGGTTTATTCATCATAACCTGTGGAGCCTCTTTCTATCCTCCTGCGTGACCTGTCCGAGATGAACATGGCAATATGCCTCATGATTATAAATGCTAAGGATGTGCTTGCAATGAGGAAATCTGCATTTTCTGCCTTTAAGGGAAGTCCTGACTTTTTTCATAGTATGCCTTTTCCAATAAAAAAGCCGTAAAGGTTAGTAGTCATGCCCTTTTGCGGCTTAAGATTTTCTAATCTCCTATATTTTTCACTTACATTAAGTATACACCATTTACCGGAATAGTCAACATAAACTTGCTCCGAGCATCACGCTTTAACTAATATTCTTTTAAAAAAGCCAGAAGTGAGCTTATTATGACCGTAGGACTGGGCGGGCATCCGGGGATATTCAAGGCTACCGGTAAGATATCTTTTACTGCACCTTCGACGTAATACGAATCCTTAAATACGCCTCCGTTTAAGGCGCAATCCCCGCAGGTAATCACAAATTTAGGCTCTGGCATGGCCTCGTAAGTCTTTTTTAGAGCAATCAGCATATTCTTAGATACCGGCCCTGTGACCAACAGGCAATCAGCATGCCGGGGGCTTGCTACAAAGCTCACCCCGAACCTCTGCAGGTCGTAAATAGGATTACTTGCTGAGATAATCTCGGATTCGCAGGCACCGCAGGAACCGGTATCCACTTCACGGATATGCAGGGATCTACCGAATTTCTTCATGATTAGCGACTTTAGTTCGCTTCCCCTCGATTCTATCTGACGCGTTAGATTTGGATCAATACGTCTGGTTACCACACCTTTTAACAGCCTGGTTTTTAGTATATGTATCATAGGTCATTTCCTGAATATGATAAATCGAAACTTTTATTACAGAGGGGAAAATCCGGGATAATATTGCCAAGAACCGCAAATGACAACCCCTGCCAGTTAAGAAAAGACGCATCTACTATTTTGCACCTTTCGATTAGGCCTGCGGAATCAGTCTCCAACCAGTATAAAACCGGACCGCGCCAACCTTCAATATAACCTAAGGCCATTCCTCCCGATATTGACGGGCTTACCCTTATTTCACCTGACTTAGCGAGCTTAGCTGCAAATGCTTCGATCAGGCGAATCGATTCTTCGAATTCCGATATCCTTACGCGTAACCTTGCCAAAACATCCCCCGATTCCTGGATCGCCATTTTAAAATCAGCCTGCCTGTGTACTCCGGGAAAATATTTCCTTAAATCTGTAGGAATACCCGAAGCGCGCGCAACTAACCCGACCACACCCAGGTCTTCGGCGGTTTTCCTGCGCAAAACTCCTGTGGAATCAAGCCTATCCATAAAAGAGACGCTTGAGTTTAATATCTTGACTAGCTCATTAAAATCATCTCCTATTCCCTTAAGAGATTTAAGTAAAAGCTGCTTCTTGGTATCATCCATATCTTGCGCAACTCCACCGGCAACATTGATGTTTTTTAAGTATCTGTTCCCGCTTAAGTTTTCGTTTAATTGTAGAATAGCTTCCTTAATAATCGAGGCGTAGGCGTGCGGAAAACTAAAACCCACATCCACCGCGATTCCGCCGATATCATTTACATGATTATACATACGCTCAAGCTCTAAAAATATACCTCTTAAGATGCTTGCCCTGGCAGGAACTGCTACTCCGGAGATCTTCTCGGCTGCTTGAGCAAATGCAAGGCTATGCGCAAAGCTTGAGTCACCGGATACGCATTCAGACAAGTTCACCGCATCAGTACAAGCCTTGCCTTCAAAAAGTTTTTCTATCCC
>JAPLLM010000113.1:0-2912 GCA_026387555.1 Candidatus Omnitrophota bacterium | reverse complement strand
TCCCTCTATGAGTAAACCCGAGACGTAGTTCCAAATTGATGATCGGCTCACCGGCAACGCTAAAACGAAAATGCCCCGGACCGATAATACCCGCGTGCACCGGACCAACCGGCACCTCAAAGATCCCTTCACCTTCGACTCTTGCAAATTTATAATCGCTTAAGCCTCCGGCCGGCGTTATTTTAAAATCCTTACGCAGAGGATAATTTCCTTTTGGCCAGACTTCATCGTGCAGCTTCAGGCGCCTTAAATCCGGGCTTTCATTGGCCTCGACTCCGAACATCTCGCGGATCTCCCTTTCAAAGAGGCTGGCTGAATGCATGTCTTTGGCAAGGGTATCGAATGAAGGGTCATCCTGCCCAATATCCATAGTGGCGATGATCCACCGGCTGTTTCTAAAATCCGCGAACACGCAACGAACGGCAAAGCTCCCTTTCGCTTTTCGTTCATCGCAGGCAAAAAGCATCATCACCGGCGAAGGAAGGATTTTGTGCAAGGCAAGACAAGTGCTCTTGAAATCTCCCGGCTCGACCTTAAGGATGATTTCATCCGCATAAGGCTGCCGGATAGATTGCGCCTTAAAATCCGGAAGTATTGTTTTTATCCTTGCAATAATCTCTGGGCTAACCATAATAGATCCTTATTTTTGAATATTAATACGATGCCTGTTGCGCAGATCAAAATAAATAAGAATAAAAATGCAAGTTTTGAACTTAACGGTTCTTTTTGCATAACTGTACCTTTGGGAAGATTGCCGAAAAGGATCTTGCCGAAATGATAAATGAACGAGCCGAAAACAGCCGAAAGGGTTGCCAACAATAAACCCGCGATGAAATATGAGCCGTTAGTAAAAGCAGCGATGATAATCATGATCTCGCTTATAAATATAGAAAACGGGGGAAATCCGCTAAGCGCGAAAACCCCCAAAAGCACTGCAATACCCGTAAAAGGCAGCGCCTTGATCACTCCCCTGATAGCGTTCATATTATGTTTTTTATAGGCGCTGACGATATTGCCTGCGCCGAAAAACATAAGTGATTTGGTCACCGCATGATTAAAAACATGCAAGGTTGCCCCGGCAATAGCTAAAGGCGAACCCAGGCCAAAACCGATAGATATTATTCCGATATGCTCTATGCTGCTGTAAGCAAGAAGCCGTTTCAAATCCTTCTGCACCAGGATAAGGCCGCTTGAAATGACCAGCGAAATTGCGCCGAACAAGATCATTAGGTGAGCGAAATAAGCAAGCTCTCCGCTCTTGATAATGATTATCCCGAACCTTAGGATGGCGTAAATTGCCGTCTTTAACAAGACTCCCGAGAGAAGCGCGCTGATAGGGGCAACTGCCTGGCTATGGGCATCGGGTAACCACGTGTGCATGGGCGCCAAGCCAGCCTTAGTCCCGTAACCGACCAGGATAAAAATAAAGGCGATCTTCAAGATATTCTTATCCAGCATATGCGCAACAGGAGCCATATCCGACCAATTCAGGCTTTTGCTCAATCCGGAATTTGAAAATGCGTAAGAAAACAAGATAGTCCCCAAAAGCGCGAAGATTATCCCCACTGAACAAATAATAATATATTTCCAAGCTGCCTCGACAGATTCCTTAGAATTATAAAACCCCACCAGGAATGCCGAAATGAGCGTAGTCATTTCAATCGCCACCCAGAGCATACCTAAATTATTCATTGCCGGGACGCAAAATATGGAAAAACAGAACAAGTTAAAAAACAGGTAATAGAATCTCGCCTTCCTTTCGGATATTATCCTCTGCTCGACATCCTTTCTGATATAGCCGATGGAGTAAATTGCCGCCGCAAAAGCTATAACCGAAATAACCAGGATAAAAACTGCGCTTAATAGGTCCAGATATATAAAATCAAAGAACGCCCGGATATGCCCTGCGGACACAATTTCCTTAAATAGAATTACGCTCGCGCATAAAACCGCAAAATACCCGAAACAATTAATAATCCCGCATAGCCGCTCTCTTCTGACAAAAAGCGCGCCTATCGCAAGTAAAACCGGGACTCCCAAAATAATAAATATGGCCAAAGTAGTTTATCCTCTTAAACGCGAAAGCTTATTCACGTCAATATGCGTAAATAGTTTATTTATCCTGTAAACAAAAAAACCCATGATCAGCACGCTTACAAAAACATCAAAGAATATAGCGATCTCCACAAAGAAAGGCATGCCCCCGGAAACTGTCGAGGCAAGCAAGAATAAGCCGTTCTCCATGACTAAGAGGCCGATGATCTGCGAGAGCGCAGTCATCCTGAAAATCATCAGGAATATCCCGGAAAAAACTACAAAAAAGGCGATTGCCAGCGTGCCTGTGAGGATCGCGTTATTCGCGCCGTTCAGATACGTTGCGAAGATCCAGGATAAATAGGTAAACGCCAGTGCCCATAATAAGGATAGCTGGGGATTAATAAATAGCCCCAGGTCTTCGCTTACTTTGATCTTGTCGATCATCCGGCGCAATAAATAAGGAATAAGCGAAACTTTTAAAATAAAGAGCAAACCGGAAACAATATACAGCTCCGGCTCGCGTTGAATCAAGGCAAGAACAAAAGTTATAGCGAATAGGCATAACGACTGATAACGAAAGCCGCGAATCAAAGCAGGCATTCTTTTGGCGATAACCATAAGATATGTGAAAGCTAAAAGGGCAAATAAGATTATTCCCTGCATATTAAACTCCTAAGATTGCGCATACCGAAGCAATGACTCCCAATACAAAAGCGAACGCCAGAAAATCTGCCACCCGGAAGAGGCGCATCTTGGCTACCGACACTTCAACTAACGCGACCATAGCGGCGATTATACTTATCCGGGCCAGATACCATAAAATCCAAAAGAGGATTTGCGTAAGATTAGCGGCCGGTAAGCCGATGGGAAAAATA
>JAPLLM010000100.1 GCA_026387555.1 Candidatus Omnitrophota bacterium | reverse complement strand
TCCGGGTCTTCAAGCGAATCAATTATCAAACAGCTCTTGGAAAAATTCGCCTTTAACGCCGCGATCACTTTATTCAGGTCCACTTCGGGTTTGTCTATTTTATTGATGAAGATGATCGCCGGCAGGTTCATCTCTTCGGCAATGGCCCAGGCGCGTTCCGTACCCACTTCTATCCCGGAAGAAGCGTCGACTACGATTACCGCGCTGTCGACTGCGCGCGACGCAGAGATCATCTCTGCGCAGAAATCCGCGTAGCCCGGGGTATCGATAAACTGTAAACGCGCGCCTTTATATTCGCAAAAGAGCAGGCTTAAATTTATGGAGTTTTTTCTTTCGATCTCGTCGAAACTGTAATCGCTGACGGTCGTCCCGTCTTCCACCCTTCCTTTTCTGTTGATGGCTTTACAGAAATAAAGCAGGCTTTCGGCAAGGGTTGTTTTTCCTGAGTGGGCATGGCCTAAGAGGATAAAATTTCTTTTATTCTTGGTTTCCATTGCAGGCACTCCTTGTTAACAAAGTATTCGGGCGGGAGAAAATATTATATAATGCCGGCGTTTGAGGGTCAAGGCTAAATTAGGCGGGGATTATTCCAGGTAAGTGTAAATCTTACCTTTGTAGTTACGCAGGACGTATTTTCCTTTCGCCTGCGAAAGGATATAATTCGGGCCGATGGGGATCTTCCCGCCGCCTCCGGGCCCGTCGATTACATAAGTGGGCACGGCGTATCCTGAAGTGTGTCCCCGCAATTTTTCAATGATGTTTATCCCTACGGCAACGGGGGTGCGAAAATGCTGGGTCCCGCGCACAGGGTCGCATTGGTAGATATAATACGGCCTGACCCTGATCTGCAGAAGCTCGTGCACCAGTTTCTTCATAATATACGGCCGGTCATTGATGCCTTTTAATAATACGCTCTGGCTCCCTAAAGGAATGCCGGCTTCCGAAAGCATATCGCAGGCGAGTTTGCAGCGTTTCGTAATCTCTTTAGGATGATTAAAATGTATGCTCATCCAAATAGGAGAATATTTTTTAAGCATATTCGCCAGGCCCTCGGTTATCCTCTGGGGAAGCGTAACCGGGACGCGCGTGCCGATCCTTAGGAATTCTACGTGGGATATTTCGCGTATTCTGCTGACTAGGCTTTCCAAGACATCGTCTTCCAGGGTCAGCGGGTCTCCTCCGGAAATCAAAACATCTCTGACCTTCTTATTAGATTTGATATATTCGATAGCGGCGTCAAACTTTCCCGCCGAGTTATCTTCTTTTTCGTGTTCCCCGACCAGTCTTCTTCTGGTGCAATGGCGGCAATACATGGCGCAATGATCCGTTGCAAGCAATAGTACCCTATCCGGATAACGGTGCACCAGGTGCGGCGCCGGTGAATCGCGGTCTTCGGCGCAAGGGTCGACCATTTCATGCGGGGCGACCACTGATTCAGCAGCCACGGGTACTGCCTGCCTTCTGATAGGACACGTAGGGTCTTCCGGGTCAATAAGAGTAGCCCAATAAGGAGTGATCGCCAGAGAGAGCCTTCCCTTATCTTTCTCCAAACCTTTTTCTTCTTCAGCGGTCAATTTTATTATTTGAGATAACTCATCCTTGGAACGGATCCTATGTTTTAACTGCCAATGCCAGTCTTCCCAGTCCAAAGGATTGACGTCTTTGTAAAGCGATATCTGCTGATAATCGCGCTGCCTCCTGGTTGAACGTACGGGGGCTGCGATTTCGGCTTGCGTCTTCTGATTCTCGGTTAAAGTAGGGTTACTCAATTTAACCTCTCTCTTTCGTGAGCGCTCAATAATATCGCTTCGATAAGGTCTTCGTAATTCATCCCTGCCGCATATGCCATAAGCGGAAAATTAGATTCCTTCGGGTCTAAACCCGGAAGAGGGTTTATCTCCAAAACGTAAGGCACATTAAATTTATCCAGTCGTATATCGGTGCGCGATATATCGAGGCAGCCTACGGCGCGATGCGTTTTAAACGCCACATCTTTCACCCGCTCCTCGGTTTCCTTATCCAGGCGCGCCGGGCAATGAAAGGTCGGGACCAGCCCTAATTCGCGGTTGCCTTGGAATTCTTTCATCCTCCAGGAATAAAAATATTCGCCGCTATCTTTACAATTTGAGAAATCGATCTCGAGTATAGGGAGGATCTCGACTTTGCCGTTCTCTAAAATACCGACGGTAAGTTCCCTTCCTTCGATGAACTCTTCTACGAGCGCTTCCTGGCGGTATAAATCGATGATCTCCCTGACCTTGGCATAAAGCCCTTCTTTATTCCTTACCACGTTTGATTTATTAATCCCCTTAGCCGAGCCTTCGCAATTAGGTTTTACGATCAGGGGAAATTTTAATTCGGGGTTAAGCTCTTCCCCGTCTTTTGAAAAAAGCTGGAAATCCGGAGTAGGGATATTTTCCGCCTTCAATATTTTCTTGGTAGTAGTCTTATTCATTGCCAACGCCAACGAAAAGGTCTTTGACCCGGTATAAGGGATATCCAGATAATCAAGTATGGCCGGCATCTGCGACTCGCGGAACTTGCCGCGCTCACCCTCCGCGATATTAAAGACCATATCCACCTGGCTCTTACGGAAAAACGAAACCAAATCAGGACGTCCCATATCCACCGCTTCTACGATATGCCCGCGCTTTTCTAACGCCCCCATTATCGCGTTAATGGTCTGCTCGGAGTCGCACTCCGAAAAATAATCCGCAGGCTTATTTTCGTCTTTCTTTTTTAAATTATAGGTCAAGGCTACTTTCATTTTATGTTGTATCTTTTTAAAGCGCTGTTAAGGATATTACCGATCATCTGTTCATAGGTGATCCCCTGGACTTTGGATATAAGCATAAAAACGTCTTCCGTCGATAATGAAGGAAGCGGATTGATCTCTAAAACAAAAGGATTGCCCGCTTTATCGACGCGGAAGTCTACTCTTCCGAAGTCAAGCGAGTCTACCGCTTTATAAACCATTAAGGCGTAATCCTGCATCTGCTTAGTCAGTTTCGCGCTTATCGGCGCGGGGCAGACATACTCTAATCTATCGGAAGTGATGCGCGCGAAGGTATAGAATTTTTCGTCCAAATCCAGGCTTCCGTCGATCTTTACCTGTACTACGGGTAAAACTTGCGCGGGGTCATTCCCGACGATGGCTACGGTAAATTCCTGACCGGTGATGAATTCCTCGATCAAGGCCGGCTGCTTGTAGGCTTTAGTAATCAGGTCAACCTGGCGCTCCAGCTCCTGGCTATTGGCAACGCGGGAGTTATCGCTTAAGCCTTTAGATGAGCCTTCAAAACGCGGCTTAACGATCATAGGGAATTTTAGATGATCTAAATCGGCGAGCTTCGCGCTGGAATCAACTTCCATGAATTTCGGCGTCGGGATACCCTCGGCGATAAAAACTTTCTTAGCCATGACCTTATCCAGAGTAAGACCCAGGGTAAGGGCATCGGAGCCCACGAAAGGAATACCGGCCATCTCCAAAAGTATAGGCACCTGCGATTCGCGGTTTCTGCCCAGCGTGTGGCCTTCGGAGATATTAAAGACAATGTCTACTTTAAGCGAATTCAACCTCTCCAACAGATCCGAGGCATTTCCGATACGTTCCCCGCCAAAACCGTTCGCCTCGATGGCATTCGCGATCACGTCTATCGTGGAGATATGGTCGAATTCGGCGTTGGCGTCCGGCGGGTCCCCCGGCTTAAACTGGTAATCTGTCTTTAAATCGTAAGTTAATCCAACTTTTTTCATAGATTATAAATAAAAAAGGGCTCTTGTTGCCTTGAAAGAGCCCTGCGGATATCCTTATTTTCCAATTTATTCTAAACGCCTCCGAAAATTTTGCACAAAATATTGTAATTACAATAATATTTTTCCACAATATATAGGTATTGTCAAGGTTTTTTTGAAATTTCGGGTATTATGCGGGAGTGATTTTATCGACGGGAAATGCCTGAATTACGAAGAAGTTTCTATTTTTCCCCAACTTACCAGATTATTTTTTAAAATTATCGCGATACCTTTGACTTCTTTGACCCCGCGGGCGAAATCCAGCGCCCTTTGCAGGTCAGATTTGGAGTTAATCCGGTTAGATGCGCATACCGCTACTCCAAGGGCCAGGCCAGTATTTTTAGCAAGCACTACCACATTATCGGCGCAGCCAAAGGCGATATCCTGCGAATGGGTTGCGGTCTGTATTGCCAGGCCCAGGGGTGTATCTTTAGGTTTTATTATTAATCTTAATTTGCTCCATATCTTGGAGCGTCCGGTGTAAAAATTTATCGCCAGCGACTTTCTGGATTTGATAAAAATGCTCGAGCCGTTCTGCACGACTACATCTTTAAACCCATCCTTGAGTAACCCTCTGCCCAGGGATTCGGCGATAGCCCCGGCGAGGGCAGTCATCGGGCCGGCATTAATAGCCTTGGCAAAACAGGCCATATCTTTTACGATTTGCGGGGCATCTTTAAATATCTCTACCGGTTTAAGGCTGATAAGGAACATGCGATCCCTCTCAATGTAATTTTCGATATCAATGCGTAAGTTCCGTATCTTTTCTTCGATGTGGCGCTTGTCGGCCTTTTTATTAGTAAAGACCTGTAGCTCTGACTCCTTGGCGATGATCTGCGTAAGGTATAGATCGTCCCTACCCAGCCAGTCGCGGGGAAACCTTCTATGCATTCTTGCGTTTTTCATTTTAACATATCCTCGGTAGCGGGTCGCTTGCGAGCATATCAACTAAGCGTTCTGTCCCGAATATAGTCTTTAATATTACTCTTCCTTTGGAGCCGGAGGTTATTTCTCCGACGCTGCGACTCATTCTTCCCAATGGATGCCTTCTCAGCGCCGCCAGAATATTCTTTTCCTCTTTAGCTCCGGCAACGATCACTGCGCGGCCTTCGCAAGCAACATATAAAGGGTCTATGCCCAGCAGTTCTCCGGCAGCCCTTACCTTTTGCGAAACCGGTATGCTTTTTTCATCAATGCTGATCCCTAATCCGGAGGCCTCGGCTATCTCATTTAAAGTCGTAGCCAATCCTCCGCGCGTAGGATCGCGCATAAATCTTATTCCGGACGCCCTAATAAGTACCGGAGTAAGCATATTGCTAAGGGGAGCGCAGTCGCTGGTAATCCCTAATCCCAAATCCAAATCCTCTCTTTTCGTCAGGACCGCTAAACCATTACGGCCGATATCCCCGGTCAGGATTATTTTATCCCCGGGCCTTATTTTCTTTATTGAGAGCCTCTCCTTTGCG
>JAPLLM010000032.1:1860-7882 GCA_026387555.1 Candidatus Omnitrophota bacterium | reverse complement strand
GAATTGGAGAATGTGCGCAGGGGTCCGTATGCCGGTTGCGTCGGATATTTTAGTTTTTCGCACAATATGGATACCTGTATTACCATAAGGACCATACTTATCAAAGGAGATACGGCTTATATTCAGGCCGGGGGTGGTATCGTGGCCGATTCTATCCCGGCAAAAGAGTATCGCGAAACAGTCAACAAGGCTAAGGCTTTAATAGAGGCGATTAATAACTAAAGGAGGAGTAATACAATGGCAGTGCATATCCGTTTAAGGCGTATTGGAAAGAACCCGAGCGGCAAGCCGCATTTCAGGGTTACCGTATTTGACGAAAGAAAAGGGCGCGACTCAAGATTTCTTGAGGAATTGGGTTATTACAGCCCGGTCACAGGAGAGGCAAAGATAAATAAAGAAAAAATCGAGGCCTGGATCAAGAAGGGCGCTCAACCGTCAGCCACCATAAAGACTTTGTTAAAAAGGTAATCAAAGGAGAGAAAAATGTCTACCGGACAACCAAATCCGATAATGAATTTAGTACCGTTAGTTTTGATTTTTGTGATTTTCTATTTTATGCTTATCCGGCCGCAGAAAAAACAACAGCATGAGCATAAGAAGATGCTTGAAGGTATTGCCAAGAACGATGAGATCGTGACTTCAGGAGGAATCCACGGCACAGTCATCAACGTTAAAGATAAAACCGTGATCGTGCGTATAGACGAAAACGTAAAGATGGAAATAGAGAAGAGTTCCGTCGCTTATATTAAACGGCCGCAGGTACAGGCAGGCAGCTAAGAGGAGTAATCAATGGAAAAAAAGGTAATCTATAAGTCTATTTTTATTTTACTTATTATCGGTATTTTTGCGTTTTATGCCTTTCCTTTAAAGAAAAGGATAAACCTCGGTCTTGACCTTCAGGGCGGGATGAACCTGCTTTTAAAGGTAGACACCTCAAAGCTTGCCGATAAAGATAAGGAGAGCGTTACCGATATTTCCATTGAAAAGATCCGCAGCAGAATAGATGACCTCGGGGTGAGCGAACCCGTGATCATCAAGCAGGGTGAGGATGAGATTGTAGTCCAACTCCCCGGAGTCACCGACAGAGAGCGGGCTTTAAGTAAGATCGGACAGACCGGGCTTCTGGAATTTAAACTGGTCTCCAATGATCAGGAAAAACTAAAAGCCGCTATAGCCGGTACGGTCCCTGAAGGCTATGAGCTAAAATATATCAAAGAAGATGAGAGAGGTTCCGGGGAGCCGGTGCTTCTGGAAAAGAATGCGGTTTTGACCGGTGAATCTTTAAGCGATGCCTTTGTCGATCCTAATACCGGAGAGTTCGGTAATCAGGCGGTTTCTTTGCGCTTTAATCCGGAAGGCGCCAAAAAATTCGGCGAGCTCACCGCGGCTAATGTCGGCAGGCGGCTGGGTATAGTCTTAGACGGTAAGGTCCACTCCGCTCCGAACATAAGAGAAGCCATTCCTTCCGGCGAAGCGCAGATAAGCGGCAGATTTACTTATGATCAGGCGCTGGACCTCTCCAAGGTATTGAAATACGGCGCGCTCCCGGCGCCGATCACGGTCGAAGAAGAGAGGACTATCGGGCCGTTATTGGGCCAGGATTCTATAAACGCGGGTATCAAGGCTACTATCGTCGGAATAATACTGGTTTTTCTTTTTATGGCTTTGTATTATCTCTTGGCCGGAGTCATCGCGGATATCGCACTTTTGTTGAACTGTTTGATGATATTGGGCGGGTTGGGGATGCTCCCGTATGTATTCGGGGCTTCGGTCGCTACTCTGACTTTACCGGGTATCGCAGGTATCGTGCTCTCTTTGGGTATGGCGGTAGATGCCAATGTCCTGATCAATGAGCGCATAAGAGAAGAGCTGGATGCGGGAAAGAGCCTGCGCAGCGCTATCACTAACGGCTATAGCCGGGCATTCAGCGCGATTTTTGATTCTAATGTGACTACCTTAATCGCTGCAGTATTACTCTTTCAATTCGGTACGGGAGCGATCAAGGGTTTTGCGGTCACATTGACCATCGGTCTCTTGGCCAGTATGTTTACCGCAGTCGTAGTCACGCGGGTTATTTTCGAAATTTTGCTGGGAATGGGATTGTTAAAAAACTCCCTCCCAATGCTGCGTTTGTTTAAAGAGACAAAACTTGATTTCATCGGAAAGCGCAAGATATTTTACGCCATTTCCCTTATTGTGATCGTCATAGGGTTGGCCACATTCTTTAAGAAGGGAAAGGATGTCTACGGTATTGATTTTTCCGGCGGCCAGTTGCAGGAATACAGTTTTAAGAACGCGCCCTCCGTTGATGAGGTGCGCCAGGTCTTAAAAGATATCGGCCTGGGAGATGCTGCCATACAGCAGTTCAGGGATAATCCTAAGGTGGTCGTGATCAGGTCTGCGGAAGATAAAAATCAGATTTTAACCGCTAAGCTTAAGGAAAAATTCGCAAATGACGATATCCAGGTTCTAAGGATCGAGCGGGTCGGTCCGATCGCGGGTAAGCACTTGCAGTCTAAGGCTATATATGCCTTATTATGGGCTATGGTCGGTATACTTATATATGTTGCTATCAGATTTAAGCATTTTAATTTCGCGGTCGCCGGCGTCGTAGCTTTATTCCATGACGTTTTAGTAGCACTCGGTGCTCTGGTTGTCACCGGCAGGCCGGTAGACCTGCTTAGTGTTACGGCGTTCCTGACCATTGCCGGTTATTCTATTAATGATACTATCGTAATTTACGACCGCGTGCGCGAAAATACCAGGCTCTACCGCAAACTTTCTCTCTATGAATTGATCAACCTAAGCGTGAACCAGACACTGGGCAGGACCATCCTTACTTCCGGGGTCACTTTGCTGGTGGTCATTTCCATAATGGTTTACGGCGGAGAGGTCTTAAGTAATTTTGCCTTTACTTTGCTCGTCGGGTTCATCTCCGGTGTATATTCCACGGTTTACATCGCTTCCCCATTGGTCCTTGCTTTAAGTAAGAAGGACGCCTTAAGCAAAGGGTAATGTTCAAATCGCTAAAACTCTACAAAGATCAATCCGTAGATCCGGAGCGGATTCTCTCGAGCCTGGTTGACTTCGGATACAAGAGGCAGGAGAGTGTTTCCGCTGAAGGTGATTTTTCACGCCGCGGCGGGATCATCGACATCTTTCCCTTTTCGTTTGAACTCCCCATCCGCATAGAATTAGATAACGATCTCCTTACCTATATAAAAGCTTTTAATCCCCAGAACGGCCAGCCTCTCTGGGAACATAATATGGTGATCGTCCTACCGGTGAAGAAGGCAGGGGTAAGCAGGACGGTTGCATTTACCGAAGAATTTCCGCTTTCCAATTTTGTCGATTTAAAAGCCGGGGATTATGTAGTGCATAATCAGTACGGCATCGGCAGGTTTCTCGGTCTTGAGAAGATCAGGATCCAGGGTAAGTCCAGGGACCATTTGGTAATTGAGTATGACCGGCAGGAGAAGCTTTATGTGCCGGTTGACAATATGCACCTGGTGCAGAAGTATATCGCTTTTCAGGCGCGCCGGCCTAAACTATTCCGCCTGGGTTCAAAAGAATGGCAGGGGATAAAGGAGCGGACCAGGAAGGGGATTCAGAAGATGGCCTGGGAGCTTTTAGCGCTGCAGGCCGCTCGCTTAAGCTCGCAGGGTTTCAAATATTCCCTTGATACTGAATGGCAGAAAGAATTCGAAAAGACGTTCCCATATACGGAGACTCCTGATCAGGCCAAAGCCATGGAAGAAGTGAGGCTTGATATGGAATCGGGAAAACCCATGGACAGGCTTTTGTGCGGCGACGTGGGATACGGCAAGACAGAAGTCGCTATGCGCGCAGCCTTCAAGGCGGTAATGGACAACAAACAGGTGGCGTACTTAGTTCCGACCACGATCCTCGCCGAACAGCACTTCACTAATTTCTCGCTGCGCCTTAAGGATTACCCTGTCAATGTGCATTTGTCGTTTTAAGACCGACTCCGAACAAAAGAGTATAATTAAAGGAATATCGGATGGCTCGGTCGATATTACCATAGGAACACACCGCATGCTTTCTGACGATGTGCTTTTTAAGGACCTGGGGCTGGTTATCATAGATGAGGAGCAGCGCTTCGGAGTAAAACATAAAGAGAAACTGAAAATTTTAAGGCTTACTACGGATCTTCTTACCCTTACTGCTACACCCATACCGCGTACGCTGTACATGAGCTTAATGGGCGCTAAGGATCTCTCGGTTATTAATACTCCGCCTCAAAATAGGTTGCCTATTAAGACTGTTGTGGTAGAATATGACGAAGACCTAATCCGTCAATCGATTTCAAAAGAGATCAACCGTAAAGGCCAGGCGTTTTTCCTGCACAATCGCGTCGAAGATATAATTAAGGTATAGGGGTTGCCCACGGGCAGATGCACCCTAAACAACTGGAAGGGGTAATGGTGGAGTTCTTAAAAGGCAATATCGACTGCCTGGTCTGTACCATGATCATTGAATCAGGCATTGATATCCCCAACGTCAACACGATTATCGTAAACAACGCCGACTCTTTCGGCCTATCGGATTTACATCAATTGCGAGGGAGGGTCGGAAGATTTGACCGTCCGGCCTACGCCTATTTTATGGTTAGGGATAAGGATCTTCTTGAGGGTGATGCTAAGAAGAGGCTGTTAGCTATACAGGAATATTCCCAGCTCGGGGCAGGTTTTAATATTGCCATGGAAGATCTGGAGATCCGCGGGGCGGGGAATCTTTTAGGAATAGAACAGCACGGATTTATCGCCGCAGTCGGATTCGATCTTTATTGCAGGTTGCTGAAGGAAGCGGTAAGCGGTTTTCAGAAAGCAGGGGTCTTGAATGCGTAGGGTCATTAAATGTTTTTTATTTTTACTTATTATATTGAGCTTGCAGCTTAATGCTTACAGTTTAAGGCTGCTTTTTGCCCAGGACAAGATCGTCGCCGTAGTCAATAACGATATCATTACTCAAAAAGATTTAAGCGATTTTCTTAATTTCTTGCGCATGCAGCTGGCCCGGCAATATGAAGGTAAAGAATTGGAGAAACAAGTCGCCGCTGCCAAGCCGGATCTTATGAATAAGCTTATCGAAGACAGGCTTATTCTGCAGGAAGCCAAGAAGATGGGGTTTAAGCCCGACGAATCCCGGGTCAAGGCGAAGATCAACGAAATAAAGAAGCGCTACGGTTCGGATATTGAATTTCAGAAAGACATTGCCCGTCAGGGCATAGTCCAGGCTGATCTTGAGGATAAATTCCGGGATCAGTTTTTGATGTTCGGTATTATCGAAATAAAGGTAAAGAGTAAGGTTGTGGTAAGGCCTGAAGAGGTGACAGCCTACTATAATGGTCACCCTAACGATATTCTGACCCCGGAGGTGAGAATGATCAGCGCGATTACCCTGGAGAATCAGGATCAGGCAGATACGTTCTCTTACAGCCTTAAGGCCGGCCAGAAACTCGACGACTTGATCTTAAGATATCCGGTGACTATAAACAAATTGGAGGTCAAGCAGGGGGAGGCCTTAAGAACGGATATAGAGAAGGTAGTCTTTAAGCTGGGGGTAGGTGAGGTATCTGATCCTGTTAAAATAGACGAGCAGTACTATGTATTTAAGCTCGATGACCTGATCCCGCCTCGCAAGCCGACATTGACGGAAGCGCAGGATAAGATACAGACATTTCTTTCGGAACAAAAGATGCAAAGCGAATTGAATAAGTGGTTAGATGAGCTCAAAAAGAAATCCTACATTAAGATCATCCAAAATTAGAGTCGGCATTACCGTTGGCGACCCGGCCGGTATCGGCCCGATCATAACCGAAAAAGCTATAAATAAGCTTAAAAATTCAGCTGACTTTGTGATCATTGGCAGTTTGGATAAGTTCGACCGTAAGAAGTTCCCCGTGGGAAGGGTTTCTCCCGCCGCAGGATTAGCTTCCTTGCAGTACCTTGATAACGCCATCAGCTTAATCAAAGACAAAAAGATCGATTGTTTAGTCACT
>JAPLLM010000032.1:0-1806 GCA_026387555.1 Candidatus Omnitrophota bacterium | reverse complement strand
GTCACTTGTCCGGTATCCAAAGAAGCGATTAATCTTGCCGGAATCAGATTCCAAGGTCATACCGAATATCTGGCGCGTTCTTTCAAAGTTAAAAGCTATGTGATGATGCTTTTAAACCAAGAATTGAAGTTTAGTTTGATAACCCGCCATATCCCTTTAAAGGAAGTCCCCGGAGTTTTAAGTTCAAAGATGATTTTTGATAATGCCCGCGTTACTCTATCAGGCCTACGAAAATTATTCGCTATTATTAGGCCGCGCCTGGTCTTTTGCGGGCTTAATCCTCACGCCTCCGATAACGGGATAATCGGTAAGGAAGAGTTGGAATTGATCAGGCCGGCCATTAAAAAGATCAAGAAAGAACTCCGTATTTCTATCGACGGCCCGCTATCGGCGGACGTAGCCATTTCAAAGGCCTACGCCAAAGATTATGATTGCGTTATGGCGATGTATCATGACCAGGCGCTTATTCCTTTAAAACTTACCGGGAATAATTCCGGAGTGAATCTTACGCTTGGATTGCCTTTTGTGCGGACTTCACCTTTACACGGAACGGCTTTTGATATTGCTGCCCGGCCCGAGCGCGCCTGCCCTGATTCGCTGATAGAAGCCATAAAATTGGCTATAAAATGCGCCTCCAACCTAAAAAAAGACTAGGCCAGAATTTTCTCACCGATAAAAATATACGCAATAAGATTATTGCTTCTTGCGGCCTATCTTCGACGGATGTTGTCCTTGAAATCGGCTCCGGTAAAGGGGAGATGACTTTGGTTATAGCTGATAAATCGCGCAAGGTTTATGCCTTGGAGTTGGATACCCGATTGATCCCCTACCTTAAAGAGCAATTTGCCGAGTATAAAAACATAAAATTGATCCATAAAGATATACTTAAGTTTGATTTAAACAAGGGTATCAAAGAAAAACGGATCAAGGTTATCGGCAATATACCGTATTATATTTCCAGCCCGATAATCGGGCACATTGCAAAATACAGGAATAAAATCGATTTGGCTTTCCTTACTGTTCAGAAAGAATTTGCGAACCGCATCGTAGCAAAGCCGGGGACAAAAGATTACGGTTCATTCAGCTGTTTTGTGCAGTATTATTTTGAGCCTGAAATCAAATTCATTATAAGCCGCGGATGTTTTAACCCCGTCCCTAAAGTAGACTCTGCGTTTATAAGGCTTAAGGTCAGGGGGTCGCCTCCAGTCAAGGTAAAGAAAGAAGAGAGGCTTTTTAAGATCATCCGTGCCGCTTTTAATAAGCGCAGGAAAACCTTAAGAAACAGCCTTCAGGGTTTGATGAATAGAGACGCCCTGGACGCGATACTGACTGAAAACGGGCTTGACCTTAACGTGCGGCCGGAGAGGCTAACGTTAGATAATTTCGCAAGCTTAGCAAATATTTGAAAAAAAGCGAAAAAAACCTTGACAAATCCCTCCTTATAGTGTATATTTCTTTTTCTACGTAATCTCCTAAATACTAGGTGATGCAATAATTTAGAAGCGAAAAAGAATTTTTTAGAGAATTCTTTTAATGGGTGGGTTTTGTTTGTTCACAGGGAGCTGTTTTTACCGACGGAGAAAGAGACCTTTGCTGGAGTAGCTCAGTTGGTAGAGCACGTCCTTGGTAAGGACGGGGTCACGGGTTCGATTCCCGTTTCCAGCTTAAATTTAAAAATATGGCAAGCACAAGAGAAACTATAACTTTAGAGTGTACGGTTTGCAAAAATAGAAATTACACGACGACAAAGAATAAAAAGTTGCATCAGGACAGGTTGGAAATTTCCAAGTTTTGCAGGTCCTGCCA
>JAPLLM010000012.1 GCA_026387555.1 Candidatus Omnitrophota bacterium | reverse complement strand
TCGACGGTATCGTTTCTCTTGCCCAAAGTAACGGTGACCTGCCAATCTGAATCGCGCAGTAATTCGCCTAACTGCCTTATATTAGTAAGCCCGGTCTGCATCACGGGAAAACTCTGAAGTTTGCGCAATTCCCGGTAGAGCCTCTCTAAATCGCTTATTGAGTCATCAAGATTCGGTTTGGGAAGTTTAAGGAAAAATTTAGCAGACAGAGGAGAATGCTTAAAAGCCTGGTCTTTTAATGCCTTAGACGCGTCAATATCCTCGGAGGCAGAATAGAGATCTTTTAATTCAATGACTTTCTCGTCTAACCTGGATTCGGGGGGTACCTCAACCTCCAAATCGCTGTGTACCGGCGACTGGCAGGCAAGGTGGATTTGCTCAGCCTTGCCTGATTTTATCTTTACTTTACACTTCCCGCAAACCCCGTCCCCGCCGCAAGCGGAATTAATGGAGACCCCGGCGGAGATCGCCGCGGATAAAATCGTAGTATCCTTAACAACCTCTATTGTTTTATTTTCAGGAAAGAAAGTTACTTTGAATTTATCCACTCTTATAAGTTTTTAAGGAAGCTCGGCAAACCTGCGGCTTCTTTGGGACCGACGATGATCTTGTAGCCGGACTGTTCCTCTAAATTCCCGCTCATCACCGCCACATATCCGGGGATGATCAGCTGTTTATGCGATACCACGGTAGCCACTCCGAATTTATTCAGGGTATCCGCGATCTTCTCGGGGGTGAATTTTTCCGCGGCCCACGCAGTCAAGACAGACATCCCTTCCGTATCCACACTTATAATATAGGACGGAATCTTACTCGCCTCAACTTCACCCAATACCGTATAGTAGGTCAACGAGAAGTTTGTAGTGACCAACACAGGAGATTTATCGCTCACCTGCCCGACAGGATAGATCTTAGGCTCGATCTGCAAAGGTTTCTGCGGATCGGTATAAATATTCTGGCGCAAAGTCAGAAGCGACAAGGTCTCCCAGGATTCGATATTCTTCAAAAGCACGATGCCTGCGTATTTAGCGATATAAGTTGCTGCCTCCATTGCCTCGGTATAGATATCACTGCTTTCGGCTATGTTTAATACCGGATAACCTAAGGCGCGATTCGATTTCTTCAAAGCCAATCTTCTTATCTGGGTCAAATCCCAAAGCTTTTCGGCAACGGATTTCTTGCCTGTATCGATAACCAGATTATCTGCGCCCATTCCGGCAATTTCCTTGATCAGAGTAGCTACACTTTCCAAATCGGAAGCCTTAGCTACAAGCGGAATTTTATGTTCGGCGCAAAGCTTGCCCAATACAGCCGCATTCTCTTTAGTCGCGGCATATACCAACGGATTCTTACCCTTGGTAATCTCCAGAGCCTTAGTTAATGCCTGCGCGTCATTGCTCATCAAGACCAACCCGAGCGCGGTATTATCAGCTACGATTTTCAGCGCTTCGATAAACCTCTCCGAAGACGATATTTGCCTGATCGCCACCAGATTTACGTTTAATTCCTGACCCACGCGTTCGAATCTTAGTTTATTTATTTTCTCCACGCGGACTTTGATTTCAGCGTCATTTAAACAATCCTCGACAATAAACCCTATCCCGCACGGACGGTGGAATTTTTCTTCGTGCCTGAACATTACCGACTCATTGCCGATTTCAAGCCTTGCGTCTCCCGAACCTATTGTAATCAGTTTGATCGGCGGCTGGGCCTGCGCCTCAAGTATCTCCTTGGCCTGCGCGCTTATATGCGGGCATTTATCTATCGTAACCGCCTTCTTAGCCAGCTGCATGGCAAAAGCCAGACAAGTGGCAAAACCGCATTCCTTGCAATTTGTTTTGGGTAATAACTTGTAGATATCCAGTCCGGATAAAGCCATTATCTTCTCCTAAGTTGTTTGAAAGATTTTGGATAGGTTAACACTGTATAATTTCCTTGCTAATCTCTCGCATTCATCATGCGTCCCTGCTTCCTCTAATTGCTTGATCAAGCCTTTATTAAAAAGAATAGCGAATTTCTTATCGTTCATCCGGTTTTTAAATTCAGCCCGGACAGAGTTACCTTTGTATTTCTGAATATTCCCTTTTCCGTAAGTCGCTCCGGTGGAAAGCTGCAAGCCGTCGATAAAACACGACTTTGGCTTTTTAATAGCGCCGTAAACCTTAACCTCTAACCCGAAATATTTCTTGCAACCCAGCTTCCTTAAAGCCATCTCTCCGGCCCTAAGCCCCAATACCAAATATGGCCCGAGATGGCCGTGAAACTTGACCGCTTCCTTTAAACTAACTTTCATCTGTTGATCAAACTTGCCAGATACCCCGCTCCGAATCCGTTATCGATGTTTACTACCGCAACACCCGGGGAACAACCGTTAAGCATGGTTAAAAGCGCAGAGAGCCCGGAAAAACTTGCGCCATATCCGCAGCTCGTAGGCACCGCGACCACAGGGACACTCACCATCCCGCTTACTAAACTCGCCAACGCCCCCTCCATCCCCGCAACCACG
>JAPLLM010000062.1 GCA_026387555.1 Candidatus Omnitrophota bacterium | reverse complement strand
TATCGCAGAATGATTTAAAGCCTACGAGTTCGAGTTTTTTAAAATACATTTATGAATCCTCCTAATGTGGTTGTGATTGATTATCCAGCCAGGCATCAATTTTATCTCTTTTAAAACGCCACTGCCCCACAAGTTTAAGCGCCGGTATTTTATTATGTTTTAACCAGTCATAGATAGTCCGGCGGGTAACTTTAAGGTATATCGATAATTCGTCGATAGTCATCAATCCGCTTGCATTCATAAATTTGCCTCCTTAAATAAATTACAGCTAAAAGAATTATAAACAAAAAAAGGGATTTTGTCAAGGAAAATGTTTACATTCTTTGACATATCCCATCATAATGGTATGATAAGCTGCTAAACAGTATGATTATAGGCTAATATTACTTAAAACACGTTATTATAAACTATTGGGGTACAAGGTGTTCTGGAGAGATTAGTAATTTCGTTGCGATTTGATTGTGCGTAGGACCAGGTCAATTGAATCCAGGGGTTCGTCTTCGATGTGCACGCCATTGTAATACTTTCCCGGTTCGATCATGCGCGTCCAGGCAATTCTTCCCCGACGATGGATCTTACGGCCGTCATCATTAAGCCGCAAATAAATATCGACATAGGAATCACTTAACATGGGCTTGTCGCTGACGATACATAAACCTTCTTCGCTTATATCGTGGGTAAAAGAGGGAGATTCCGTGCGGGAATACGGTTCGAGATACCCGGTGGGAATGCTTACAGGGTATCTTGAAAACGCTCTTTTTTCGGTATAATTCGAGTCGTCTTTCATAACCCCTTCGCTTTCAATTAATTACTTTCCTACTCAATCCTGCCATATTTAAAGCAGTATTTCAAGGCTAAATTGAAATTATTTTGAAAGCGCTTTCTTAGGGAGTATTATTTTCTTAAGACTTCTTTGAATTTCCTGGTCAACGCGGGGATGATTTGGAAGAGGTCCCATACTATCCCGTATGTAGCGACTCTAAATATCGGGGCTTCGGGGTCTTTATTGATTGCGATAATGATCTTTGAGGATTGCATACCGACAAGATGCTGGATTTGGCCGGATATGCCGCAGGCAATGTAGATCTTAGGCGCGACAGTGCGTCCGGTTTGGCCTACCTGATGCGAATAAGGCATCCAGCCCGCGTCAACTGCTGCGCGCGATGAACCTACGGCTGCACCTAGGACTTGAGCGAGTTCTTTGATGAGCGCGAAGTTTTCGGGGCTACCCATCCCGCGTCCGCCGGAGACGATAATATCCGCTTCAGCAAGATTCACGGTCGATTCTATCTCTTCGATAATATCTATAAGTTTAGTGCGCGAGAAATAAAGACGGCTGTCAAAACTCTCCCTGATCACTTTACCTTTTCTCGATTTAACCGCATCCATCGGCGCGAATACTTTATGGCGGACTGTCGCCATCTGCGGCCGGTAATTCGGGGAAATGATCGTAGCCATGATGTTCCCGCCGAAAGCCGGACGGGTCTGAAGTAAAATCTTTTTATCCGGATCGATATCCAGTCCGGTGCAGTCCGCGGTAAGCCCGGCTTTAATATTGATAGCCACGCGCGAGATCAAAGAGCGGCCTATGGCGCTTGCACCGCAGAGGACGATTTCAGGCTTATACTTCTTAATTAATTCTACGAGGATATTGGTATAAGGTTCATCCTGAAAATTAGCCAGTTCCGGGGCTTCCACCAAATAAATATTATCCGCGCCGCGGAAAAACAACTCGTTAAGCTGGTCTTCCATCTTATTTCCGATCAATACCCCGCTTACTTCGCAATTAAGCTTCTTACTTAATTCGTGGGCCTTACCTAAAAGTTCGTATGAAACCGACTGAACCTTTCCGTTCTTCTGCTCAATAAAAACCCAGATACCTTTGTAATCTTTTAAATTAGATGGTAATTCGCAGGTAGTGTTCTTATCAAGTAATATCGCTTTGAATTTACAGGCGGTTACGCATGCGCCGCAGAGCGTACATTTGTTCAAATCAATCACTGCCTTCTTGTCGATAATGCGTATTGCGTCAAAAGGGCAGGTTTTAAGGCAGAGCGTACAACCCGTGCATTTTTCGACTAAGATCTGTA
>JAPLLM010000073.1 GCA_026387555.1 Candidatus Omnitrophota bacterium | reverse complement strand
CTATAATCAAGAAAGAGAACCGTATATATTTTGACGAGGGCAAGATCAGGGTAAAGGTCGTCGATGATATGTATCCCCGGATAGCGCCCTATGTCGGCAAAGAGATAATCTTCGGTATACGTTCGGAAGATGTTTACGATAAGTTATTTGTATCACTTGCCCCTCCGGAGAATGTCGTCAGGGTGAATTGCGAAGTCTATGAACCCTTGGGTTCGGAGGTCTATCTCTATTTAAATACCGGAAAGCACACCTTTATCGCCCGCGTCGGCGCGCACGACAAGCCTAAAGTCAATCAGGATATGGATGTCGTTTTTGATATGAGCAAGGTTCACTTCTTCGATAAAGCTACCGAAGAGACGATCGTTTAATAAATCTCTCACCCGCCTTAGGACTTAAGAGATTTTATGGCTCAACCAGCAGTATCATTCCATCCATTATTTAAAATCCATACAATCATTCTTTTTATTGTCCTCAATCTAGCCGCTATTGTTTTTATTATACGCAGGCATCTGGCTAAGAAGTATGAGTTTGATTATAAAATCCAACAGCTGCAAGAGAAGGTTAATGTCCTAAGCGAACAGATTACGCGGGAAGGTCGCGTTAAATCAGCGCAGGAGGCAAGGAAAAATCGTTATCAGAGCTTAAAGAAACTAATCGAAGGGATAAATAAGGAGTTTGATCAGGTTGGAGCCGCGGATAAACTTATTAACGCGGCTTTTTCGCTTATTGCAGAAAACAGAGGGGCTTGTCTTTTATATCTTGTGGATAAGCAGTCCCAAAGGTTGAGCCTTTTTAAGGTAAAAAAAGAAAATAGGGGAATGGTCATTAAAGCTAAAGAGGGAGACATTTTTGACAGCTGGGTCCTGCGTCACACAGCGCCCTTATTCGTGGAAGATGTTTCTAAGGATTACCGTTTCGATACAGGTAGGGCGAAGGAGTACGAGAAGAGACAGGTAGGTTCTTTGATTAGCGCACCGCTCGTGACTGATCAGGGGCTGATCGGGGTAATGCGCCTAGAACAAACGGAAGCGAATTTTTATTCCCAAGACGATTTGAGGTTTTTGTCCACTATCTGCGATCTGGGGGCTGTGGCGTTAGAGAGCAGCGAGCTCTATAAAAGGATCGAAGACCTGGCAACACACGATAGCCTCACAACATTCACCACTAGAGGGTATTTTCTTGAAGCGCTTAAGGAAGAGGTAAAGCGGGGCTTGCGGCTTAAAGGCGCGTTTTCATTGATGATGGTGGATATAGATTATTTTAAGAAATATAATGACCGGTTTGGCCATAGCGCCGGAGACGAAGTTCTAAAGATATTAAGCCGTATCCTTAAAGAGAATTTAGCTAAACTCCATCCTATGATCAGCCGTTACGGCGGAGAGGAGTTTTCTGTGATCCTCTTGGGGATTAATAAACAGGAGGCGGTAAGGGCTGCCGTTGAACTGTGCGTAAAGGTTGAGAAAGAGAAAATAGTCTTGCGCCGCCAGGAGACAGGGATAACTATATCTATAGGTGTGGCGGCATTCCCGGAAGACGCGCAGGATGCAGAAGGATTGATCAAGAAATCCGACGATGCCATGTATAGGGCAAAAGAAAGAGGGAGAAACCGCGTATGCTCGGCATAATAATTTTTTCTGTTTTGACTGCGGTATTTTTAATATCGGTTGACCGGTTACTCCGTATTCTCTGGCTGGAAAATAAACATGAGTTTGAATGGCTGGAATACGAACTTAAGAAGAAAAGGGAAAAGCTGGATTCTATCAGCCGGGAAAATACCGGCCTTAGGCAGGATAGTGAGGCGGTAGTGGCCCTGTATGATATAACCAAGGATATCTGCAAGACGCTAGGCGTTGAAAACATGCTCAAGATCTTTAAAGATTACGCCGGAAAGTTTATCGGGCCGGGAGATTACAGGTTAGTCAAATCCGAAGAAGAGTTAAGTCGTTTCCCCGGGTATACAACTTTTGCGTTAACGATAGATAAGAATACCGTCGGATATTTGATCACGGATAACGTTAATGAGAAAGATTTAGATAAGTTTCAGATCCTTGGCCACCAGCTGCTTATCGGTATCAAGAGAAGTTATCTTTACGAGAAGGTCCAGGAGTTGGCCATCACCGACAACCTTACGCAAGCTTACACCCGCAGGTATTTTATGGAAAGATTAAATGAAGAGGTCGAGCGTTCTTTGAAATTCAAACACGCCTTTTCATTTTTTATGCTTGATATCGATCATTTTAAAGAATATAACGACCGTTATGGGCATCTGGTGGGTGATGCGGTATTGAGGGAAGTAGCCAAGATCTTAAAAGAAAATATACGCCAGGTGGATTTTATCGGCCGTTACGGCGGAGAAGAACTTTCGATAGTCCTGAACGAAACCGATAAACCTGCGGCTAAGATAGTGGCGGAACGTATCCGGGCGTCGTTCATCTCTAAGCCGGTAAGCATATATGACGAATCTCTCCAGATTACCGTAAGTATCGGTGTTTCAGCTTTTCCGGAAGATGCCCGCCGGCCGAAAGATCTGATTGAAAAGGCGGATAAGGCTTTGTATGCGGCAAAAGAGAAAGGAAGGAACAGGGTTTGCGTTTTTGGGGAATTAGATTAAAGATTTATCTCTTGCAATTGCAAGGGTTTTAGGATAAAATACCTCACTAATGAGCGAAAAATTCATCATAGGAATTGATTTGGGAGGAACTAACCTAAAAATCGCCCTCCTTGACTCAAAATTCCGCATTAAGTATAAAGAATCGTTGAGCACCCGTAAATTCTCCGACAAAGCCGAGCTTATCGGTGCCATTGTCTCTGCGGTAAATCGGATAATGAATGATTACGCTATAAGTAAGAAAGAAATAGCGGGTGTGGGTTTGGGCCTCCCCGGGCCGGTGGATCATGATAAGGGCATCGTGCATTTTTTCCCTAACATACCGGGCTGGAAAGAGGTGCGCTTAAAAGATATTCTGGAAAGAAAATTAAATTTGAAGGTCTCCATAGATAACGATGCCAAGCTCATGGCTTTGGCAGAATACCGGCAAGGCAGGGCGAGAGATTTCAAAAATGTTCTTTGCATAACTTTGGGCACGGGCGTGGGCGGGAGTATTATTATCAACGGTAAGCTCTATCGAGGGGCGAATAACGCAGCCGGCGAAATCGGGCATCTGCCGATAAATGAAACCGGTCCGGATTGTAATTGCGGAGGTAGCGCCTGCCTCGAGGCCTATATCGGCAATGACAGGATTAGAGATTTAGGGCGCAGGTTGTTTCGCAGGGATATCAGTCCGGAAGAGTTAAGCGACCTCGCCAAGTCCGGTAACGCTAAGGCGCTTAAGATTTGGGATGAAGTCGGGGCGCATCTGGGCCTGGCTTTAGCCGGGATGGTTAATGTGTTAAACCTTGACGCCATAATCATCGGCGGAGGGATTGCTAATGCCGGGAAGTTTTTATTTGATAAAGTGAATAAGGTAATAAGGGCGCGCGCGATGACTGTGCAGGCAAAGCAGGTCAAGGTATTCAAAGCAGAGCTCGGTAATGAAGCAGGCATGATCGGCGCCGGGATATCGTTTATGGAAAGTTGCGCATGAAGATATTCATTGATACGGCTAGCGTAAAAGAGATCAAAGAAGCGGTGAGTCTGGGGGTTATCGACGGGGTTACTACTAATTCGAGTTTGGTCGCTAAAGAGGCCCGTCCGGCAAAAGAAATATTGAAAGAGATCTGCGCAATATTACCCGGCCCGGTAAGCGCGGAAGTCATTAGCTTGGTTAGCGATGGCATTATCACCGAGGCGTCAGAGATTTCTCGAAGATTATAAAAAAATACCTAAATAAAATTGCAAATCCGAAATCCTAAATCCCTGTTAGTAAGTAGGCACCAAGGTGAAAAGCTATTTTTCTTCGTTTTTCTCTTTGTCATCGCATGTTCTTCACCTTTATTAGCTCAAAACGAAATCAAAAGTACACCCACCATTACTTCAACCGAAGAAGTTAAGCCCTTGCCCAGGAAACCCCCGGAATCGCCTCTTGTGATAAATGCCGATAAGGTCGAGTATTTATCGGATAGCAAAGACGTGAGCGCCGAGGGTAATGTCGTAATAAACTATAAAGGGAGCAAGCTCACTTGTTCTAAGATAATCGTT
>JAPLLM010000131.1 GCA_026387555.1 Candidatus Omnitrophota bacterium | reverse complement strand
AATCTATAACGCCTTTGATCTCGGCGCGCAGCTGCTCGGGTAAGCAAAAAATATGCGCATCATCTTGAGTGAACCCGCGCACGCGTAAAAGCCCGTGCAAAACACCGGCTTTTTCATGGCGGTAGACCGTGCCCAGCTCAAAGAGACGCAGCGGCAGGTCTTTGTAGCTATGCATTTTAGATTTGTAAATTAAAATATGGCCCGGGCAGTTCATCGGCTTTAAAACAAACTCCCGCTCTTCGATTTTAAAGGTGTACATGTTCTCTTTATAATAATCGTAGTGTCCGGAGGTCTTCCAGAGCTCGGCCCGCATGATATGCGGGGTGATTACGAGCTGATATCCGCGCCTTAAATGCTCTTCCTTCTCATAATCTTCGATAATTTTACGCAGTATTGCGCCCTTGGGGTGATAAAAAACCAAACCCGCGCCTGCTTCTTCGTGATAAATATCAAAAAGCTCCAAAGCCGGGCCCAATTTTCTGTGGTCACGCTTCTTGGCTTCTTCCAGATTCGATAAATACTCATCAAGTTGTTTCTGATTTTCAAAACAAGTGGCGTAAATCCTCTGCAACATAGGGTTCGTCTCGAGTCCGTGCCAATACGCGCCGGCGACGGAGAGTAATTTAAAGGCCTTTACTTCGCCGGTGGACTTTATATGCGGCCCGCGGCAAAGATCAGTAAAATCATTGCCGGTTTTATATATCGAAACAGTCTCCTCCGGAATATTTGCGATCAGCTCTTCCTTGTAGGACTCTTTAAGTTTTTTAAAAAGTTTCAGCGCTTCTGCCTTAGGGAGCTCTTCGCGGATAAAAGGTTCGTTCTTGGCAATGATCTCGCGCATCTTTTTCTCGATCTTTACCAGATCCTCGTCGGTAAACGGCTCTTTTTTGTCAAAGTCATAGTAAAAACCGTCTTCGATTGACGGGCCGATACCAAGGCGCGCCTTCGGCCAGAGCTCTTTTACCGCTTGAGCCATGATGTGCGAACAAGAATGCCTTAACGTATCTAAATCCGTTTTATTCATTTGAAAATATTTTCTCGCTTAAGAGCCCCAACTTCTGGAACTGCTGGAAGAATAACGGAAAATACCTTATCGCCGGCTTCAGTTCCCCGATAATACTGCCATCGGGCTCGACCTTCTTGGTCTCAAACATAAAGAGGTCGTTGAATTGTATCTCTTCGCGGTCCAAACCGCGGATCTCGGTGATATGGGTGACCCGACGCACCCCGTCTTTCATTTTTTCGATGTGCACTACCATATTAACGGTAGAGGCGATCAATTTTCTGATCTCCCAGAGCGGCAAATTTATCCCCGACATAAGCACCATGGTTTCAAGCCGGGCAATGACATCGCGGGCGGAATTTCCGTGGATAATACCGATAGTCCCGGTGTGCCCTACTGCCATAGCCTGGAGCATATCAATAGCCTCGGCGCCGCGCACTTCTCCCACCACGATACGGTTAGGCGACATGCGTAGGGCGTTGCGGATTAAATCGCGCAGGCTTATCCCGCCTTTGCCGTCTCTGTCCGGGGTCCGGGTCTCGAGAGAAATAACATTCTCCTGATCCAGCTTAAGTTCCGCTGCATCTTCGATAGTAATGACTCTTTCATTACCGGCAAAATAGCGCGAGAGCATCTGCAGTAAAGTAGTCTTCCCGACGCCTGTGCCGCCGGAAAAAAGAATATTTATTTTTCCTTTGACCGCAGCGACCAGAAGATCCGCTGCCCTCTGGTTTAAAGTCCCTTTCTTCACCAAATCATCCAGACTATTAATTTCTTTGGAAAATTTCCTGAAAGTAACCGCAATGCCGAAGCGCGAAATCGGAGAGATGATGGTATTAACGCGCGTCCCGTCTTCAAGGCAGACATCCGCGTAAGGCACGTCTTTGTCCACGCGTTTACCCCTTAGGCTGTACATCCCCTGGATGAGCTTCAACACCTCTTCTTCGCTGCCAAACTTTACGTCGGTCTTGGTCCTCTTCCCGTGTTTTTCGATAAATACGTACTCCGGGCCATTAACCATGATCTCGGAGATCTCCGGGTCATCCATAAGCTTTTGCAAAGGACCAAACTCGCGCGCATTTTCGGGCATGCTTCTCTCCTTTTATAATAAAACTGGTGGGCCCATGAGGATTCGGACCTCAGACCTTTGCGATGTCAACGCAACGCTCTAACCAACTGAGCTATGAGCCCTCAATTTTCCCGCTTTAATTATTAGAAAATTGATCCCGATCCGCCGAAGGCGGAGAGGGAAAACTGTTATCAATGGGCAAGGAGGGAGTCGGACCCTCACAACCTTACGGTCAACAGATTTTAAGTCTGTCGTGTATGCCATTCCACCACTTGCCCTTGAGCACAAATATGCGCCAAAGGCGCATTTAGGGAAATCCCGCGAGCAGCCCTAACTAACCAGTCAGCTGCGAAACGGGAGAAACATTAACCTTAGATCCCTCGCCTAAGGCTCGGGATGAATTTCCAACATCAGATAGCGGGAAATTCAGGCGCGGAGCGGATTCGAACCGCTGAATAGCGGTTTTGCAGACCGCTGCCTTGCCACTTGGCTACCGCGCCAAAAATATCAATGGTTCGACTCAGCTCACCATTGACACTGAGCGAAGCCGAAGTGTCAAAGACTGTTTTTTTCTTTTTTTTCTATATCTTCAACTTCAGCCAAACAACCGATGCCGGACTTACCGCAGGCAAGCTTACCCTCTCTCGGCTCGACAAATTTATATCCCAGTGATTTTAATGCCTTGATGTTATTCTGGGTGATCTTATTCTGATACATATTCGTATTCATCGCCGGCGCAAGAAGGACCGGGGCCCTTGTGGCAGAAATAATGCAAGTCAATAAATCATCGCAGATGCCTGCGGTAACCTTGGCGATGATATTCGCCGTAGCCGGGGCAACTAAGACTAAATCCGCCCTATCCGCTAAAGAAACATGCTCTATCTCCCACTCTTCCGGGTCGGAGAACATGCCCGTATAAACATTATTCCCGGAGAGGCTCTGGAAAACGATCGGCTTGATCAGCTCTTCCGCCTCTTTGGTCATCACCACCGTCACGGAATATCCCGCATCGCGCAGCCGGCGTACTAAATCGCAGGCCTTGTAAATAGCGATGCTCGCAGTGACGCCGAGAATGATGTTTTTTGTTTTATCCATCGGGATTAATCCTTAGGTTTGCTGATCTTGCATTCGATCTTGCCGCTGGCGATCTCAATAAGCGCAACGGTCGAAGGCTTTACCGTCGAGCTAGCCTCTACCAGCTTAGGCTGGCCCTCGGCTATTTCCAGCGCCCTTTTGGACGCCAGAATGACCAGCTTATAGATCGAGTTGCAGCTTTTATCAAGCAATGTCTCTCTTCCCAAATAAACCATCTTTACCCCTCTCTCGTCTTATTTAAGTTTGCCTAAAATGATACCTTTGAGTTCTTTCACCGCTTGCGGCAAAACCTTATTTACTAGGCGATGATCAAATTTATGCGCAAGCTTTATTTCTTGCCGGGCCAATTTAAGCCGCCTGGCAACTTCTTCTTTTTTAGTGTGGCTACAGCGTCGGGATATCCTCTGATGCAGTGCCTTTAATGACGGCGGCTTGATAAAAATGGTGACCGCGTCAGCCGGAAAGAGACGCTTAACGCATGCCGCGCCCTTCAAGTCCAGGCAGAGTATTATACTCTTGCCTTCTTTCAGTTTACCCGATACAAAATTCCGGTTTGTGGCGTAATAATAACCCAAATAGCGCGTCCATTCAAGGATTTTCTTGGCCTTAAGCAGGCGCTTAAATTCCGGCAGCGTTATAAAAAAATAATCCCTCCCGTTCCTTTCTCCCGAGCGCGAACGCCGGGTGGTAAACGAGACGGATTTGGCAAATCTCTTCTTTAAAGCGCCTTCCTTGAGCACCGCATCGCGCAGGGTAGTCTTACCAGAGCCCGACGGACCGGAAATCACGAAGACCTTGCCTTGTTTTCTCACTCTATATTCTGCACTTGCTCGCGGATCTTTTCTATCTGGCTCTTCATCTGCACTACGCGCGCAGATACCTGGGTATCCAGCGTCTTGGCCGCCAGGGTATTGGCTTCCCGCTGCATCTCCTGGGCGATAAAATCCAGCTCCTTACCCACGCTTCCGGCCTTAGCCAGCTTTCCGGAGAAATTACGGATATGAAACGCCAGCCTCTCGATCTCTTCGCTTACATTAGTGTCCTTTAAAAACGCACAGCGCTCATCATCAGTCTGCAATCCGGACAGCTTATCCTTGGTGATCTTTTTGTTCCTTGTCTTGATGATCTCCAATTGTTCTTTTAAGCCCTGCGCCCTTCTTTTGAGGAAAACGAAAAGCGCCTTTCCTTCCTTGGCGCGCGTGCGGGCTAATTCGTTTACTGATTTTCCCACCAAAACTTTAAGCCGCGGCCAGATTAATTTTTGAGCAGCGCTTTATTAATAGCGACACCCGACCCCTCTCCGCCGACGATATTAACGGCGCAGGTGATCCTCCCCCTCTTAATCTTGGATTCTATGCATTTCTTTATCTTATCTTCCAGCGATAAGAATCCGACGGGAAGATGAAAGACAGTCTCTAAAAATTTGTGGTTTGCGCTGCGCAGCTCCACTGTCATTTTACCGAATGGCATTACCCTGCCGTGCGCGCTTCCGAAACCGGTCATACTCTGGATCATTACCAGACCTTTCTTTTAAATTCTTTTTCTACGGCATTTTTCACCGGATACAAATCCACGATTATATCTTTGGGTTCAAACCAGAGCTTAATCTCCCTCTCCGCTTCCTCGGGATTAGAAGAAACATGTATGGCGTTTTCATAGACGCCGCTGGTGGTGATGCGGCCGTAAGAGCCGCGTATAGACGTCGGGTCTGCCTCTTCGGGATTAGTCGCGCCCGCCAAATCCCGGCACTTGGTTATCGCGTCCTTCCCCCAGTAAACCAGGGCCATGACCTTTTTGCGCTCATGCAAATCGCCCTGCAGATATTTAATAATCTCCTCGAAGAACGGCTTTTCTTTGAGGTGTTTATAGTGCTCGCAGGCCAGCTCGCGTGAGACACGCACCATCTTTGCCGCGACGATCTCCAGCTTGGTTTCCGACAGGCGGGTCAAGATGTTGCCTGTCAAAGACTTCTTCAGCCCGTCGGGTTTGATCAAAATTAAGACTGCCTGATTCATTGTTTTACGCCTCCCCTGAAGATGTTCATGATCCTTTCCAGTTCTTCTTGCGAATAAAACTCGATCATAATGTGCCCGCGTTTTTTTCTTTTGCTGATGCGCACCTTGGTAGCCAGGATATGCTGCAGCTCTTCTTCTAAAACCCCCACCAATGGTTCGCGTACACCCATGCCGATTTTTTTCTTCGGCATCTTCGGCCGGCGCATCTTGACTAAATTTTCCAGCTCCCTTACCGATAAACCCTTAGAGATCGTCTCCTGCGTAAGCCGGCGCTGTTCGTTAGCATCTTCAATCTCTAAGAGCGTCCTGCCATGGGCAAAAGAAATCCTGCCTAGCTTCATCTCCTGTTGGACCTCGTGCGGAAGATTCAAAAGGCGCAGGGTGTTGTTGATCGTAGCCCGGCCCAGCCCCAGGACTTCGCTAATTTTTTCTTTAGTCACGTGGAATTTATCAATCAGGTGCTGAAAGGCGTGCGCTTCTTCGATATGATTCAAACCCTGCCGCTGGATATTTTCAATCAAGGCTAATTCTAATGAATCCTGATCCTCAACATCTTTGACTAAGACTGGTATCTCTTTTATTCCCAATGAGTTGCAAGCACGCAAACGCCGTTCTCCGGCGATAAGCTCAAAATGGCTTCCTTTGCGCCTGACCAAGAGCGGTTGGATGATCCCCTTTTCTTTGATCGACTGCGCAAGCTCTTCAATAGTCTGCGTATCAAAATCTTCGCGCGGCTGAAACGGATTAGGTTTAATCTGTTCAGATTGGACATAAATAATTTCGTCTTTTCTTTGCTGTTCAGGCGCGTGTTCCGGGATCAAGGCGCTCAAGCCTTTACCTAAAGCTCTTCTCTCCATTATGGGTTCCCTCCTAAAATTTCTTTACAGAGCTCTTCGTATTTTTGCGCGCCCAAAGATTCTTTATCGTAAAGCGCGATGGGCTTGCCATAGCTCGGGGATTCGGTGAGCCGGATATTTCTCGGGATCACCGTCTGATAGACTTTCTCTTTAAAATAATTGCGCGCCTCTTCGATCACTTCTTTGGTAAATCCGCCATAGTCAAAAGAACGCCTTCGATAGCTAGGTTCGGGTTAAGGTTGTCTCTCACAAGCTTAACAGTGTTAGATAGTTGCGTCAACCCCTCTAAGGCGTAATATTCGCACTGCACCGGAATGATCACCGAGTCTGCGGCGCATAATCCATTAATAGTTAAGAGGCTTAACGACGGCGGAGAATCGATGATGAAGAAATCATAATTGCCTTTTTCTTTTTGTAAGGCCCGCTTCAATCTGTATTCCCTGCCCAATGCTCCGACGAGCTCCACTTCTGCCCCGGTTAAATCCAGATTGGACGGAGCCAGCCAGAGATTCGGAACTGCGGTAGCCAGCAAAATATCTTTTAATTCTGCCTCTTCGAGAAGAACATGGTAAGTGCTTTTAGTAACGCTGTGTTTATTCAGGCCGATTCCGCTGGTGGCATTAGCTTGCGGATCGAGATCGACTAATACAACCCTCTTACCGGATATGGCTAGGTAGGTAGCAATATTAATTGCCGAGGTGGTTTTACCTGTGCCACCCTTCTGATTACAAACTGTAATTATCTTACCCATTGCATACCAATAAGTTATGAAAAGCTCCACGCGGAGCATTGCCCTAACCTTAGCTTTATTATCTTAGAATTCTGCAGCTTGTCAAGTATTTTCTTTACTCTTAACCGTGCTCACGCGCACCTTGGCCGGCTTAGCTCCTGCCATGCCAAACAGCCCTTTTTCCTCGTCCACAAGAACCTCTATCTTTACTTTATTGCGTGGGACGCTAAGCTCTTTTAGGGCCTTTTTGATGGCTTCCTCCACAGTCTTCCCTTCTACTTCAATACTGATCTTAGGTGTCATTTAGAGTACCTGGTACGCACCTGATAAACCATCATCAGCGCGCTATTAATAAACCAATAAAGCACCAACCCGGAGGGCATCTTATAGAAAATGAACCCGAACATCAGGGGCATAATTATCAGCATCATTTTCTGCTGTTGGGCTGCTTCGCTAGAAGCTCCGGCCACAATGGACATTTTTTGTTGCACAAACATCCCGATCGCCATAAGAATAGGCAGGATATTGACATCAAAGCCGCTGATCCGGAATAACTGGTCTGGAGCAGATAAGTCCTTAATCCACAAGAATTTAGCACCTCGCAGCGCCACTGCGCGCATTAATACCTGGTAGAGCGCGAAGAAAATCGGCATCTGTAATAATAAAGGCAGGCACCCGCCCAGAGGATTAACCTTGTGCTCCTTATAAAGCTCCATAATTTCCTTATTCAGTTTCTGCGGATTATCTTTATGCGTCTTGCGCAAGGCTTCGATCTTCGGCTGCAGGGCCTGCATCTCTTTCATCGAGCGCATTTGCTTGAGGGTAAGCGGATAAAGAACCAAATAAATCAATAAACTGAAAATAACAATTGTCCAACCCCAGTTCGGGACCAGCTTATGGATAAATTCAAGACTTTGCAAAAGTATTTGGGCGATAAAATCAAGCTTTCCGTAATAGATCACATGACCCCAGCTTGGATTGATGCTCTGCAATAGACGCAAATCTTGTGGTCCCAAATAGATAGTGAATTTATCAACGGAGGTTTGGCCGGTAGGAATTGTCCAATCTGGACGAATCAGACCCACAAAAGAGTGACCGTTACCTTTCTTAATAAATGCGGAGAAGGCACCTGACTCCGGACTTATTAAACCACAGAAATACCTTTCGTGCAAACTAACATACTTCACATTGGACATTTCCCAATCTTTACGCGCATTAGGATATATCGCTTCTCCATTGATAAAAGCAGTTGCCCCTTGATACGGGACATTTTGATTTTTGGGAGAAAAATCTAATGTCCCCAGATAGAGCGGACTGCTTATTTTTAGCGGCTGACCGGACAAATTCTCCACTAATAGCTCTAACCCTATGGTATAATTAGCTTTATCGAAAACAAATTTCTTGGTTACGCGCTCCTGGCTGCCGGTATGGACAAAGACGACCTCATCCGCCGCATTCTTGCTTAATTTATACGTCCATTCTTCAGGCCCGAAAGATAAACCATTACCCAAGGGAAAAGTATACTTATGTTTTTGAAAATAGATCTCTTTGATCGCGGCCTTAGATTCGATAAAACTTATCTCAATATTGTCGCGCTTGACTTTTAAGACTTCTTCGGGGGCCGCGGGAATTGACATGCTGATTGGCGCGGAAACAGAAGAGGGGATGACAGAAGTAGTCTGGGGTACCGTGGTGCTTGTTGTCGTAACTGCTTTATTAGCAACTGGTTGCGTCTTGGAAACAAAGGCTGACCAGCTCAAAAGTACTAAAAGCGATAAACCAATAGCTAATACTGTGCGCTTATCCATAAACTATTCTCCATATAATTTAAACTAAGGGATCATACCCGGACCGACCGGAATATGGGTGGCAACATAAAAGACGCTTGGCCGACTTGGCACCGCCCTTTATAACGCCGTATTTCTCCAGCGCCTGCTTTGCATATTCGGAGCAGGTCGGGGTAAAACGGCAGGAGGGAGGCAACAAAGGCCTGATTGTCTTCTGGTAAAACTCGACTAGTTTAATAAAAATTTTCGCCGGCATTAAATACAGAGCGACTTTCGGCCCTTTTGCCTGCGGCGTTTGAGCACCTGCCGGCCGGTGGCGCTGGACATCCTGCTGCGGAACCCGTGTTTACGTTTCCCGACGATATTTGTGGGTGTAGTGAGGTGTTTTTTCATGATTAACCGCTCCTTTGAAGTGTTAGTTTTTGAATGTTGTACAATTATAACATAAAGCATCGTGAAGTCAATAAAAAGTGTACGCTGTGAGTAAACCTCTTTTTTAGTTGACGCGGCAGCAAATTATTGTATAATGGTTCACGTTTAACTTTTCTGCTTGCAAATGCTTTCAACTCTGTTATAATCTACTGTGTGATTTTTCCACAGATTTATTCAAGGTGTTAATAAGTTGTTAATTCGGTGCTTATGACAGACATCCTGCGGGCCTGGGGTGCTTCCCAGGGCCTTCTTAAAGACAAGCTTGGCGAGACGGTTTTCGACACCTGGATAAAGCCCCTAAACCCGCGATCGGGAAAAGAGGGAGAGCTTATCCTCGAGGCGCCGGATAATTTTTTCCGCGACTGGATCGAAAAAAACTTCCGGCCGGCAATAGTTGAGGCGGTGAAAGATTCTTTCCCGGGCGAAGTAACCCTCCGGCTGGAAATAGGCGAGGCTGCGCCGGATGTACTTCGGGAAAATGCGCATGGCCTGAAAACGAAACCTAAAGAACCCGCTGCTTCCATTGGGTTAAACCCACGCTATACCTTTGATAATTTTATTGTCGGCCCGTCCAACCGCCACGCCCACGCTTACGCCCTTGCTGTCGCAGATTCCCCTGCTAAGGCATACAACCCTTTATTTATTTACGGCGGGGTAGGGTTAGGTAAGACACATTTGATCCAGTCTATCTGTCATCACATACGCGGCAAAAGCGGCGGGGACTTAAAACTGGCGTATTTACCCTCCGAGACTTTTACCAATGAGTTGATCAACGCCATACAGCATCACTCTACCAGCGCCTTCAGGCAGAAATACCGCAACATAGATTTATTAGTCATTGACGATGTGCACTTTTTCGCCGGCAGAGAATCCACCCAGGAAGAGTTTTTTAACACCTTCAACGCTTTGTATGACGCGCACAAACAGATCATACTTTCTTCCGACCGGCCGCCGAAGGAAATCGCTAATTTGCAAGAAAGGCTGGTTTCGCGTTTTGGGTGGGGGCTGACTATCGACATTCAACCGCCGGATTTCGAGACTCGGGTCGCTATTTTGAAAAAGAAGATTGAGCGCGAACCAGTGGCTGTGCCCGACGACGTTATCTCTTTTATCGCCCAACTTATCAAAACTAACATAAGGGAATTGGAGGGAGCACTGATCCGCACCATTGCTTATTCCTTATTAGAAGAGGAACCCATAACCCTGAATTTAGCCAAAGAGGTTCTGAAGGATTTATTAAAAGAGCCTAGAAAACACATTACTGTAGATTTTATACAGCGTTGCGTTGCGGAAGAATTTGGGTCATCATTACAAGACCTCAAAACCAAACGTAGGAACAAAAATATTGTCTTGCCGCGTCAAGTAGCCATGTATTTAAGCCGGGAGTTGACGGAGCTGTCTTTACTAGAAATAGGTGAATTTTTTGGAGGAAAAGATCACACAACGGTTTTGCACTCATATAATAAAATAAAAGGGGATTTAAAGACTAATTCGGGATTACAAGAAAAGGTAGAGCGGGTTACACAGGTTATTAAACAATAATACACAGGTTGTGATAAGGTTGTGGTTTAATGAAGTTTAGTGGTACCTAATGGTTGTGGTGGTTATAAACAAAAACTAAAACCCTTACTACTATTACGGTTTTAGTATCTTATTAAATAATAATAGAAGGAGAGTTAAATGAAACTAAAAGTCGAGAAGGATGTTTTGATGGGTGGGATACAAATAGTACAAAATGTAATCAGTGCAAAGTCAGCGCTACCAATACTATCGAATATTTTATTGGAGGTTAGCCAGGGGAGTTTAAGGCTTACAGCTACGGATTTAGATGTGGGGATAAGTTGTGTAATACCTGTGGATGCCCAAGAGGTTGGCGCTATTACTGTCCCGGCTAAAAGATTCAGTGATATTATTAAGGAATTGCCTGTAAATGAGGTTAGTGTGGTTACAAAAAAGAATAATCAGGTTAATATTAACGCCCAAAACTGCGAATTTAAGATTATGGGCCTAAGTAAAGAAGAGTTTCCTAAACTACCGGAGTTTAAAGACAAAGAAGTGATAAAAATAGAGCAGGCAGGGTTAAAACAAATGCTTAGCCTTACGTCATTCGCGGTTTCTTTTGACGAGACGCGGTATATTTTAAACGGCATATTACTTAAGATCAGTAAAAACAACATGACGCTCGTCGCTACCGACGGGAAGCGCTTGGCGATCATTGAAAAAAAACTTACACTGCCGGCGGGCAAAGATATATCGATAATCGTCCCCATCAAAACAGTGCATGAGCTCAACCGGAACCTGCGCGATGACGGCGACATCTCTTTGATTTTGGGGAATAATCAGGTGTTGTTTGATTTGGGTAAGGTGGTAATTATTTCTCGGTTGATCGAAGGGGAGTTCCCGGATTACCGGCAGGTCATTCCTGCGGCATCTAATAATAAGATCAAGGCTGACCGGGCGCAGTTTTTGCGGGCGGTAAGGCGCGCCTCGCTTTTATCAACCCCGGATTATCAAGCAGTTAAGCTGGAGATATTTAAAAACAAGATGGTCCTTTCCAAGTCTACGCCGGATGTGGGCGAGTCGCGGGAAGAACTGGCGGTAGAATACCAGGGTAAAGAAATGGTTATCGGTTTTAACCCCAATTATCTTATTGATGTGTTGAAAAATTTAAACGAAGAGACGGTGGAGTTGGAGCTGACTGACGGGGAGAAGCCGGGAGTCGTCCGGTCCAACGGCTATGTTTATATAGTTCTGCCGATGCGCCTAAGTTAATAAAGAATGGAAGCTATCAGCAAGACCGTTCAGGTAGTCATCAAGGGCCTGGAAGCTAAAAAATGCGGGTTTTCCGACGAGACCCCGGATGCCTGGTTAAAAAAGGCCTTGACAAAGAAAGAGTTGGGGCATATAAAGTTTAATTATTTTAAGAAAGGTATCCTGGGGGTGAGCGTAGATTCTTCTGCCTGGATGTATAGTTTTAATCTGAAGAAAGAAAAAATCCTGGAGCAATTGAAAAGAGAATGCGCCCAGGTCAAAGATTTGCGTTTTCGCATAGGAGACATCCGTTGAAAAAGCAACAAAAAGAAGCACCTAAGAGCTACGACGCTACCAGCATCCAGGTTTTAGAGGGGACCGAGGCGGTCCGGCGCAGGCCGGCGATGTATATCGGCGATACCGCGGTCCGCGGTTTGCACCACCTGGTCTATGAAGTAGTGGATAATAGCGTGGATGAAAGCCTCGGCGGGTATTGCGATACTATCGAGGTTGTTATCCGCTCGGATAATAGTATCACGGTCATTGATAACGGCCGCGGCATCCCTGTGGATATGCATAAGACCGAGAAGAAGCCGGCGGTGGAAGTGGCGCTTACTACTTTGCATGCCGGCGGTAAATTCGACCACCGCACCTATAAAGTCTCCGGCGGTCTGCACGGCGTGGGCGTTTCTTGCGTAAACGCGCTCTCCGACTGGCTGGAAGTGGAAGTCAAGCGCGACGGGAAGATCTACCACCAGCGCTACGAGCGCGGTAAGACCGTTACCAAGCTATCCACTATCGGCAAGAGCAGTTCTACCGGGACCAAGATAACCTTCAAGCCGGATAAGACCATATTTAATAAAGTAGATTATTCCTATGATATCCTTTCCCAGCGCCTAAGGGAACTCGCCTTTTTAAATAAGGGTTTAAAAATAAAATTAACCGATGACCGCACGGACAAAGAGGCGGTTTTTGAATTCG
>JAPLLM010000025.1 GCA_026387555.1 Candidatus Omnitrophota bacterium | reverse complement strand
TTGCTATCTGCGATTGTTTTGCCATATTATTCCTTTACCCCGAAAGGCATACCGAACAATTTTAATAATTCCTTTGCTTCTTCTTTTTTCCTGGCCTTCTTGATTACAAAAGTGATATCCATACCTTGCGGCCTTCCGACTTTATCGTAATCGATTTCAGGGAATATGCCTTGTTCGGTCAAGCCCATTGTGTAATTAAACCCCTGGTCAAAAGAATCAGCGTTGACTCCCCGGAAATCGCGTATACGCGGAAGGGCGACGTTAATAAACCTGTCCATAAATTCGTACATCATGTACTTTCTTAAGGTGACCTTGCAGCCGATAGGCGAGTTCTCTTTTATCTTGAAATTTGCTATGGCCTTTTTCGCACGGCGCATGATCGGCCTTTGTCCGGTGATAACAGCCAAATCCTCCATCGCCTTCTCGAGGATCTTGATATCCGTAAGCCCTTCGCCGACTCCCATATTAACCACTATTTTCTCGACATGAGGGACGGCCAGACTGTTCTTTATCTTAAAAGTCTCCATCATCTGCGGGACTATTTCTTTGCGGTATTTTTCCAATAATCTGGGTATCATAGTTAGACTGCCTCTTTACAGATTTTACAGATACGGGTTTTAGATCCGTCTTTTAATATGGAAAAGCCCACGCGCACCGGCTTATCGCAAGACTTGCATATAAACATCACATTCCCGATAGCCACAGGCGCTTCGATCTGGACTATGCCGCCTTTCTCATCCTGGCGGGTCTGGCGTTTGTGTTTCTTGGCAAGGTTTAGCCCTTCGATTATGGCTCGCTTGCCTTTATCCATAATAGAGATGACCTTACCCTTCTTGCCCTTATCTTTTCCTTTGATTATCTGGACGAAATCGCCCTTTCTTATTTTTGACATTTATATTACCTCGGGGGCCAGAGAAACGATCTTGGCAAAATTTTTATCCCTTAATTCCCTGGCTACGGGGCCGAATACGCGCGTACCCCTGGGATTCATCTTATCATCGATAAAGACTATTGCGTTGCGGTCAAACCTCAAGATCGAGCCGTCCGGCCTTCTTATCTGGCTCTTGGTGCGCACAATGACCGCATGCGCCATTTCGCCTTTCTTAATGGCGGCGTCCGGCGAAGACTCTTTGATATTTACGTTAATGATATCACCGATCTCGGCATGAAAACAATTCTTCTTGCCTAACACGCAGATCATCGCGGCCTTCTTCGCTCCCGTATTATCCGCAACATCCAATATTGAACGCAACTGTATCATATTATACTTCCTCTTTTAACACTATACGAGCAGCCTGCGCCTTCCTGACTACAGCGGCAACCCGGAAACGTTTATCTTTGGAAAGCGGCCGTGTCTCGACGATACGCACGGTATCCCCGGCCTTGGCAATACCCATCTCGTCATGCGCCTTGAATTTATTATAATGCTTCATGATCCGCGAATACTTAGGGTGCTTACTCATCTGCATAACCCTGACTACCACGGTCTTTTGCATCTTATCGCTTACCACTACACCGGTAAATTCTTTCTGCTTGCCCATTATTTATCTTTCTTTGTATTAAGTAAAGTTAATATGCGCGCGATATCTCTTTTGACTACAGAAAACATGTGAGGTTTCTCGACTCTGCCGGCATAACGCTCCAGGTTGATCTTTACCAACTCTTCTTTCAATGATTTCAGCTTAACCTGCAGTTCATCTTTGGATAACGCGCGTAATTCTTGGATTTTCATCCGTTCGTCTCACTTCCTAATTTATTCTTTAGTTTTCCCTCGCTCAGGATGACCCTGAGCGCAAACGAATGGGTCATATTATTTATGAGTCCGGGTTATAAATTTTGTCCTACATGGCAATTTATAAGCCGCCAGACGAAAACACATCTTGGC
>JAPLLM010000090.1 GCA_026387555.1 Candidatus Omnitrophota bacterium | reverse complement strand
GGTTACCAGGTCAATATTGTACTTTGCCACGACCGACCTGACATAACCCATAGCGATAGTAGCTGTGTTGGCATCGCTTCCGTCGACGATCAGTTGCAAAGGCGCGGCATTTCCGGATTCGATATAATGCGAGAAGTCCTTAGGTATGACCAAAGCCATCAGGACATCGCCTTTATTGATCTCTTTTTCAATATCCCGGTAATTATCCGTGTACGAAACGATATTAAAATATTTGGAGTTTTCAAAATTGCGCATAAAATCGCGGCTTACTTTTGATGAAGCATCCTGATTCCAGACTATGGTGCGCACATGGTCGATATCCAACGATAATCCGTAACCGAAGATAAGGAGCAAAAATATGGGAATACCCAAAGCCAGCGCCAGCGACCGGGGGTCACGCTTGATCTGGATGAATTCTTTTAAGGCTATTGCCTTAATTCTTTTTAAGCTCTGCGCGGTCATATTCTTCTATCGAAGAGACAAATACATCTTCCAGCGAGGGAAGTATTTTATCCACGCTGAAATCCTTTGCCCCCTCTTTATTTAGATAATCGTTTATAAGAGGGACTGCCTTTGCGCTGTCATAAACTACGGCGTGGATATTCGCGCCGAATAACGCCGCTTCCTTTACGCCGTCGATCTTTCTTATCCTATCCAGCCAGCCCTGGGCTTCGGCGAGTTGGATCTCCAACACCTGATTCTTCATCCCTGTCGTCTTCATCTCTTGAGGTGTACCCTGGGCGATTATGGTGCCGTGATAGATCAGCACCATGCGGTTGCAGTTCTCCGCCTCATCCATGTAATGCGTGGTAACGAATACCGTCACCCCCTGGGCTGCAAGGTCTTTGATGATATTCCAGAAATTCTGCCGGGTGATCGGGTCTACGCCCGATGTAGGCTCATCAAGAAAGATTATCTTTGGTTTATGTAAGAGCGCGCAACCTAAAGCCAATCGCTGTTTCCAGCCTCCGGCCAGAGTGGCGGTAACCTTATCCCCCATCCCCTCTAAACCCGCGATTGTTAAGGTAGCCTCAAAACGCTCTTTTCTCTCCTGACGCGGAATCTTGTATATCCCGCTGTAGAAATCAATGTTCTCCCCGACCGTAAGGTCGTTATAGAGAGAAAACTTTTGCGACATATATCCGATGTGTTCTTTTATCTTATACTGCTCCTTGATAATATCAAAACCTCCAACCCTACCTTCCCCTGAAGTCGGCGGGATTATACCGCAAAGCATCCGGATAGTGGTGGATTTTCCCGCACCATTGGGCCCGAGGAAACCAAAGATCTCGCCTTGAACCACCTGGAAATTAATTTTATTTACCGCGATGAAATCGCCGAATTTTTTCTCGAGGCTCTGGACGCTTACCGCTATATTATTTATGTTCTCTTCCCTCATATTCATTGATTATGGTGACAAACGCCTCCTCCAGCGTCTTGGCGTTAAACTCTTTCTTGGCTTCATCTGGCGTTTTGCAACGAAGAAGCTTTCCTTTATGCATAAGCCCTACTCTGTGGCAGCGCTCCGCCTCATCAAGATAACAGGTGGAACAGAAAATAGTGACCTTTTCTTTAAGTAGTTCGTAGAGTATCTCCCAGAAATCCCGGCGCGAAACCGGATCAACGCCATTGGTAGGCTCATCCAAAAATAAAACTTTGGGGGTATGGATCAATGCGCAGGCAAGGCCTAATTTCTGTTTCATCCCGCCGGAGAGTTTGCCCGCGAAACGCTCTTTGAATGGCAGGAGACCGGAGAAACCGAGCAGGCGCTCAATAGCTTCGGGGCGTTTATCTTTTGCCACACCGTAAACATCGGCGTAGAAATTGATATTCTCTATAACGCTTAATTCTTCGTATAGGCCAAAGCGCTGGGACATATAAGCAATATGCTCTTTCAGCGGCTCGGATTCTTTTACGGTGTGTTTATTGTAGACCCAGGCTTGGCCTGAGGTAGGATCCATTATCCCGGTCAGAAGGCGCATGGTGGTAGTTTTTCCCGCGCCGTCCGGGCCGACTAACCCGAAGATCTCCCCCTCCTGGACTTCCAGGTTAAGTTGGTCGAGGGCAGTCAATTCCCCGAATTTACGGGTGAGGTTTTCGGTTTTTATAGTAATCATTAAGAAAAGTTATTCGATCTCTATGTAAGCGTCAGCGGGCATCCCGGGCTTTAAGTCCAGGCTGGAATTATCAGCCCTGACCCAGCCTTTGTATTTTTTGTGCGGGTAGGTATCGGTCATGATGTAGGCGCTCTGGTTAAGTTTTACCCGGCCGAGGTCTTTTTCGTTAATATAGGCGGTAACCCAGATATTATTCAAATCCACCGCGGTAAAAACCGGAGCGCCGGGCTGCACCACTTCTCCGGCGAGCGCGCTCTTTACCAGCACAAAACCGTTCAGTTGAGACGTTAAATCCGTAAAACCCAGACGGGTCTTAGCCAGGTCCAGAGAAGCCCGGGCCTGTTCCATGTTCGCGCGGCTGGAGTCGGCTTTGGTTTTAGCGACATCGCGCTGTTGAGTAGATATCGCCCCTGCCTTATGAAGATCCTCGGCGCGCTCATAATCGACTTTATCCAGCGCGTACTGGTATTCGTCTGCTCTTAATGCGGCCTCATCTTCGGCCACGACCTTAGAGAGCTCGTCGGTATTAAGCCTTGCCACCACATCGCCGACCTTGATCACCTGGCCTTCGTCAGTAAGGAGTTCGGTAATCTGGCCGTTGACCCGAAAAGAGATTCGCACGTCATCCCCCTCCATATTACCGGAGACCTTGATTACTTTCGCGTTACGCCTCTCCTTCAGGATGACGTAGGCAGAGATACCCTCCTTTAAGACTTGCGTGCCCATGCTCCGTTCAAGACTGGCTTTAGCCATGATATAATCGTAAGTACCGCTTGCCAAATTCTGTTCCACCTGCGCCAAGGCGACCTCCGCATCCAACACATCAAGATTGATCCCTACGCCGCTCTCATACCTCACTTCGGATATTTTCAACGCCTCTTTCGCTTCCGCGATATTATCTTTTTGAGAATCGATAACCGCCTGCGACTCGTTCATATTAAGGACTGCCTGTTTTATGTCCACTGCGACCTGATCAGCAACATTATCTTTGCTGATGATAGCCTGCGAATATCTCGCCTTTGCCGCATCGACGCGGGACTTGGTGAGGAATCCGTCGAATATAGACATAGTGACGGCGATTCCGACATCCCAGTTATTGTGCCGGTTGTCGAACATATTGGAGAGGTTACCCGACCGATAGCTGTAATCTGCGCTTGCCTCGACCTGCGGGAGCCATCCTGCGCAGGCATACTTAATACCCCATTTATTTATATCTATGCCCAGGGCCTTGATGATCATCTCCGGCTTGTTAAGATAGGCGGTCTTTAAAAACTCGCCTTCCTTTATTTCTATCGGCGCATGGCGCAGCTTATCCTCAACCTTAAAATCAACGCTTTGCTTAAAAGCCAGAAGTTTCTTTAGCTCCGCTTTTATAATGTCCACAGCATTATCCGCCTGTATCAACTGCGGCATCAATAAGGAAACCTGTACTTTGGACTGCAAAAGGTCGAACCTTGAGGAGGTGCCGTGTTCATACCTGTCCTTTACCTCCAGGAAATGGGCCTTAGACTGGTCTAAAAGCTGTTGGGCAATACGTTGATTCTCATACGCGAAAAGGAGACCGTAATAAAGGCGCTTGGTCTCGAATTCAACATCCAATTTCTTGGCTCGCAGCCCTTCCTCCTGGCTTTTTAAGGTAAGCTGCTTCTGCCTGAGGTTGGATATATTCGCTCCGCCGCTATAGATCGATTGGGTAGCGCTTACGCCGACCTGATTATCATTCTTATACCCGACATAGACGCCATAATCCTTACCTCCGCTTATGGATGAAGTAGCCGCAGGGACTGCGCCACGACGGGTATAGCTGGCATTGGCGTTTATATCGGGAAGGAGAGCGCTGCGCGCTCCCAGGATATCCGCGCGGGCAGCATCTACTTCTTTTTCCTGTATCTGAATATCTTTATTGTTCTTGTAGGCGATGCGCACGGCATCGGTAAGAGAAGTAAAGACTAAGGGCTTGGCATCATTCTCGGCGCAAAAAGCGAGTTGGGCAAAGAAACAGATAAGAAACAGGATCAAAGCGGACTGTTTTGAAATGATACTTTTTAATTCGTTGTAAATGGGATAGGATTTATTGACTTTAAAGAATCTGGCGTTGGCGCGGTACTCGCTGGTTAAAACCCCTTCCTTTTCAAGGTTATTCAGGGTCTTTTGGAATACTCCGGGTTTTTTTCTTAAGAGGCGGCCGAGCTCCTGCATATAAAAAGCGCGCTCGCTTTGAGTGAAGAAGAGCTTTAAAAGGCGGGTCTTGTTTTTAGTCAGCTGCAGCATATCCCTCTGTATGTTTTCAGCATACAACTGTATGCTTTATTGATACAATTATATGCCTAAGGCATACAGAAGTCAATGATTATTTAAACCCCCAGCTTTGCCCTGACTAAATCGCTTACTAACTTACCATCTGCCTGGCCGGCGATCTTGGCGCTTACTTCCTTCATCACCTTACCCATGTCTTTGATACCCTGGGCGCCGGTTGCGGCTACGGCTTCCTCTATTACTTTCTTGATCTGGTCAACGGAAAGTTCAGGAGGCAGATAGGTCTTTAATATTTCGGCTTCTTTTTTCTCTTTTTCCGCCATTTCAAGGCGATTACCCTTAGTAAACTGCTCAATAGAGTCCTGACGCTGCTTGATCTGCTTTTTGATGACCACTACCACCTCGCTGTCGTCAAGTTTTGCCTTCTTTTTATTAGTCGCGACATTTATCATGTCAGCGCGTAAAAAGCTCAAAACAGAGCTTTTTAAGGTGTCGCGCGCCTTCATCGCGTCTTTATAATCATTCATGATCTTCTCTTCCAGCATAAGCCCCCCTATTCTAAAAAACTATCTTTTTAAATTGCTTAAGCCTGGCCGTTAGATCCACAAGCCTTAATCCAGCGGTCCTGTTCAGTCCGAAATCTTCGATATTAAAAGACGCAGCGATCGTTCCGTACGCCAGGGCATTTTTAATGCTTGCAGCGTCAACCTTACCCGCTCTGGCGAGGTAACCCATAAAGCCTCCGGCAAAGGTATCCCCTGCTCCGGTAGGATCGATAACTTTTTCGCAAGGGTAAGCCGGAAGCGCAAAAATAAATTTACGGCTGTAAAATAAAACCCCGTGTTCGCCTTTTTTTATCAAGATCATTTTTGGGCCTAAGCCATGAAGATGTTTAGCCGCCTTGACCAGGTTATTTTCTCCTGAAAGCACACGCGCTTCCTGATCATTAGCCACAAAAATATCCACCCTTTTAAGCATTTTCAATAAAGCCTGGCGTTGGGTAT
>JAPLLM010000020.1:3576-3965 GCA_026387555.1 Candidatus Omnitrophota bacterium | reverse complement strand
AGGGGCCGGGTCGGTCTTGCCGGCGACAAATCTAGAGCTCACCGCGCAGTAATACTTAGCGCGCTCTCATCAGCAAAGACTACCTTAGAAAATTTTCCCTCTAACGATGACTGTCTGACAACGTTAAAGGCATTCAGGCAGCTCGGGATCAGGTCAACGCTTAAAAGATCTAAAGTAATGATTTACGGTAAAGGGCTCTTTGGTTTAAAGAAACCAAACGGGCCTATTTTTTTGGCCGATTCCGGGACGAGCTTAAGGCTGCTTTTAGGAATTTTGGCCGGGCAGAAATTTAGTGTTACGCTAACCGCAGGTAAATCTCTTTCAAAACGGCCGATGGCAAGAGTTACCCTTCCTTTGGGGAAGATGGGAGCGAAAATAATCGGGAGAAA
>JAPLLM010000020.1:0-3533 GCA_026387555.1 Candidatus Omnitrophota bacterium | reverse complement strand
TTATAAAACGCCGGTTGCTTCCGCGCAGGTAAAGTCGGCGATCCTGCTTGCCGGATTATACGCAAAAGGAAAAACCCGGGTCATTGAAGCGATCCCCACACGCGACCACACCGAGAGGATGCTAAGGGCCTTTAAAGGCAAGATGTTGAAATCTCCGAGAAAGATTTATATTCCCGGAGATATCTCTTCCGCGGCTTTTTTCATGGTGGCAGGTTCGATCATCCCCGGTTCAAGAATTTTGATTAAAAATGTCAGCCTTAATCCAACGCGCACAGGCGCAGTCAAGGTGTTGAAGAGAATGGGTGCGGATATAGAAGTGAAAAACGTAAAGCGTAAAGCGAAAAACTTTGAATCCATGGGAGATGTGTTGGTAAAAAGCAGCGAACTAAGAGGAACAAGGGTTTCGATAAAAGAAATTCCTTTATTAATTGATGAGTTGCCGGTTCTGATGGTCGCGGCCAGCCTTGCCCGGGGAAAGAGTATATTCGAGGGGGTAGAGGAGCTGCGCGTAAAAGAGACTGACCGCATCCGCTCGATGACCGAAAATCTAAAGAAAATGGGCGCGGATATCAGGGTTAATAAAGTTAAGAACGGTGAAAGCATAATTATTAATGGAGTGAAAAGCCTTAAAGGATCGAGAGTTAAGAGTTTTGGCGACCATCGCACCGCGATGAGCATGATTGTGGCTGGTTTAGCGGCAAAAGGATCCACTCGCATTGACGATGTATCCTGCATTAGTAAATCCTTCCCCGATTTTATCAGGGTAATTAAGTCTTTAAGGGCTTAATTTCATAAGTTTTTATTTGACAAGGGGTTTAATTCCTGATAGAATCCCCTACACACCGTAAATCAAGGAGTAATCCCATGCTTAGCTTTAAGAACGTCGTCAAAAATATCGTTAATTATATCCATAGCTTATTGTCCAATGATATAGGTATAGACTTAGGAACCGCTACGACTCTGGTTTATGTCAAGGGCGAGGGGATAGTTATCTGTGAGCCTTCGGTGGTAGCGATTGAGCGCGGAACTACCCATGTTTTGGCGGTGGGCAGCGAAGCTAAGCGCATGCTTGGCCGCACTCCCGGCAACATCGTAGCCATCAGGCCGATGAAAGACGGGGTTATCACGGATTTTGAGATTACCGAAGCTATGCTTCGGTATTTTATTAGAAAGGTGCGCCGCGGACGCTTTCAACTTAATCCGCGCATAGTCATCGCTATCCCTTCCGGGATTACGGAAGTAGAGAGGCGAGCGGTGAAGGAGAGCGCAGAGAGAGCAGGAGGCAGGCAGGTATTTTTGATCGAGGAGCCGATTGCCGCAGCCATCGGAGTAGGCTTGCCTATTCAGGAGCCGGTCGGCAATATGATCATTGATATCGGAGGCGGGACAACCGAGTTAGCGGTAATATCTTTAGCCGGAACGGTATTTTCTAAATCCATCCGCATCGGAGGCGATGAGATGGATGAGGCTATCATAGAATATTTAAAGAAGACTTATAATCTGATGGTCGGCGAGCGTACTGCCGAAGATGTTAAAATAAAAATCGGCTCCGCGTATCCCATGGAAGAAGAGATGAGCCTGGAGGTAAAAGGAAGGGATCTGGTCGCTGGGCTTCCTAAAACAGTGACCGTTACTTCCGAAGAAATACGCGAGGCCTTACAGGAACCGATTCGCGCGATTTTAGAAGTAACTAAAGTCTCTCTTGAAAGGACCCCTCCTGAATTAGCCGCGGATTTGATTGAGCACGGCATTGTCATGGCCGGAGGCGGCTCGCTTTTAAGGGGCCTGGATAAATTGATCTCCGAAGAGACCGGACTACCTGTCCATGTCGCCGATGATCCGCTCACGGCGGTAGCTAACGGCACAGGCAAGGTCTTAAACGAAATACACTACCTGTTAAAACTCACCGTACCCATTAAGGCAGATTTGCGGTCTTAAGAATTTAAAATGTGTTTAAGCTCAAAAAGAAATTAATATCCTCCGCTGTATTTGTTGTTCTCTTCCTGTTTATCCTATCCTGGATTCCTTCTGTACGGCCCGCAGCGTTAAGCGTATTAAAACTTCCGCTTTATATTTTTAACGGCGCGAAACGCGAGTTAGCCGGCGTCATACTCTACCACCGCAATTACGTCCTGAACGATCGGCTCATCAACGAAAACAATCTTTTAAAAAATAAGTTTAATACCCTTAACGAGATATATCTGGAGAATGCCCGCCTCAAGAAGCTGCTATCTTTCAAACAGCAGGCGCCTTTTAAAGTCATTCCCGCCAGGGTCATCGGCCGCGCGATGGACAGCTTTGCTTCCGTGGTAATAATCGATAAGGGAAACTTTAACGGGGTAAGGCGCGGGATGAGCGTAATCACCCACTTCGGGTTGCTGGGTAGGGTAATAGAATCTTCGCAAGACTCAAGCAAGGTCATGATTTTAAGCGACCCCAGCCTGGGGGTTTCGGGAGTAGTGCAGCGAACGCGCCAGGAAGGACTGGTGAGCGGCACATTAGGGGCGTATCTTATCATGAAGTATCTTCCACAGGACGCCGATATCCGCATTCAGGATAGGGTAATCACCTCCGGGTTTAATCAGGCATATCCCAAGGGCATCTTGATTGGTACTGTAGTCGAGATCGGCAATGAATTTTCCAGCCTTGGCCGCTACGCGGTGATCAAGCCGGCGGCTAATCTTTCTTACGCAGAAGAAGTCCTCGTAGTCCTTCCATGAAAAATAAATTAAAATTCTTAACTTTGATTCTGGCCTTAGGGTTGATCCAGGCCACCGTGCTTGATATTTTCAAGGTCTTTAATATCAAGCCTGACCTGCTTTTGATATTAGTGGTGATCGCCGCGTTAAGATATGAGTTGAAATGGGTCATCATTTTTAGTTTTGCCGCGGGGTTCTTTAAGGATATTTTCAGCGTTCAAAGCTTCGGTATGAATTCGGCTTTATTTGTCATGTGGGGATATTTGATAACCAGGGTAAACAGGGAAGTGAGTATTGATTATGACCTGATACGTTTAGCGCTTATGGCTGTGGTAGCTGCGCTCAATTTCATACTCACGCAGGCTATTCTTGTTTATCTGGGAAATTATATCCCCTTAGGCGTATTTTTGCGCGGTATCATTTTGCAGGTGATTTATACTTCTCTAATATTCCCGCTGGTATATAAATTAATAAAATATGAATAAAGTAAGGGTTGTCTTAATCGCAGTCGTAGCATTATTTATCCTGTTGGGCCTGGGATTATTTAACCTCCAGATCATCCAGGGAGGAAGGAACCGGGAACTTAGCAATAAGAACTGCATCAGGCTTATCCCGCAGTTGGGTTCTCGCGGCATAATCTTTGACCGCACGGGCTCGGCTATCGTGGATAGCCGGATTTCTTACGATGTGATGGTTGCGACACTTAATGCACAGGAGACGGATAAGGTCCTTTCGGAAGTAGCGCAAGTACTTGGCTCCGATTTTAAAAATATCAAGGCAGCTTTCAAAAAGAACTTCTTGTCTCCGTCGCTTCCCGTAGTCGTAGCCAGGAAT
>JAPLLM010000070.1 GCA_026387555.1 Candidatus Omnitrophota bacterium | reverse complement strand
CCAGGGCAAACATGAGCTCGGCTTCACAGACGACCTTTCCGTCCACTAAAGCCTTGCCGAATATCTGTCCGGTTTTAGATTTAATTTTACCCGCCTCGACTTCCAGCACCAACTGGTCCCCGGGGACAACCGTCTTTCTGAATTTTATATTATTCATGGTCATAAAGAACGCCAGCTTCCCGCGGTTTTCTTCGGGGGAAAGCATCATTACCCCTCCGACCTGGGCCATGGCTTCAACTATAATAACGCCGGGCATAACAGGTTTACCGGGGAAATGACCCTTAAAAAAATAGTCGTTTATAGTAACATTTTTGATGCCAACGCAACGTTTTCCTTTTTCTAAAGTAATTATCCTGTCCACGAAGAGGAAAGGCTCGCGGTGCGGCAATATTTTCATGATCGTATTTACGTCCATAGAACCTTCCTGCGGGATCTCATAGCTTAGCGGAGCGGGAATTGCGGCTGAAACAGTTTTCTTTTTCTGATCGAATATTTTCTTGGCGATCTTAAGGTTCAAAGAATGACCGCTCTTTAAAGCCACGACATGCCCTTTGATAGGAAATCCCAGCAAATTGAGGTCTCCCATCAAATCCAGCATTTTATGGCGCACAAACTCATCATCAAAACGTAATTTATTCTTTACGACACCTTTCTCTCCGACGACAAGTGTATTATCGTAATTCGCACCCTGGCCGAATCCTTTGCGCTGTAATTCCCCTGCCTCACTCTCCAAACAGAATGTGCGCGCGGGGGCAACCTGGCTTTTAAAAGAATCGGGAGTGATATTTATATCAAAAAATTCCGAGCGCAATAGCGGATGGTTATAATTAAGCGTATAAGAAATCTTAAACTCTGCGGCGGGGAGAACTATAATGGAAGCGCCGTCTTCCTCCACATAAAGGGGCTCTCTTACGCTACAAAACTGCCGCTCTTTATTCTGCTTGATTATGCCGGCTTTATCAAATGCCTCCACAAAACTCAAGCTGCTGCCGTCCATCCCCGGGACTTCGTTATTATCGACTTCGATATTTAGATTATCTATCCCGCATCCTGATAAAGCCGCCATCAAATGTTCGATGGTTTGGATCTCCGCCCCCTGCGGCCCGATGCAGGTGCGCCGCGAGGCGGAAGAAGACATGAGCAGGTTACCCACGGTAGCCTTTATCGCCGGACGCCCCGGTAAGTCCACACGGATAAAGGTGATCCCGCTGCCGGCCTCCGCCGGCTTAAAGGTAATATTCGCCTTATTCGCCGTATGGCAGGCATTTACGATCTTCGCCTTATCGTGCGGACGGGCCGGATAACCCGAGACCATTGTATTGGGGGGTACGGATTTAGTAACGCCTGCCTGGGCTGCAAGTATAGCTCCGTCTCCGATGGTAATATGCCCTACTAACCCCGCCTGCCCGGCAATAGTGACGTTATTACCGATGACCGTACTTCCGGATATCCCCGCCTGGGCAACGATCAAGGTATTCTCTCCCACCACTACATTATGAGCGATATGGACCAGATTATCTATCTTTGTGCCGCGGCCGATCATCGTCTTATCAAAACGCGCGCGGTCAATGGTAACATTGGCACCGATCTCGACATCATCGCAGATCTCCACCGTACCGACCTGCGGTATTTTTTTATGCGCTCCGTCCACATTGATAAAACCGAACCCGTCGGAGCCTAAAACCGTCCCGCTATGGATTATTACCCGCTCCCCGATGATCACGCGCTCGCGCACCGTTACGTTCGGATATATTAACGTTCCTTTACCGATCTTTGCGCCGTGCCCGATAAAACATCCGGAGTATATTACCGCATCATCGCCGATAGATACGCCTTCTTCGATAACGCTGTAAGGGCCAACTGCGACTTTTTTACCAATTTTGGCCTTCTTGCTTATTAGCGCGGTCTTATGAATACCTTCAGGCCGGGTAACATCTTCAGGAACAAAAGAAGAAATCACCTTGGCAAAAGCCAGAGAAGGATTATCAGTGCGGATTACGGGCTTGGCGAGATTCTTTATATCCCGGGATACAATAATTGCTGAAGCCAGAGTGGTATCTAACAGCGGGGCGTATTTGGGGTTGCTTAGAAAAGTAATATCGCCGGGCCTTGCCTCTCTGATGCCGGATACTCCGGTGATTTCCGTTTCGGCATCGCCCGCGATCTCTCCGCCTGTAATCCGGGCAATTTCTTTTAAGGTCTTACGCATTACTTCTCTATTTCTTATAACCCTTATTCAGGATATCGACAATTTTGTCGGTTATATCATAACCCTTGGCCTGATAGATCATGGAACGGTCATCAAGGACGATCGTATACCCTTCTTTTGCGGCGTATTGGTAGATCGCGTTCCTGATATCATCCGCCAGGATCTTGCTATTATCCAGGTCCTGCTTGCGCAGATCCATCTCTTTCTGCCTGATGAACTCCTGAAGAGCCTTTACCTTATTATTAAATTCCGGCAGCTTGGCTT
>JAPLLM010000001.1 GCA_026387555.1 Candidatus Omnitrophota bacterium | reverse complement strand
GGATTAAAGCCGGAGAGCGCAAAAGAAGTGGTGTTTAGCGACACCGCTCCATTTTCAGCCTTTGTCTTTAAGAATATATCCGACCCTTACGTCGGCCAACTCACATTGTTAAGGGTCTTCTCCGGGACGCTGGCGCCTAATACCGGATTTTACAACGTAAGTAAGAAGATCAAAGAGAGGATAGGCTCGATATTTATCCTGCAGGGCAAAGAGCAGAGGCAGATAGATTCAGCCGGATGCGGAGATATCATCGCCATAGCTAAACTTAAAGAGACGGGTATGTCAAACTCGGTGTCGCAGGATAAAGAACAGTTTTTATTTCCGCCCGTAGTCTTTCCCGAAGCGTCGATCTCGGCTTCGGTCAAGCCCAAGACCCGCGAAGACGAAGAAAAAATATCTGATGCCCTGCATAAGCTCTGCGCGGAAGACCCTACTTTTAAATTTACCCATGATCCCCAGACTAAGGAGCTGATCATTTCCGGTATGGGAGACCAGCATCTTGCGGTCATGGTGGGGCGCCTTAAAAAACGGTTTAACGTACAAGTGGAATTAGGGACGCCGAAAGTTTCTTATAAAGAGACGATCACTAAGAGCACCAAGGTGCGCATAGAGTTCGTAGACAAGGTATTCGGGGGTGCTATCCCCAGGAACTTTATCCCATCGGCGGAGAAAGGTGTGCGCCAGGCGGCTCTTGAAGGGGCGGTCGCGGGATATCCTATCGAAGATATACGCGTCACACTCTTTGACGGCTCGTACCACGACGTGGATTCATCGGATATGGCCTTTCAGATCGCCGGCGCTATGGCCTTAAGAAAAGCGGTTAACGAAGCCGGGCCGGTGCTGCTTGAGCCGATTATGGATGTTGAAATAAGTATACCGGAAGAATTCCTTGGGGCTATTTCCGGAGATATCAATTCCCGCAGGGGAAGAGTAATTGGTATGGATGTCAAGGGAAGGTCTCAAGTAGTCAAGGCCCAGATTCCATTATCAGAAATGTTTAAATATGCCAACGATCTGCGTTCCATCACAGGCGGCAGGGGGATGTATATTATGCGCTTCTCACACTACGAAGAGGTCCCGCATAAGATCGCCCAACCGATCATCGTAAAATACCAAGCAACCAAAAAACAGGAAGAAGCCTAATTATATTTATGAAGATAAGCGTTCATTCCATCCCGGAGATAACCCCGGGCAAACACAATATTAAAGATCCCCGCCTTGACGAGGTCGACAGCATCACTAAGGCCAAGAAGAAGACTTATATCCAGGTAGAAGTAGTAGATGAAAAAGAGGCATTGGATTCCGACGGAATAATCGTAGCCAAGGACTCCCGCATGGACCTGATCCTCAATGACCTGGAGTTTGTGGAGACTCGCTTGTCGCGCGCCAGCGATGAAGCGGAGAAAGTAATATTGAATAAATTTAAAGCCGCTTTGGAAAAGGAAGAATTTGTCTCAACGGTGGCACTGGATGACGCGCAGAAAAAGATCATTGCCGCCTTTGGGCTTTATACCTTGCGGCCAATCACGGTTGCCGAACCCAAGGACCTGGAGGATATTAATGCGCTTTTGGCGAGATGTTTAAAAGAAAGTAACTATATCAGTTTCTTTACTACCGGTGAAAAAGACACCCGCGCCTGGTTGATAAGAAAGGGAACTACTGCCTGGGAGGCAGCCGGGACAATTCATTCCGATATCCAACAGGGTTTTATCCGCGCCGAAATAATAAGTTTTGCCGATTTCATTTCTTGCGGCGGAGAATCGCGGGCAAAGCAGGCAGGAAAACTTAGGTTAGAGCAGAAAGAATATATAATGCAGGATACAGACCTCGTTAACTTCCGCTTTAACAAATAATTTAATATTAAAAGGAGAGGAAATGGTTAAGATTAAGCGCGCGTTGATCAGTGTTTCCGATAAAACAGGGGTTTTGGATTTAGCCAAAGAACTAAAGATTTTTGACGTAGAAATTCTCTCTACCGGCGGCACAGCCAAGATGCTACGCGAGGCCGGCGTTGAAGTCATCGAAGTCGGGGCGTATACGGGTTTTCCCGAAATGCTCGACGGAAGGGTCAAGACCTTGCACCCTAAGATCCATGGCGGGCTCCTGGCTTTAAGGGAGAACCCCGAGCATATGGAGACAATAAAAAGAAACGGCATAGGCTTAATTGATATGGTGGTAGTCAATCTGTATCCGTTTGAAAAGACTACTCAGAAACCGGGTGTCTCGATCGAAGAGGTTATTGAAAATATCGATATCGGCGGGCCTTCGATGTTACGCTCCGCTGCTAAGAATCATCAGTCGGTAGCGGTCATCTGCAATCCGGCGCGCTACGAAATGGTAATCGCAGAACTCAGGAAAAATAAAGGCAGTCTTCCTAAAGAATTATTGCGCGATCTGGGAGTCGAGGTTTATGGCAGGACCTCCCAGTATGATGCGGCGATCTTTTCTTACCTTAGCAATTATTTTAAAGGAAAGGCGGATAATAGTGCCGTTTTTCCCAAAGACCTGATGTTAAGCTTTGAAAAGATCCAGGAGTTGCGCTACGGAGAAAATCCTCATCAGAAAGCTGCGTTCTACAAAGAAAAAGGCAGAAACGAGGGGCTGGTAAATCTAAAACAGCTTCAAGGAAAAGAATTATCATTTAATAATATACTGGATTTAAATGCCGCATTTGAATTAGTCAAAGAATTCGCAAATCCTGCGGCGATAATCGTAAAACATAATAATCCGTGCGGTGTTGCCGAGGATAAATCTCTGGAAAAGGCATTCGTGAATGCCTGGAAATGCGATAAGCTTTCGGCATTCGGCGGGATAGTGGCATTAAATCGCAAAATGGACTTAAAGACCGCTAAGGTTGTGGCTAAAAGCGGATTTCTAGAATGTATTATCGCTCCCGGATTTGATAAAGAAGCCTTAGAGTTGTTTAAGGATAAGAAAAACCTAAGGCTCCTGGAATTAAATGATTTGCAGCCGATAAAGGAAACGGATTTTAAGCGAGTAAGTGGCGGGCTATTGCTTCAGGATAAGGATTCGGCTACTCTGGATATGAACAATCTGAAAGTAGTCACTAAAAAGAAACCTACCCAGAAAGAGATGGAGAGCCTGATCTTCGGATGGAAAGTAGCTAAGCATGTAAAATCCAATGCTATCATCCTCACCAAAGGGACTAAGACCGTCGGTATCGGGGCGGGCCAAATGTCCCGCGTTGATTCCGTATTTATCTCGACCAAGAAAGCGGGTAAAGCCCATACCGGCGCGGTTCTGGCATCGGATGCGTTCTTTCCCAAAGAAGACGCCATACAGTTGGCTGCTAAATATAAGATCAAGGCGATCATCCAACCGGGAGGCTCTATCGCGGATGAGGCGATCATTAAAATGGCGGATAAACATAAGATCGCCATGGTCACTACCGGGATGAGGCATTTCCGTCATTGATGTATGGCTTATCAAGAAGCGCTCCGATATCTGGAAAGTTTTATCAACTACGAAGAATTATCAACCTACCGGTATCAAGACTCGTTTAATTTAGAACGGGTCGGAGAATTTCTGGCTGCTGTCGGCAATCCCCAGGATAACCTTAAATCCATCCATGTGGCCGGTTCCAAAGGTAAAGGCTCAACCTGCGCTTTC
>JAPLLM010000122.1:8884-9271 GCA_026387555.1 Candidatus Omnitrophota bacterium | reverse complement strand
TCATGCTGTAAAACGGGGAAGGGACATCGGAGAAAAACGCGCCGACCACATCCTGCTCTTCAACCGCATCTGCGTTCCGGGATTTAGCCAACTCTTCGGCCTTCTTGGTCCCCGCCACTTCGGTTATCCGGCGGTGAAAGACCGGGATCCTAACTATCATTAGCTTTAACTTTTCTTGAGTCTTTATATCCCAATTCATATGCTAACCCTCTATAACAATTAAGGTTACTTCCCTCTTTTGGAATATAGTAAAATTTTACTATTCCAATTTTAATAATTATACCGCTTAAAACCGGCTTGTCAAGTAAAAATCTGATAAGTTTACAGGGCTTTTATGAGACGGGAGAGAAACTGGTATTCTGCCTCCAGCATCTGGAGGTTGTGTTC
>JAPLLM010000122.1:0-8874 GCA_026387555.1 Candidatus Omnitrophota bacterium | reverse complement strand
TGTTCGAGGATAAGGATGTGGGGAGAGGATTTCTTTTTTAAAGAAACAATCATCTGCGCAATTTCGCCGGAGAGACCCTTAAGGATCACCATCCGGCCGCGCATGCGGCGGCGCGCTATTTCAGGGTCGATCTTATCTAAAAAATACAAACTTAAGTCTAAACTGAACTGTGGGCGCTTAAAATTCAAAAAACTCTTGCTTAAAAGCTCATCAAAGCGGAGTTTTCCTTTAGAGGTAAGGCAGTAGACGTGGCGTTCGGGCCTGCGGGTCGGTTTCAAGGCGCGCTTTGCGACTAACCCCCTCTTCTCCAATATACCAAGGGGGTAATATATGGACTTCAGGTCTACCCCGGCAAAGATCGAGAGGATCTTTTTGATCTCTTGTTTTATTTCGTAGCCGTGCTTAGGGCTCTGGCGCAAAAGCCCTAATAATAAAAGCTCCTGCTCGATCACTCTGACACCACCCCCATCTTGCGGAATTTCTTGTAACGCTCTTTTAACAGATCCTGTGAACTTAAGTGCTTTAACTCGCTCAAATTTCTTTGCAGAGTTTCCTTTATATTAGCGGCGGTCTTGGCGGGATCGCGGTGCGCGCCACCCAGAGGCTCGGGGACGACTTCGTCGATGATCCCCATCTTTAACAGCCCTTCGGCAGTAAGTTTTAATACTTCGGCTGCTTCCGGCGCTTTCGCTCCGTTCTTCCAGAGTATAGCGGCGCACCCCTCGGGAGAAATAACCGAATAATAAGCATTCTCTAAAACACAGACTCTATCGGCGACCCCTACGCCCAGCGCCCCTCCGGAACCGCCTTCTCCAATGACCACCGCGACAATCGGTACGGCAATACGGGTCATCTCCCTTAAATTAAGGGCGATCGCTTGAGACTGGCCCCTCTCTTCAGCGCCTATTCCCGGATACGCGCCCGGGGTATCGATAAAGACAATTATCGGCAAGTTAGAGTCCTGGGCCATTTGCATCACTCTTAGGGCCTTGCGGTACCCTTCAGGATGGGCGCAGCCAAAATTCCTCTTCAGGTTCTCTTTGGTATCCCTTCCTTTTTGGTGGCCGATTACTGCGATTTTCTGATTATCTAACTTAGCCAGGCCGCAGACCATCGCTTTATCGTCAGAGAATAGCCGGTCTCCGTGCAATTCTATAAAATCGGTCATGAGCATCCCGATGTAATCTAATGTATACGGTCTAAGCGGATGGCGCGCAAGCTGGACCTTTTGCCAGGCGCTAAGACTGTTATAGGTATCCTTTTTTAAATGCTCAAGCTTTTCCTCCAGCCTCTTAACTTCGGAGGAAAGATCGATCTTCTTATCGGAGATAAAATTCTTCAGCTCCGAGATCTTCTTTTCTAATTCAACGATTGGTTTTTCAAAATCTAATCCGGCCATAATTTAATCGACTATCGTAACTTCCGTCCCAACAGGGATGATGGTGTATAATTCTTCTACGTCGGGGTTGCCCAGCCTTACGCATCCGGCAGTTACCTGCTTGCCCAGGTTTTGCGGCTCGGTAGTCCCGTGTATCCCGTAACCGGCAAGGTCAAATCCCATCCAGCGCGTGCCTAAGACATTATCCGTGCTCCCCGCGGGAATCACCGCCCCGGACTTAAACCACGTCGGGTTGACCAGCTTATTGGTTATTTTGTAAGTCCCCACCGGAGTAGAATTATTCTTTCCGGTTGAGACGATGTAGACCTTGATCACTTCTTCGTCGGATTTAAGGGTGAGCGTATTTTGGGACTTATCGACTAGTATGCTGAAAGGCGCGCTCCAGACCTTGATCTTTCTACCCGGGATAATTTTAGAATCCGTCAGATTATTGCTTTTTGCGATCAACTCCGGGGTTGTTTTAAATTCCCGCGCTATTCTTGTAAGGGTGTCCCCGGGTTTTATTTCGTAGAGTACGCTCTTAGGGGTGACCGCGGGGGAAAAAAGCAGCCTTATATTTAATTCTTCGACTTTTTTTTGCTGGTGAATTCGTTAAGTAGTTTCACATAGGCATCTCTTGCCCCTAGAAGGTCTCCTTTGCCCTGTAAATCCCTGGCCTGATTCAGCATCCCGGACAAAGAAACGCCGCTCTTACTCTTGGCCAACGGACAAGGAGCTCTCCCGCATTTTAAGAATACGAAAAGCCCTAACAAAACAGCAATGGAAACAGCGACTATGACCAAAATCTTCTTGTTCAAGTATTACCTCCTTATCCTAATAAGCTACTACGGCGATGATTATTCCCAGTATTAAACCGACGATTACTTCGATAGGGGTGTGTCCCACAAGCTCGCGCAGGCGCATCTCCTGGATCTTACCCTGCCAATAAATGTCTTCCATTACCTTATTTAATATGCGGGCCTGTTTACCGGCGGAGCGGCGTACTCCTTGGGCGTCAAACATTACCACAATGGCAAAAGCGGCGGCGAGGGCAAAATAGGCGCTGGAGAAACCCTGTTCGATTCCGACGGCAGTAGCCAGGCACGAGGCGCCGGCTGCGTGCGATGAAGGCATCCCGCCCGAACCGATAAACCATCGGAAATCGAATTTCTTATGCTGGATGACACCGATGATCAGCTTGATGGTCTGGGTAATGAACCATGCTGATATCGTGGTCATCAATATCTTGTTGCGGGCTATCTCTACGAATACGTCTTTCATTATTCCTTTACGACAGAGGCAGGGGTTACTTCGATTTTTACCTTAGCGGGATTCGTGGCAAGTCCGTCTTTTATTATAAAACCCTGATTTCCTTCCAGGGTCTTCTCGCTCTGTGATTGCTGTATCATACCCACGCCGACTTTACGCGCCTGCTTTTTTAATTCCCTTATCGCTTTCCTGAGCTCGGCTGCGGAAGATAGTTTTACCTTAAGGGTCTCATTCTCCTGCTCTAATTTAGTTTTTCGTTCCGTAAGGGCTTCGTTTTCCGCTTTCAAAAGCGAAATTTGCGAAGTGACCTGGTCCATAGTCTTCTGGATAGCGGATAAATCCACGAAAAGCTTGGAGAGCCGCTTCCTGCTGGCTTTTAAATTGTCCTTAAGCTCTTCTTTTTCCCGAACAAGCTTAACGCCAAGCGCCTTTTCCTTCTCCAGCTCTTGGGTAAGTTTCTGTTTTTCACTCTCCAGCATGACGATCTGCTCTTTTTTCTGGGCCAATTCGTTTAAAAGAGCATATTTTTCCTTAAGGGCGATCACATACCTGTAAACGCTGAAGACGGTGATGCTCACCAGGATGACGATGACGATATTCTTTATCTTAGGCTTATTCATATTTTAATATTATATAGCCTGACGGTTAAATTGCAAGTTTTTTTATGGTTAGATTTAGCCTGGTCTTTCGTCTATTGTTAATGAAAGGGGGATTTATACATGCTGGCAAAAGTATTTACCTTTGGTTTATTAGGAATAGAGGCGTATCCTGTTGAAATTGAAGTGGATGTCGCAAGGGGGCTCCCGGCGGTGACCATAGTCGGCATGGCGGATACCGCCATACGCGAAAGCAAAGAGCGGGTTAAGGCTGCGATCAAGAATTCGGGGTTTGACTGGCCGGCAGAGCGCATTACCATAAGCCTTGCCCCATCGGATATCAAGAAAGAGGGCGCGTCTTTTGACCTGGCCATTGCCTTGGGGGTCTTGGCAGCTTCAGAACAAATAGACAGTCTCGGCCTTAAGGATTATTTTGTCCTGGGAGAACTCTCTTTAGACGGACTGGTAAGGCCGGCGAGGGGATTATTATCCATAGGGTTAGCTGCGGCTAAGGCCAAAATCAACAAAATTCTCGCGCCGGCGGCCAATGCTAATGAAGCAGCGGTAGTAACGGGTATAAACGTATTCGGGGTCAAATCACTTAAACAGGCGATAGAAGCGATTTACGGCGGCGATTTATTAAAACCACTCAAACTCGACTTCGCAACCGCATTTACCCGAAGCTTAAATTACGCGCTGGATTTTGCGGAAGTAAAAGGGCAGTACCAGGCCAAGCGGGCGCTGGAAGTGGCGGTCGCCGGAGGGCATAATATCGCTATGATCGGGCCTCCTGGCGGAGGAAAGACGATGCTAGCTAAAAGAATACCTACGATCATGCCTGACTTGACACTGGAAGAAGCCCTGGAAATAACAAAGATACACTCGGCAAGCGGGTCTTTGGCTTACAAGACTAGCGTAGTAGGCACCCGGCCCTTCCGTTCCCCGCATCACAGCATTTCCGATGTCGCTCTGGTCGGAGGAGGTTCGATACCGCAGCCGGGAGAAATCAGTTTAGCGCACGGAGGGGTTTTGTTTTTAGATGAGCTACCTGAATTCAGGCGCAACTGCCTGGAAGCGCTGCGCCAGCCGCTGGAAGACGGAACAATTCATATCTCGCGCGCCGCGCGCTCATTGATCTTTCCCGCATCTTTCATGTTAGTGGCGGCGATGAACCCCTGCCCTTGCGGGTATTTTAGCGATCCTAAAAGGGCGTGCCGGTGCAATCCGAATAAGATCGCTAATTATCTGGGAAAGATCTCCGGCCCGCTCTTGGACAGAATAGATATCCACATTGAAATACCATCGATAAAATATAAAGAATTGGCTGATACAAAAGACGCGGAGGCATCGTATGCTATCAAGGTGCGGGTGGAAAAGGCAAGGGCTGTGCAGCGCGTAAGATTCAAATCAGAAAAAATATTTTACAACGCCCAAATGCCTTCTAAAACAGTGAGGAATTCTTGCGTGCTTAATGAGGAAGGAAAGGAGCTTTTGAAGCTGGCTATGACTGAATTAGGTTTATCTGCACGGGCCTATGACAAAATACTGAAAGTTTCGCGTACCATCGCTGACCTGGCGGAATCAGAGCTCATCCGTCCGGAGTATATCTCGGAAGCCATACAGTACCGCTCGCTTGACCGGACTTGGTAAAGCTTATTTCGTCAATACTTCGATGTTAGCGGTGGTGCTTGCGGTCTGGGCCTTAGCGTCCGTTACCGTAAGCGTTACGGTGAAAATCCGCGAGCCGTAGGTAGCGCTCAAATAAGTATTGATCGGCTTGGCAAGCCTCGAAGTATCTCCGTCGCCAAAATCCCATTCATAGGAAACTATTTTGCCGTTAGCGGAATGTGACTGCGTTGCGTAAAACTGGACTTTTAAAGGAGAGAATCCCTTCATCGGCCGGGCGACGATTACCGGAACCGGAGCCGACAATATTACCGGAGGTTTAGTCTCCGGGGGTGGTGGTGGCGTTTCTACTTTTCCGGCAACAGGCTCACTCTGAACCGGCGGTTGCGCGGGTTTTGCTCCTTCTACAGGAGCAGCTTCGGGAGCTGCCGGCGGGATAACTTTGACTTCCGACGGAGGGACAACTTTGACTTCGGGTTTTTGCTCTTCGATAAGCAGGTCTTTCTCTACATAAATATTCAGCTCTTCGCGCAGGCTCTTGATGCGGGCCTTTTCTTTTTCAAAATCCTCATCTTCCTTTTTATTGACTTCGGCGCGGTACTTAGGGTCTCTTTCGTACTTGCGGTCCGCGGCCATCACAAAAGGCATGCGGAATATACCCCCTATTACCTTTACGATAGTAACCGGCGGGTTCCATAAATATTCTTTAAGGCGGCTCTCAATGATACCCATATCCATATAATACGATTCCACGGTCTTTCTGCGGCGCTTAAACCTCTCCTTGGCCACATCCAGGTCCGGAACGGCATTACTCTTTCCGACAGTATATTCGGGTATCTGATAACCGCTCCTCGTCACCACGTATCCTTTATCATAGGGGGCTTTACCCTGCTGAAACTTATAGGTCACGCAACCGGATAATAAAAATGAAAACAATAATAAAGCGAGGGCCTTTTTCATAGATACTTACTCCTTTTTCATTAATGAGAGTGCTTCCGAACGGGTCTTCTGGTTTTCCTTAAATATGCCTCTTACCGCGGAGGTGACAGTCAGGACTCCGGGTTTTTTCACCCCGCGCATGGACATGCACATATGCTCCGCCTCGATCACTACCATAACCCCCAAGGGCCTAAGTTTACGCATAATGATCTCGGCGATCTGGGTAGTGAGCCGCTCCTGCACCTGCGGCCTGCGGGATAATATATCGACGACGCGGGCGAGCTTGCTTAAACCCGTCACGCGGCCTTTTTTAGGTATGTAGGCGATATGCGCCCTGCCGGCAAAAGGCAAAAGATGGTGTTCGCATACGCTGTAGAGCGGGATCCCTTTAAGCAGGATTATCTCATGATGTTTCTGGTCTAAGATTACTTCCAGCTCTTTCTCCGGGTCCTGTTTTATCCCGGAGAATATCTCTTCGTACATTTCGGCGACGCGCGAAGGAGTATCCAGAAGGTCCTTCTTTTTAGGATCCTCTCCTATGGCCACCAGTATATCGTGTATCGCCCTTTCGATCTTTTTCTTATCCATTTTATTTTCCTATACAAAATTCGCTGAATATTTTATCCAATAAATCCTCGGAGAACCTTTTACCCAGAATATCATCGATTAGCGTTAATGCATCTTTAATATCCTGGGCAACGAACTCCAGGGATGTTGTATTATCTAATGAATTGCGCGCTTCTGCAATAAGAATCTGCGCCTTTCTTATGGCACTTATATGCCTAAGGTTTGAGACCATGGCCGGCTCGCCGGAAGAGACCTTTCCTTTATAGACCAAATCCGCAATACCCTCCTCCAGAACCTCGATATTTTTTGTTTTTTTGGCGGAGATCTCGATCACGCGGGGAAAGATCTGGCACAACTTCTTAATATTAATCTTCTGGCGCAGGTCCATTTTGTTGATTACGGCGATGACCGGTTTTTTGGGCAGCTTTTTAATTAACTTGAGATCTGCCTTATCCAGACCCCTGCTTCCGTCAAAAATAACAACAATCAGGTCAGCGCCCCCGATGTGTTTTTGGGAGCGTTCCACCGCCTTTTTCTCGACGATACCGCGCGGCTCAAGAATACCCGCAGTATCCGCAATCCTTACTGGTATCCCTTTAATATCTATTATCTCTTCAATTGTGTCGCGGGTGGTCCCGGCAACCGAAGTGACTATGGAACGCTCACATTTTAAGAGCGCATTCAGTAAAGAGGATTTCCCGACGTTGGGCTTTCCGCAGATGACTGCGCGTATACCTTCCCGATAGACCCGGCCGCGCTGTGAGCCGGAAATTATCTTATTAAATTCATCCTCCACGTCCTTTAACTTAACGATGTATTCTCTTAAATCTACCTTATCTATCCCTTCCTCCGGGAAATCTATATTTGCCTCCAGCAAAGTCAGCACATCCAAAAGCATCTCTCTTGTCTTATTCAGCTCTTTAGAGAGCCCGCCCTTAAGCTGTTCTACTCCGAGTTTTAACGCAGCATCGGTTTTCGCCCGGATAATATCCAAAACCGCTTCTGCCTGGGCAAGGTCTATGCGGCCGTTTAAAAAGGCGCGCTTAGTAAATTCTCCGGGTTCGGCAAGGCGGCAGCCGCTGCTCACGACCAGATCCAAAATTGCGCGCAGGGGAATAATGCCTCCGTGACAATTTATCTCCACAATATCTTCCTTGGTAAACGAACGGGGGGCGCGCATGACAGTCAGAATTACTTCGTCAATTATCTTATCCCCGTCGGAAATCCAGCCGTAATGCGTGGTAAAAGTTTTGAAGCCGGTTGGCTTTAAATTATTATTGGAACGAAAAACTTTATCCGCGATTTTTAAAGCGTCTTTACCGCTTAAGCGCACAATACCGATCCCTCCCTCTCCAACACACGTGGAGATTGCGGCGATAGTATCGGAATTATCATGTTTTAACATCTGGCTTCTCCTGCGATAAAAAGCGACCCGGTAACAAGAATCATATCAAATTTACCGCTGATTTTCTTGGCTAATGCCATAGCCTGTTTAACAGAATCGGTCTTTAAAACCCCCATCCCGCGGAAATAATCTGCTAATTTATTTACCGGGGCCGCGCGGGGGGTATCTGCGCAAGTCAGAATCACCTTATCTGCTAAACCCTTTAGTTCCCGGCAGATTCCTTTTATATCCTTATCACTGGATATACCCAAGACCAATATCAGTTTTTTATATTTAAAATTGTCTTTTACCGCTTTCTTTAAGACTTTTGCTGATGCGGCGTTCTGCGCTCCGTCGAGGACGACTAAGGGAACCTTAGATATGATTTCGCATCTTCCCGGCCAGCGGGTATTGCTTAGTCCTCTGTTTATCGCCTGGGAGCTGATCCTGACCCCCTCATTCTTTAAAACTTCAACTGCCGCCACACTTACCGCAGCGTTAATCTTTTGATGCTCGCCGATAAGGCTTAAATTAACCCTGCTGACCCCGGAAGGGATTTTGCTTACCAGATAAAGGCGGCTCTTTTTTTCTTTACAGCGCTTGCGGATAACATCAAGTGCCTCCTTTTTCTGAGGAGCGCAGATCAGCACCACTCCCGGCTTGATGATCCCTGCTTTTTCTCCTGCGATTTTAGCCAGGGTTTTGCCCAATTTTTGTGTGTGTTCATAACTTATCGGGGTAATCACCGAGACCAGCGGAGTAACCACATTAGTCGCATCCAGCCTTCCGCCTAAACCCGTCTCTAAAACCGCAAAATCTACTGATTTGTCCGAAAAATATTGAAAGGCTAAGGCTGTGCAGACTTCAAAATATGTAAGCGGCCCGTATCGGGAGATTCTATTGTATTTTTCTATCGAAGGCTTTATCCGATTGACCAGGTCCGCCAGGGCCTTACGGGAAATCATCCCCTCAAAATCGGATACCCTGCTTTGCGCTTTGCGCTTTGCGCTTAAAATTCTTATACGCTCCCTGAAATCCATAAGATGCGGAGAGGTATATAGCCCGACTTTGTAACCCGCCTCCCTTAATATATAGGTAAGGAAAGCGCAGGTTGA
>JAPLLM010000119.1 GCA_026387555.1 Candidatus Omnitrophota bacterium | reverse complement strand
GCCTGCCTTAGAAGGCAGGATCATGTATTTTGTGGTTTCTCCGAAATAAACCAAGCAAAGCGAGGAGTGAATAAACATGGGAAAACTGAAAACCAAGAAGGGCGTTGCCAAGCGGTACAAGCTGACCAAAAAAGGCAGGATCAAGTATCATTCCGGCGGAAAATCGCATCTGGCGACGAGCAAGAAGACCAAGAGGAAGCGCTCTTTAAGAAAGGCTTCGTATCTGGGAGAGAGAAAAGAGAAGGCATTCATTAAATCCATGCTGCCTTATGGCTAACGAGACACCCCGCGCTTATCGGAATTGCGCGGGTGTTGTATACGTATACAAAAGGAGTATAAATGGCTAAAATAAAACACAGCGGAGCAACACGCAGAAGAAAGAAGAGATTATTAAAAAAGACTAAAGGTTTCTGGGGGAAAAGGTCTAAGCAGTTCCAGCAGGCGCGCCGGGCTCTTATGCACGCGCTGGTGTATTCTTACCGCGACAGGCGGAACAAGAAAAGAGAGATCCGCTCGCTCTGGATCGTGCGCATCAATGCCGCCTGCAGGCAGGCAGGGATAACCTATAGCGCCTTTATGAACGGACTTAAGAAGGCCAAGGTCACCATCGACAGAAAGATCCTCGCGGATCTGGCAGTCACGGATGCCCAGGCATTCAAGAAATTAGTCGATCTGGTTAAAGAAATCAAGAAGGCGTAAATCCAATTTGGGGTAAGATAATGGATATCAAATCTATCCAGGCGCAGATAATTAGCGACCTTGCGGCGGTGACTTCGCAGAGCGGGCTGGGAGAATTCCGGCTGAAATATCTCTCCCGAAAGGGCGTCCTTGCCCAGCTTACCGCGACCATTCCGACCTTACCTCCGGAAGAGCGGGCGAAATTCGGACAGGAAGTAAACGTGCTAAAGAATAGCCTCGCTTCTCTCATCGCGGGAAAAGAGAATGGCTTAGGCACGGGTATCAAGAGTAGCCCGGAGATATCCGATGATATCGGTATGCCCGGGATCGCCCAGGAATTAGGTCGGCTCCACCCTATCACCCAGACTATCAATGAGATCTCTTCCATATTTACCCGCATGGGTTTCTGCGTGGTGGACGGGCCGGCGATCGAAACGGAATTCAATAATTTTACCGGCTTAAACATCCCGCTGGAGCATCCCTCCCGAGACGCCTTCGACACTTTTTATTTGAAAGATTACGAGAAACTGCTTTTGCGCTCCCACACCTCTCCGGTGCAGGTGCGCGCGATGAAAAACCGCCAACCCCCTCTGGCAATAGTGGTCCCGGGCAGGGTTTACCGTCCGGATGCGGTGGATGCCAGCCACTTGTTTATGTTCCACCAGATCGAGGGTTTTATGGTGGACACTAATATTACTTTTGCGGATTTAAAAGGGTCGTTGGAGATCTTCGCCAAAGCTGTATTCGGAAACGATATTAAAATGCGTTTTCGTCCGCACTTTTTTCCTTTCACTGAACCTTCCGCGGAAGTAGACATTTCTTGTATTATTTGTAAAGGCGTCGGTTGTTCGGTCTGCGGCAGGAAGGGTTGGCTTGAGATCCTCGGTTGCGGGATGATCCATCCTAATGTGTTCAAGCAGGTGGGGATTAATGCCCAAAAATACAGCGGATTCGCTTTTGGCATGGGCATTGAAAGGATCGCCATGCTTAAATACGGCATCAATGACATTAGGTTATTCTTTGAGAATGATTTGAGGTTCCTGAAACAATTTTAATCTATGAAAGTCACCTATAACTGGTTAAAGGATTTTACGGATATCAAGCTGGCTCCGGAAAAGCTCGCCGATAAACTTACTATGGCGGGCCTGGAAGTGGTTTCTCTGGAGCAGAAGCAGGGGGATTTTGTTTTTGAGATTGAAATAACCTCGAACCGGCCGGACTGGCTAAGCGTAATTGGGATAGCCAGGGAAGTAGCCGCTATAACAAATTCAAAAATCAATCCTTCGACTACGCTCAGGATTGATAGTGAGCGAATTCGAACCATCAAAATTCAAAAATCAAAATCGCAAACCAAAATTAAAAATTCAAAGCAAGAAAAGTTTGAAATTGAAATCGAGAACAAAAAAGATTGCCCGCTTTATACGGCAAAGATCATCCGCGGGGTAAAAGTCGGGCCTTCTCCGGAGTGGCTGAAAAACAGATTAGAATTAGTAGGTTGCCGGAGCGTAAATAATATAGTTGATATTACCAATTACGTTTTGTTTGAGACCGGGGAGCCGCTGCACGCCTTTGATCTGGATAAATTAAGCGGTTCATCGATCATTGTTCGCCGCGGCCGCAGCGGAGAAAAAATCACCACTATCGACGGAGAAGTAAAACAACTCTCGCCGGATATTTTAGTCATCGCAGATGCGCGTAAACCGGTTGCCTGCGCCGGGATCATGGGCGGCAAAGACACCGAAGTAACCGAAAGCACTAAAAATATACTTTTGGAAGCGGCAGTATTTAATCCTATTTTGATCCGTAAAGCCAGGCAGGCGCTGGGCCTGCAGAGTGAGTCGGCTTACCGTTTTGAGAGGTCTGTGGATGCGTCAATAGTGGGGTCTTCCTCGCAGCTGGCCGCAAGTTTAATTGAAAAAATCAGCACTGGCAGGGCGGTTTTAGCTAAAAGCGCAGGCACCTGCAAAGTTATCACGAAAAACATAACCCTTGTTTGCGATAAGGTAACTAAGCTTCTAGGGGTAAAGATCCCTGCGCAGAAAATTAAGACAATACTACAGGCACTGGGATTCATAGTTAAGGCAAAGGGCAAGAATAAATTTAGCGTTTTAACTCCATCGCACCGCCAGGATGTTTCTCTGGACGTGGATTTGATCGAAGAGATCGCTCGCGTTTACGGATACGAATTAATACCCCGGACTATCCCGTCGGTAAAACCGCAGGCCTTCAGTTGGGGGGTATTGGATGCGGTCGCTTTAATTAGAAATATCCTTACCGGCTTGGGCCTGAACGAGGCGATAACCTACAGCCTGACCGAACGCAATTTAGACAAGTGCTTGGGCCAGCCGGAAAATTTAGAGACAATCGAAATCCGCAATCCCTTAAGCCGGGAGCAAGAGGTATTAAGAACCAGCCTGCTGCCGAGCCTGGTAAAATGCGCCAGCTTTAACCTAAATCAAAAACAGGATTATGTAAATCTTTTTGAAATAGCCCGGCGGTTTTACGCCTCCGATAAAGGCCCCCAAGAGGAATTGTGTTTAGGTGTTCTTCTTTGCGGCAGAAAATCCTTTGCCTTGGAGCAGGGCATGGTCAAGGATGAAGCCGGTTTACTGCATTTAAAAGGCATAATCGAAAATATGCTCTTAAGGCTGGGAATAAAAGAGTTTAGTTTCTCGCCTGACGCGCAAGCTGTTCGCATAGAAGTAGCGGGAAAGAAGGCCGGCTCTATGTTCAGGTTATCCCGCAGTGCGCTGGATTTATTTGATATTAAAAACAGAGAGGTTTTTGTCGCGGAGCTCTCGCTGGAAGATATAATTCCCGCGCTTAATCTTAAGAAAAAATTTACAGCTCCCCCTAAGTATCCCGGGATCACGCGCGACATAAGCCTTCTGTTAAGAGAGGAGCTCGGCATTGACGATGTCTTTAAGGCCTTGCGCTCTGCCGGGGAGCCGCTGCTTAAAGAATTAAAGGTAACGGATTTTTATAAAGGTAAACAGGTCCCCGCGGGTTGGCGCGGGCTTACTATATCGTGTATCTACCGCTCTGACGAGCGGACTTTGACTGAAGCAGAAATCGCTCCCGTGCACGCAAAGATGAACGCTCTTTTGACCGAGAGGTTTGGCGCTACAATCCGCTGATTTGCTTATCGGATTTAATGTGCTATACTTTAATCGACCCTGCGGTGCACGTTGGAAAATTGATAATTTTTGAACCAACACTATTATCAAGGGAGCCCGACTATTCCGTACGCTAACGCGCCCGGATAGGGCACCCACCTGATACCAAACGGTTCAGAGTATCGTTCCAACGGCACTTGCGCGGGGTTTTTTATTGAGGCCACAGCCTTATGGATTTATTCCCCGAAAAAACCCAGAAGACTTCCCAGGATTTTCCCCTCTCTGTGAGCATGCGGCCGGCAGAACTCGGCGATTTCGTGGGGCAAGCGCATATATTAGGTAAGGGAAAGCTTTTGCGCCGCGCGATTGAAGCCGACCGTTTAAGCTCACTCATACTTTTCGGCCCGCCGGGGACAGGAAAGACTTCTTTAGCCTACTGTATCGCCAATGCCACCGAATCAGCTTTCGTCTCGGTCAACGCCACCACTTCCAATGTCGAGGAATTAAGGCGCATCATCGCGCAGGCCAAACTTAAAAAAAGAAGCTCCGGCCAGAAGACCATCCTTTTTATCGACGAGATCCACCGTTTCAATAAGGCGCAGCAAGACGTCCTTCTTCCCGATGTGGAGGACGGCAACCCCGTATTGATCGGTGCCACGGTGCATAACCCGTTTTTCTCCATTGCCTCGCCGCTTGTATCGCGCTCGCTGGTCTGCGAACTAAAATCTTTAAAAGCTAACGAGATATCCATAATCCTTAATGCCGCGCTGAAAGATAAAGAGCGCGGGTTAGGGAAAATCAAAATCAAGGCCGCGAAAGAGGCGCTGGATTTTCTAGCCAAGACTTCGGAAGGGGATGCCCGCCGGGCTTTAAATGCTTTGGAAATAGGCGCGCTGACTACTCCGCAGGCATTAGACGGGGTGATCAATTTTAATTTAGAGGCTGCCGAAGAGTCTATCCAAAAGAAGGCCGTAGTCTATGACCACGATGAAGACGGGCACTATGATACCGCGTCTGCTTTTATCAAATCCATGCGCGGCTCTGACCCTGACGCGGCTTTATACTGGATGGCGAAGATGCTTACGCAGCGCTCCAGGTCTCTGAATTTGTGGGCATGCCCGAGGCGCGCATCCCTCTGGCCCAGGCCTGCGTTTATGTCTCCTGCGCGCAAAAATCCAACGCCAGTTATTTAGCTATTGACAAAGCCTATGCTGACGTTGAAAATAATAAAGTACAAGAGGTCCCGGACCATCTGAAAGACGCTACCGGTGACGAAGAGAGGCTGGGGCACGGAAAGGATTATAAATACGCGCACGATTTCCCCGGTCATTATGTAAAACAGAAATATACGCGTAAAAAGGTAAAATATTACGAGCCAACCGATATTGGATACGAGGCAAAAATCAAACAAAGGATGGAGAAACTACAAAAGGAGGAGGAATGAAAAAGCTTCTAGCGGTTATTTTAAGCGCGGGCTTGATGTTCGCGGCATTAGGTTGCGAAACCAATAAAACCAGGGTTGCCGAAGGCGCGGGCATAGGCGGGGCATTGGGCGCGTTGGCCGGAGGGATCATCGGGCACCAGGGAGGGCACGGCGTCGAAGGAGCATTGATCGGTGCTGCGGCAGGTGCCGCAACCGGTGCAGTGGTCGGCTCGCAGATTAATAAACCGGGCACGGCAAATCAGCTGGCAGCTTCCCAACAAACAGTCAGCCCCAACCAGATGACCACGCAGCAGATAGTAGATTTAAGCAAACAGAAGGTAAACGACGCAGTGATCATCGATAAGATCAAATTGACTAACTCTAAGTTTGTGCTGACTCCCGCGGACGTCGACAACTTGAAAAGCCAGGGAGTAAGCGCGGCGGTCATAAGCGCTATGCAGGGCGCGTAATAAATAATGAGTAATATCTTTATCGTAATTTTGGTCGTCGGGATAGGGCTTATCGTCTATGCCCTGGCAGGGATTATTATTTCCCCGGCGCAAGTGGGCGCTAAACCCAAGAGGCGGCCAGCGGAAACACCACGCCCTGATCAGGACCCGCAGGAATTAAAAGAGCAAAGGCTTCAGGCTCAAGTTGATTCTCTGGAAGGAGAGCTTTTTACAATCAGGGCGGCGTACGATAAAGATAAAAAATATATAGAGGAGGCCAAGGGTAAGGAAGCAAAGTTTCAAGAAGAACTCGCCCGCCGGCAGGAGTGGGTGGTAAAGTCGGAGGCAATGTTGGATAAGGCCAAGGCGGAAAACTTAGAATTAAGAAATAAGTTCGCTGAACGCGAAAAAGAGACCGAGGAGCATTTTTCCAAGGGGGTGAACTTACACAAGGAGATCCAGGATTTAAACCTGCAGATAAAAGGGTTAGCTAGCAAGATCAAGGAGCAGGTTGATCAGATAGAATCGCAGAAGCATCAGATCGAGCGGGATTTAAAAGAAATAAAAGACCTGAAAGACGCGATTAACGCGTATAAGAAGAAAGAGCAGAATAGTGAATGGGTCCCTAAGTCCGAATTCAGCAAGCTTAACGAGGAATATACGGAATTAGAAAAATCGCTGGAGGCGCAGGAGGAGAAGATCCGTGCCCTGATCGAGGAATTAGTCGCTTTAAAGAATAAAGTAATTTCTCAAGCAGAGGCTAAGGTTTCAGATTTGGATAAAGAGATTAAGCCTGTGGAAGAAGCAGTGCCGGCTGTTGAGCCTGAACCAACTCCTGTACCCGAACCTCCGGCACCTATATCGGAGGCTCCTGTCGAGCCTGCCATGATTGAAGAATCTACCCCGGCCGAAAAGCCTGCTCCTACCGAAGAACCCGCGGCTGCTGAAAAGCCCAAAGAAGCGGAAGCTCTGCCAACGCCGAAATATAGTTTAGAGAGAACGCGCAACATCGGGATCATAGCGCATATTGATGCCGGAAAGACTACTTTGTCCGAGCGCATTCTTTTTTACACAGGGAAGTCGCATAAAATCGGCGAAGTGCATGACGGCAAAGCGACCATGGACTGGATGAAGCAGGAGCAAGAGAGAGGCATTACCATTACCGCGGCAGCTACGACTTGTTTCTGGAAAGAGCACCGTATTAATTTGATCGATACCCCCGGCCACGTGGATTTTACCGTCGAGGTCGAGCGCAGTTTAAGAGTTTTAGACGGAGCAGTGGCAGTCTTCTGCGCCGTAGGCGGGGTCGAACCGCAATCAGAGACCGTCTGGCACCAGTCTGATAAATATAATGTGCCCAAGATCGCGTTCATCAATAAAATGGATCGCACCGGAGCGGATTTTTTCGGTACACTTAAAGGGATAGAAGAGCAGTTGGGCGGAAATACTATTCCTTTAGAGATTCCCTGCGGACAGGAAGACACTTTCGTCGGGGTAGTGGACCTATTGGATATGAAGGCGTATATTTATCAAGATGAAACGCAGGGCAAAGATTACCGCATCGAAGAAATCCCCGCGGATTTAGCGGAAGTTGCGCAGAAATACCGCCGCATAATGTTGGAGCGGGCAGCGGCCTTTGATGAAGTCTTGACTAAAAAATATTTGGAAGCCCCGGATACTATTACTAAAGAAGAATTAATTAAAGCCATAAGGCGAGGAACAGTAGCCAACAAAGCTGTCCCGGTGCTCTGCGGCGCGTCATTAAAAAATAAAGGGGTGCAAAAACTCCTGGACGCGGTGACGATGTTTCTGCCTTCACCGCTGGATGTACCTGCGGTAAAAGGCCATGTTCCCGATGATCTCGATAAAGAACTGGAGCGTAAACCTGACTTCAAAGAGCCTTTTTCCGGCCTGGCCTTTAAAATACAGGCAGACCCGCACATGGGTAAATTGGTTTACCTGCGCGTCTACTCCGGGGTTTTATCTACCGGGACATACATATTAAATTCCACCAAGGATATGCAGATGCACGCCAACATGCGCGAGAACGTGGAATACGCCTTTGCCGGAGATATCGTCGCCTGCGTAGGATTAGACCATACCGTAACCGGAGATACGCTCTGCGATCCCGATAACCCGATCTTATTAGAAGCCATTCAATTCCCCACGCCGGTTGTTTCCTTGAGTATTACGCCAAAGACTCGGTCAGACCAGGATAAGTTAGGCAGGGCCTTAAACCGGCTTACTGAAGAAGACCCGACTTTTATTGTCAGCTCCGACGAGGAGACTAAAGAAACATTGTTGACCGGGATGGGCGAATTACATCTGGAAATAATCGTTGATAGATTAAAAACCGAGTTTGGGGTCGAGGCTATTGTCGGCCAACCTAAGGTGGCCTTCCGCGAGACCATATTGCAAAAAGCCGAGGCAGAGGGAAAATATATCCGTCAGACCGGAGGCCGCGGACAATACGGCCATGTGGTTATTGAGGTGAGCCCGAATGAGGCGGGAAAGGGTTTTGAATTTATTGACAGTATTAAAGGTGGTTCTATCCCACAATCATTTATCCCGGCGGTAGAAAAGGGTATCATTGAGGCGATGGGAAAGGGTGTTTACGCCGGATTTCCGGTAGTCGATGTTAAAGTGGAGCTGCTTGATGGATCGTATCATGAAGTAGACTCGTCGGAAATGGCGTTTAAGATCGCGGGGAGTATGGCTTTTAAAGAGGCGTTCCTTAAATCTCAACCGGTGTTATTGGAGCCGAGCATGTCTTTGGAAGTAGCGACTCCCGAAGAGCATGTTAACGGTGTGGTAAGTTATATCTGTTCCCGCCGGGGAAAGATCCTTAATATAGACGTAAAAGGAAAACAAAAGATCGTCTCTGCAGAAGCGCCTCTCTCCGAAATGTTCGGTTACGCTACCGGATTCCGCTCTCTCTCCAGCGGCCGCGCCAACGCCACCATGGAGTTCGACAAGTACGTGCAGGTCCCGCAGGAGATCACCAAAGAGATTTGCGAAGCTAAGAAAAAGAAGCAGGAAGAAGAGAATAGGTAGCGGATTTCTGCTTGTTAGCGGTGGGAAAGTGTGTTAAAATTTAGGATATGATAATTACGGAAAAGAAGTCTATAGAAGAGATTTTGGAGAGCCTGAAAGGCTACCAGAAGATATTCCTGGTCGGCTGCGGAGAGTGCTCGACGACCTGCAAGACCGGCGGAGAGCCGGAATTAAAGGAGATGAAAGCGCTCTTAGAGCAGCACAGAAAGACTGTTTTGGGGATGTGTATGCCTTCTGCTCCCTGCATTGCCCCCCAGATCAAGGCCGAACTGGCTAAGAACATGAAGGCCTTAAGAGAATCAGAGGCATTTTTAGTCCTTGCCTGTGGCCTGGGTGCCCAGTCAGTTAAGGACAATGACCGTCTGGGCCTGGCAATAATTCCCGCTCTTAACACGGTTTTCGGCGCAGTGATGGATGCGCAGGGTAATTTCGTCGAGAAATGCTCGCTCTGCGGCGAGTGCGTTCTCGATGTGACCGGAGGGATCTGTCCGGTGACCTTATGCGCTAAAGGCCTTTTAAACGGGCCTTGCGGCGGGATGAATAAAGGTAAGTGCGAGGTAGATAAAGATAAGGATTGCGCCTGGGTTTTAATTTATCAGGAATTAGAGAAGAGAAAAAAGCTCAATCAGATCAAAGAGATACAGCAGCCCAAAGATTACAAGAAATCAACTAAGCCCCATAAGTTAGTAGTCTCTAAATAGATGAGTCAGCTTCCTTACAGCGAAAAAGTCATGGATCATTTTTCCAATCCGCGCAATGTCGGAGAGATCCCGGATGCCAGCGGTGTCGGCACAGTCGGCAATCCCGTCTGCGGTGACGTAATGAAGATGTTTTTAAAAATCGAGAATAACATAATCGTTGATGTGAAGTTTAAGACCTTTGGCTGCGGAGCGGCGGTAGCGACGAGCTCGATGGTGACCGAGATGGTCAAAGGCAAATCTATCGACGAGGCGCTGAAAATCTCTAATAAGGCGGTAGCCGAAGCCTTGGGGGGCCTGCCTCCGATCAAAATGCATTGTTCAGTGCTGGCGGAAGAGGCTCTGCGCTCGGCGCTTAAGGATTATTTCACAAGACAGGGTAAACCCATACCTTTTGAAGACAAAGGGCACGAGCATCATGGGGAAAAGTGCCTTTAAGCCATGTTGACAAAGCACGCTATACGTAGTAAAATTCTCTTGAAGCTAAAAATACAGAAGGAGGAAAACCGAGACCGAAAAAGTCAGGTTATTAAAAACAAGCTTTTCAGGACTAAGGTTTTTAAAAAAGCGAAAAACGTGATGTTTTACATCGCGCTCAAAGGTGAAGTAAATACAGAAGAGATGATCAAGGAAGCTAAAAAACAAGGAAAAACAGTCACTGTCCCGGTCTGCTGCAGGGATAGCTTT
>JAPLLM010000130.1 GCA_026387555.1 Candidatus Omnitrophota bacterium | reverse complement strand
TTTACGGCAATCTTTGCCACGGATAATGATTATAGCCACATATTAATAGTTTGTAAAGTGTTTTTCTGGTTGCAAATATCCTAAATTTAACTATAATGGCATAAATACAGGAGGATTACCCATGCTTAAAATACTACGCAAGAAGAAAATTCAAAAGACTGTTTGGATCATCGTATCTGTCATAGTCATAATCGCCTTTGTGTTCGGCGGTTATATTACCAGGACCATGCGCGATAAGAATGAACCGAATCAAATCAGCAAAATACTCGGCCACAGCGTTTCCCCTCTGGAATTCAGGGACGCGGTCAATGCCGTAAGAGTGCAGGCAGTGATGCAATTTGGGGAAAAGTATAACGAAGCTCTGAAATACCTCAATTTCGAGGATCAGGCCATGGATAGGCTCTACCTATTATATGCTGCCAAGAGGCGCCACCTAAACGCAACTGACAAAGAAGTGACGGAACTGATCGAAAGCTATCCCTTCTTTCAAAGCAAGGACATCTTTGATAACCGGATATACGCGGAAGTCCTGCAATATGTTTTTCACGTGCAAGCGCGCGTCTTCGAAGAGCAGACCCGCCAGAATATAATCATCGCTAAGCTATACAAACAAATTACCAAAGATGTCCTTCTTACCGATGCGCAGGCAAGGGACGAATACGTTAAGCTTAACCAAAAGTTATCCGTTGATTATATCGCGTCCATCCCTGCGGAATTTGCCAAGGAGCTCAAATATACGGAGGCGGATTTAAAAGATTATTTCTCCAAGAATTCCTTGGACTTTAAACAACCTCTGTCATTTAACCTCGAATACATAACATTGGATTCGTTGGACAATATAAAAGATTTAAAGGGGAGCCTTGACAAAAAAGGCGTATTTGAAAAGATCGCCAAAGACAATAACCTGACCATCAATGAAACCGGGCTATTCGGCCAGGACGAGGCCATCCCCCAGCTAGGCTGGTCAGCGGAAGGGACGAATATCATCTCTAAACTTAAAATCGGGCAGTGCGCCCCTCCTATCCAGGCGGATAAGAAATTTTACATTTTGAGGCTCAAAGATAAGAAGGAACCCTTTATTCCGGAGTTTGAGAAAATACAGGATAAGGTAAAAGACGCCATGGTTAAAGTTTATTCGGATAAAACGGCTAAAGAAAAGATTACGCAGGCCTTAAATAACCTGAGGGTTGACAATAATTTCCCTAAAACGGCAAAACTTGGCGGGATCAAATACGGGACTACGGGCCTCTTCCAGTTTGGGACCTATCTTGAAGGCATAGGCGCATCGGATGCCCTATGGTTGGCTGCCAATAAACTGAAAACCGGAGAATACAGCCCGGTGATTACTATGCCCATCGGATACTACATAGTAAAATTAAAATCCGTTTCTCCGGTCGATGAAAAGAAATTCGACGACGAAAAAACGGATTTTAGCCTGAAACTCCTGATGCAGAAAAAACAGGATGCCTTCGATAAATTCCTGGCCGGCCTGAAAAACAACAACCAGTAAAACCTTACTTCTTAAGCGCCTACCTTTATCGAGTTAACCGGGCAGGAGTCAGCCACTTCCTGCAGGTTGTGCGTCGGACAGCTCTGCGCCTTGACATGAGCTATCCCGTCACCCTGCACCTCAAAGACTTCCGGGCACGACTGTTCGCAGAGCCCGCATCCTACGCAAGTCGATGCATCAACTGTTACCTTAGCCATTTCTGATAAACCTCCTATTACCTCTCCATCAGGTTTTCGAAAATTTCTTCGTGATTGACTTCTTCAGAAAGGATGTGCGTGACTAACTGATACGTGACGTTATCCTTACCCAATGTCTTCTTGGCTATTTTGTTGTAGACTTCGATTGCCCCGGCCTCCGCTTCGGTGACGATGCGGATGATCCGGTTGTAATCCGCGGTATTCTTCGGCGGCATTAAATAAGGGGCATTGGCGTTCTTTTCTAATTCCATAGGATTTGCGATCGGGACATCGCCTAACTTGATGATTAAATCCGCGAGTTCCGTCGCGTGCTCCAACTCTTCCTTAGCGATCTTGTTTAAGAATTCCGCCATATCTTCATAACCTTTTCCGGAGACCGTCTGCGCCATAAACCAGTAAAGATAGAATGCTAACCATTCATCGGCATATGCCTTATTCAGATCCTTCACCAGGTCTTTGAGGCTTAAATCCACTATTGCCCTTGCTTGCTTTCCCATACTGCACCTCCGTTAAATGAGCGCTTGACTTACGAACACACCAGTGTGAGTAAGTCAATGCGCGAATTTATCCCGAGCGGTTATCTATTAGTTTCATCCGCGAGGGATCCCTCGTCAGCGATAGTATTTAAACTATGACTCGGGATTAGTTCAGCCATACAACTTAGCTTCGCTTGCAGCTCGCTAAGTTGTGGCTTCACTTATTATTAAACCGTATTTCTTAATATTGCTATCCGCTATATCCTGAATCTTTTTTAACTCCTCGGGGTTGCTCATCAAATGCTTGAACCTGCCTTGGATCTTTAAATATTCTTCAACCGGTTTAGGAACGATCTGTTTACGGCCGGTGATAACTCCAGACTCATATTCAACTAAAGGATAGAGCCCGGTATCAACTGCAAGTTTAGAAATCGATACCAGGGCATCGCTCTCATACCTCCACCCTAACGGGCAAGGGGCATGTATTTGAATATATTTCGGCCCTTTAATTGATAAAGCCTTTTTAACTTTACGCTGCAAATCCTGCGGAAAACCCGAAGAGGCGGTAGCCACATAAGGAATACCGTGGGCCACGGCGATTTCAGGAAGAGGTTTTTTAGGGCGGATGTTTCCCGTTGACTTTGCGCCTGCGGGGCTGGTAGTAGTATTAGTATCAAAAGGAGTAAGCCCGCTCCTCTGCACGCCGGTGTTCATATACGCTTCGTTATCATAACAAACATAGAGAATATCATGCCCGCGTTCAAGCATGCCGGATAAAGCCTGCAAGCCTATGTCTCCGGTCCCTCCGTCTCCTGCCTGGGCAATGACATTGATCCTGTCTTTAGTTCCTAAATATTTTAAAGCGCTCTCCACTCCGGAGGCGACCGCAGCCGCATTTTCAAATAACGAATGAATCCAAGGGACATTCCACGCTGATTCCGGATATTTAGTAGAGAATACTTCAAGGCATCCGGTGTTATTAACAACAATAGTATTTTTTCCGGCGGCGTCAATTACTAAACGCGCGGCAAGCGATTGTCCGCATCCGGCGCAGGCAGTGTGTCCCGCGGAAAATAAAGTATTACTCATAACTCTCCTTTAAAAGCTCGGGCTTTAAATCTATAAACTCGCCGGCCAACTCTTTAGTGCCCAGAAGCCGGTAAACCTCTTTTATGGAATCTTTAGTAATGTCACGGCCGCCCATCCCTACAATAAAACTACTGATCACCTTGGGCGCTTTTTTCTTACCGAAAAACGCGGATT
>JAPLLM010000035.1 GCA_026387555.1 Candidatus Omnitrophota bacterium | reverse complement strand
TGCGAAAAACCGCCTGCGCGGCTGTATCGGGAACATAATCGCAACCCAACCGCTTTATCTCACCGTCAGGGATATGGCCTTGGCAGCCGCCTTCGAAGACCCGCGCTTTAGCCCGGTCTCCAGAGAGGAACTAATAAACATCGGTATAGAAATATCCGTACTCTCCACGCTCAAAAAGATCTCTTCTGCGGCTGAAATCGTTTTAGGAGAACATGGGGTACTGGTAAAAAATAATTATACCAGCGGCGTATATCTGCCACAAGTTGCCACGGAAACCGGTTGGACTAAAGAACAATTCATGAACAGCCTTTGCGGGGATAAAGCGGGAATGGAACCTGATGCCTGGAAAAAAGGCGCCTGCGAGATTTATATCTTTAGCGCGGAAGTATTCAAAGAGTGATCAGCTTACCGTAACCAACGCGATACCTGCCACGATAGCCAGCGTACCCAGCCAGCGAGTAGTCCCGAATTTTTCTTTTAAGATCAAAGCCGAAGCAAAAGCGATAAAAATATAATGCATACTGTCCACGGAAAAGGCGAAATTCAATTCCGCCTTGGAAAGGACAAGCAGCCATATGCACAATGATAAAGTACTGAACAAGAAACCTATCCAGACCCGGTAGACTTTCATTATCATAAGAACAAACTGAAAGGCCTTCTTAACACTGTTAATATGAAAGTCCAGCGAGTTAATCACGGATTTCAAAAAAAGCTGGCTTATCGTATCGCAGATACTGGTAAGCGTTATTAGAATAAAAACAAAAACAATCCCGCCCTTCATTAGCTAGCCCCCTCCTTATGCCCGGAGCTTAAGGAAACAAGAATGACGCCGATAAGAATACTAACTATTCCCGACCATCTCAAAAAGTTTATCTGTTCCTTGAAGAAAAACATCGAAGCCAGAGGTATAAAAACATAACTGAAACTGCAGACCGGGACAGCTACGCTTAAATCGATCTTAGATAGTATGGTCGACCAGATGACAAAAGTAAGGATTACCGAAGTAAGACCAAACCAGAGATAGGGCGAGAGTACAGCATATTTTAAGAAGAGAGCGGCATTTGTAAGGGAATCGACCTGAAACCCCATATGCCCGATAACGCTCTTCTTAAAACAAAGCTGGGTGACAGTCTCCAGCGCGTCTACGGAAACAAGAAAAAATAAGATTTTAAATGTAACTCTACTTTTCTTAAACATTTTTTGAAAGTTTGGTTTATTATATAAGAAAAAACCTAAAAACTCAACTGATTAATACGGATATTTTCCTATTACAAAAACTGTGGTATAATTCTTGCTATGGAAAAAACCGTTGAATCATTCCGCCTTAACCGCATCGAGTGGCTATTTCTGGGGCTGGTTTATTTTCTTGGCCTCTTTTTCCGTCTCTGGCCGAGGCTTTTGATCGATCCGCACTTTTTGACCATGAACGCCGATGTCTGGGAGAGGCTGGCAATGGCGCAGTATTTTCTCGACCACGGAAGCCTGCCTCAATACTGCCTGCGCTACTTAGCTTACGGACATGTCCCTTTTTGGTATCCTCCCTTGGGGCCGATTGTCTTGGGGATACTGGTAAAGATCTCATCCTTTGACCTGCCTACGGTCTGTTCGCGCATCATGCCTTTTATCGAAACGCTCACCCCCCTCACCTTATATTTTCTTAGCCGCTGGCTCTTTGGCCGGGCAGCTGCTTACATAAGTACTATTGTCCTGGCACTCACCCCTTCTTTTATCTATTGGACGGGAATAACCACTCCCACATCTTTTACTATATTCTTAATGCCTGCCTATATACTCCTTTTATTGATAAGAAACGACCGGATCTCTTCAAAAATAGGGCGCCTCAATTGGATCGCTGTTTTCGCAGTCATTCTTGCCGTAAACTTCATGACCCACCTCACATATTTTCTTGCCCTCGCTATGCTCCTGCCGATTGCCTTGCTAATCTTTATAAAGAGCGCTTTTCAATGGAAGAAAATCCTGGATTTTTTTGCCGCGGTACTGATTTCGCAATTGATCACCGCCTTCTGGTGGGGCCCGCACAATCTTTATTCCTGGTGGATATTTAAATTAGCTACCTCTTCCGGATACAAGGACCCAATAGCGCAGCTTCAACATTATGGCATAATAGCCGGAGGCTTAGGCTTAATAGCCAGCTTCCTTTATTTTTGGAAGATCTTGAGTGAACCGCGTAAATGCAACCGTTATGACTGGCTCCCTCTGGTATGGATAATCATACCCTTTATAGAGACCCAGAACGAAGCGATACTAAAACTGATCCACCGCCTGGATCTATCCTGGTATACTGTTTACAAGCCGTTGGAGGGTTACCGCTTCCATTGCTTTCTCTCCCAGCCATTGGCGTTAATGGTTGGGTGGGTCGGCGCAAAATTCTTAATCCAAAAAGTAAAATTTAAGAAATTAACCTGTTTTATAACCGTAATGGTTTTAAGCGCCGTATTCTGCGTCGATTTGATCTATATCAGCAAAACAAAATTGCTCTTTCAAAACTCCGGACTTAATAGACAGGAATACCAGGCGATGGTCTGGTTTCGCAATAATAGCACCAAAAACGACAGGATAATCGCGGATTATTATTTTTCGCAGATGTTCGCCGGAGTTTGCGGCGGAAGGGCTCTTTTGGGAGGATTGTTCCCGCTTAAGAATACTAACCTGCCTTATATCACGTATCCGGCGGTAGTGCAGGATGACATATGCACTATTTACACCACTCCTGATCCTAAAATAGCCAGGGACCTGATGCTTAAATACCGCTGTACCGCCATATATATCAGCCCCTTATTGATCAGTTCGGGAAATATCGGCGGAGGCAGTTGTAAGGGTTTTGGTGTGAAGGTAAACGAAGAGAAATTCGAAAACCGGGAATACTTCAGGGAAGTCTACAATATCGACAGTGTCCGCATCATAAAAATCAACGCCGACCCATTGCAGGGGAAAACAAAATAAAAATTCGGGTAGTCGTGGACGGTAAGCGAACCCCATATCCCAAAGAAATTCAACTACTTGTGAAAATAGCTATTCGTAACGGCAGACGCGGTTTCGTAATTCTATGCGAAAACTAACCGCAACTTACAATATCTTTGACCTTAAATGTCTTTATCCAATTAAGTCCATTGCCGCCAAGAATATTTAATGTCACATCATCGCCTTCGATTAATTCCTGACCATGAAAATATCCTTTATCCTTGCCAAACCACCAGCCATCAAAAACAAATCTCTTCTTATCATTATCACTTTCTTGAATAATCACTGGAACGCTATACTCTTTTTTCAAGAAAATCGGCTGATAATAAGTTGAGGGAACCATTTCAGCAATAAAACTTCCTAATTTATCATCTTTAAGCGGACTTGGCGTTTCATCCCATTTCGCAAAGGTGGAATACCCTTTACCGGTTATCCTAATACAGGACATACCTGGATCAAGACACCCTTCGATTGTGAAATTTATTTTATAAAGGGTCCCAAAATTTACACCGCATTCCTGAAACCCTGAGAAATGAAACCGCGCTTTTCGTGACCAATCCGAAATCTTAACAAGTAAAAACCCAAGAAGCGTCCCCAGCAATCCACCAACTATTATGTTTATCCAATCAATATTCATAAACCTATTGGGCGCCCTTATTTTTGTTTTAATACTTTAATTGACCAAATAATAAACCGAACGAGCAAACAAGAAAGATATCCATAAAAACCAGCCATTAAACCCAAGGAGCCATTGGCCCATAACACTAAAAGTGATGGGGGTTCTGGACTTACCCTATATTGCTCCCATTTAACTTGTGTATGAGTGCCTGTGAAATATATTATTGCCGCCAGAAGCACAAACCCTAATATGATCAGCCCTTCCCTTGCAACAATCTTCTTAATCTTCATAAGGTCCCTCCTCGGCACGATTATCTAGCTTATATTGCCTATAAACTGAGTTCTCAGCACATGTATTCAGCCCAGCGAACCCTAACCAAAAACACTGGATAGGGTTCGCCTGAGCGTCAACAATGGCGGAGAGGCTGGGATTCGAACCCAGGGACCCTTGCGAGTCACATGTTCTCCAGACATGCCCATTCGACCGCTCTGGCACCTCTCCAAATCTCAAATCTTCTGGCTGTAATTATACGCTGACAGCGCGACTTTCGCTATGAATTCTTTTGATTGCCTGCTCGTGCTTAGGTGTTTGGTCAATACGCAGACGATCAGATCTCCCTTTTGCGCAAAAATTATTCCTACATCATGGCAGACGTTGCGCTCTAAACCCGTCTTATGCGCGACCTTTGTTCCAATGGGTAGTTTAGCCGGCAAGCGGTCATTGTACCTTTGGCAGATGAGAAGATTCAAACATTCCTGCGACGCGCCGTCGTTTAACAGTTGTTTTCTGTAGATCTTTTCCAGAATATACGCCATATCTTCAGGAGTAGTATAATTCTCAACTCCCCTTCTTCTATGGCGAAAATCCATCATCTTACGCGAAAGATTTGTCTCTTCCAAACCTAAATGCCTGGAATAATCATTGATATAATTAAACCCTAATAAATCGATGAGCATATTCGCTGCCGTGTTATCGCTCTCCGTAACCATCAACTCCATCAGCCTGCTTACTTTAACAGGAGTCCCCGCGGGTACATTCTTCAAGATTCCCGAACCGGGGACCTTGTATGAGCCTTTCAAGATCATGCTATCGTCAAGGTTGATCTTCCCTTCCTGCGCCGCTTTAAAGCTTGCCGCCATAATGGGGATCTTCACGAGGCTTGCGGAAGGAAAAGACTGGTCCTCATTAAAAGAAACCTTCCAACCCGTGCGTAAATCTTTTACCACAATGCCGGCTTTTCCTTTGTAAGAACCAACTTCGCTATTAAGTTCGTTCTTAAGCTCAACCCAGGCGGCTTTACGATTTGCCAGAATCACCCCTTGCCTATGGGCATAGGAAATAAAACGGTATCCCGCAAACGCCGCACAAAGGGATAAACAGAAAACAAATATCAATATCGCACTTTTTTGCCTAGTATTCATAATTTAAACGGAGAGTGGAGGATTTGAACCTCCGATCGTCTTACGACGATAACGGTTTTCGAGACCGCCGCATTCAACCGCTCTGCCAACTCTCCAAATTTTCCGCTATAAATAATCTGAAATTTGGATCCTGAATCCGCCATAGTGGACGAAGGATCTCTCATATTAAATTCGGTGGGGCTGGGATTCGAACCCAGGGTGGGCTTGCACCCACAACAGTTTTCAAGACTGCCGCTTT
>JAPLLM010000118.1:12243-17625 GCA_026387555.1 Candidatus Omnitrophota bacterium | reverse complement strand
GATGTCGGTTTAAAAAGATTAGGCGTAAATCTTACCACGGACGGCAAATTCTCTTCGCGTAACCTCTTTGTGACCTAGCCTAAATTAATGCCCGAAAGAATAAATTATAAAATAAAGTTCCTGGCCTTTGTGGCTGTGATACTCCTGCTCTGGAGCCTCGTAAGATTCATCGATTTTGCCAAATATACTGCCGCAATCGAAAGTTTTCTAAAATCACTTCCTGTTTTTTACGCAAGCATAATCTATATAGCGCTTTATGTCGGAGTAACATTTTTTGTCTTCTTCTCCAAGGACGTATTTTGGCCTGCCGGCGCGGTCATATTCGGAGTGGCCTTGAGTACTCTGCTTATTACGATCTCCGAAATAATCAACGCCTGTATACTTTTTTATTTAGCCCGCGGCCTGGGCCGGGCCTTTGTTGAGAAGAAGACTCCCGAGAGATACAGGTATCTGGACGAAAAAATCGGGCGCGTAAATTTTGTATGGCTTTTTATTTTTCGCGCAGCGCCCCTTATCCCTTACCGGTTTATGGACTTGGCCGCGGGCCTGACCAAGATCGATTTCAGAAGGTATCTTCTAGCGGTGATATTAGGGACTCCGGTGAAGATGTTTTGGATACAGTATGTCCTGCGTGGTGTCGGTAAAAATATCCTGACTAATCCGGATTTGCTGGTAGAATATTTCCTGCGCAATAAAATCATGTTGCTGGTGGGTTTGGTCTATTTTTTTCTGGTTGTTTTGGTAATAATAAAAATGAAGTCCAAGGAGAAACCTTATGTCAGCAAGCATTAGGTTTTTAGGAGGGGTAAGGACAGTGACTGGTTCAAGCCACTTGGTCTCTACCGACAGGTCAGAAGTCCTTTTGGATGCCGGGCTGTTTCAGGGCCACCGTGACGCATCCTATCAGGTAAATACTACTCTTCAATATAACCCGCGCACGGTCGACGCCCTGATCATTTCGCATGCCCATATCGACCACTGCGGGAATCTTCCTACCTTGATCAAGAGAGGGCTGCGCTGCAAGATTTACGCGACGAGTGCTACTAAGGATCTATGCCGGCTTATGCTCGAAGACTCCGGAAAGATCCAGGAAGAGGATGTAAGGTATGTAAATAAGATCAACCGCAGGCTGGGCCTTCTTCCGAGAAAACCGCTCTATACCATGAAAGAGGCGAGCAAAGCGGTAAAAATGATCCCGCCGGTCTCTTATCATCAAAAATTAAGCGTGACCAGCGATATCAGCGCTCAATTATTCGACGCCGGGCATATTCTGGGTTCGGCGGCGGTGGTAATGGATATAAGGGTCGACAAAAGGAATATCCGTTTAGGTTATGCCGTGGACTTGGGAAGAAAGGGGCTGCCGATGTTAAACGACCCGGCGCGCCTTAAGAATCTCGATTATTTGATCATTGAAAGCACTTACGGCGGCAGGCTCCATGCCCCGATAGAAGAAGCTAAGACTAAATTACAGGATGCCATTAACCGGACCATAGCGCGCCATGGAAAAATCATGATTCCATCTTTTACTCTGGAGCGCACGCAAGAAGTCGTTTATTTCTTGAATCAGCTTCTGAAGGAAAAGGCGATCCCTTCCGTGCCCGTATATGTGGATAGCCCGCTGGCAACCGACATCACCGATGCCTTCCAGTGCCATATGGATTATATGGACAAAGAGACCTGCCAGGCGATAAAGAGCGGGAATAGCCCTTTTGAATTCTTGAATTTAAAATTTATCCGCGACCAGAGGGAGTCTAAGGCCTTAAACGACGACCATCGTCCGATGATTATAATCGCCGGAAGCGGGATGTGCGAAAGCGGAAGGATTCTGCATCACCTTAAGAATAATATCGAAGACTCCCGTAATATGGTCTTAGTCGTAGGCTATATGGCGGAGGATACCTTGGGCAGGCGCATCGTCGAGCGAGCACCCTTTGTGCGCATATTCGGCGTGGAGCATCAGCTTAACGCGGAAGTCGTCATCATCAATGCCTTTTCGGGGCACGCGGACAGGAATGAGCTTCTGGATTTTGTGCAGGAGTGCCTACCGCTTAAGAAGATATTCTTAGTCCATGGCGATTATTCCCAGTCTCAAGCGCTTTTTGAAGCGCTCATCCAGAAGGGCCTGAATGTATATCTGCCTGCCAAGGACGAAGAAGTCTTGCTTGATTAGGAATTATGTGGTAATATTGCTACTTACATAACGAGTCAATTTAAGGAGGTTTAAAATGATCGGTGGTTTTTCTACTCCCAAAAAAGATAAAGGCATCAAGGCTTCAACAGGCCAGACGGTGAAGACCGGGCAGATCCTAATCCGCGCTCTTAATAATTATAAGGCCGGAGTCAATGTCAAAGGAGAGGGGACCCTCTTTGCCCTCCATCCCGGAACGGTCTATTTTACCAAAAAGAAGACCAGCCACGGCCGAGTACGCACCTTTATCAATGTCAAGCCCACTAAAGGCGCAAAATAGATCCAAGGTTTATTCTAATTTTAAATACGCGCTGGCGATCATCGATATTATTTATCTGGTCGTCCTACTTATCGCGTTTTTAGGCTCTGGCTTGTCTTCGAGATTAGCCGTATGGATTAACAGCGCCTCTACCAGTAGGTTCTTAACAGTCCCGCTTTATATTCTCGCCGCTTCCGCTCTCTACTACATATTAAGTTTTCCCCTGAATTACTGCCGCAGCTATCAGCTTGAGCATAAATTCGCGTTATCCACCCAAAAATTAAATGATTGGTTCTTTGATCAATTAAAAGGAGGGCTGATCTCTTATGTGATCAGTTTAATCCTGGCCGGGGCATTTTATTTTATATTAGATAAATTTTCCGGTATCTGGTGGCTGGTCATTTCGATATTCTGGATAATCTTTAGTCTGGTTCTGGCTAAACTTACGCCAATCCTGATAATTCCGTTATTCTTTAAATATAAGAAGCTGGATGACGAAGTATTGCGTGAACGTATTCTTAAGTTGGCAGACAAGATGAAGGTTAAAATACTCGATGTTTTTGAGATAGATTTCAGTAAGAAGACCTTGAAGGCAAATGCGGCATTTGTCGGAGTTGGCAAGACGCGGCGGGTATTATTAGCGGATACTTTGAAAAATAAATATACCCATGATGAAATAGAAGTAATACTGGCCCATGAATTCGCCCACTATAAATTAAAACACCTGATAAAACTTCTCTTGGTAAATTCCGTGGTGATAATCGCGGCGTTCTATTTGATTTTTATAAGCAGTACTGCAGCTTTAAAGATTTTTAACTTATCCGGGTTATCCGATATCGCGGCCCTGCCATTGGTGGTTTTGTATTTTGTACTCTTTGGAGTAATCACGCAGCCGGTCGAGGCGTTCTTCAGCAGGGTCATGGAGAAGGAGGCGGACAAGTTAGCACTTAAGATAACCGGGTTAAAAGCCGCATTTATCTCGACTATGGATAAATTAGGAGAGCAGAATTTGGCGGATCGCAAACCGCATCCGCTGATCAAGTTTTATTTTTTCGACCATCCGCCTATCGATGAGCGTATTGATATGGTAAAGGAGGAGAAGATATGAAGAAGGTGCTGGTTTCAATATTGCTTATAGTCTGTTTGGCCGTCTCCGCTGTTTATGCTATGGGTTTTAAAAGGGGTTTTATGGATAGTATCCCTGCGCCCCAGCTGATTTCGCCGGTCTCCGAGACCGCGGATATTACCGGGAAAGATTACCTGGATTTCAAATGGATAGTTATCGGGCTTATGGATATAGATTACTGCGATTTTAAGATCTATAAAGGTTATAATGCTTATGGCGACAACCTCATTCTTAAAGAGCAGGTTTTTACTCCTGATAGGGATTTCCGGGTCAAGGCCGATACTTTCGAGGATGGCCAGGTCTACACCTGGGTCCTGAAAGAGGTCTCCTACAGCGGCCTTAAAGGCGATACCGCCTATAATTCTTTCCGCATAATCAAGAACTCTAAATAATCTTAGTCTTATCTGTTCGCGTCTGCCGGGTCTTGGTTTCGCAGCACCGCTCGATTTTCCCCAGCGTGGAAAATCTTCGCTTCGGAAAAATGCGTTGCTCTCCCGCATCTGGGCCGTGTATAAAGCCGTTTTTATAATCAGGAGCCGGATGCGGGAACCGTGCCCGCAACGCATTTTTCAGATGCTGCTTGACTCAAGCCCCGTCAGCCGCTAAAACAAATCATGTTTGCGCGGGTGGCGAGGCGCGATTCGAGCGGGGCGTCCGAGGACCCGCGAGGACCCGAGCGGGCAAGGTTCGCCCGCTAATCCAGCGTCTGCGAGAGCGAGGGCCGCAGACCGAGCGAAGCTTTGGCTCGCTGGGCCAAAGCGAGCGTACCCGCGAGAACGCGACTCGACAGGACCCGCGCCTTAAGGCGAGCGAGAAGACGGGCTTGAGGCTAAGAGATTATTTTTTATCGAGGAAGTTGGTGATGATCTGCGCGGCGCGGAGGCTGGCACCGGGTTCGCCGAGCGAGGATTTGATGCGGGAGAGATTCTGCTTCATTTCTTCTAATTCCGCGGAATTATTAAGCAGGCGGATGACTTCGCGGGAAATATTCTTGGGTGTTGCCCTAAGCTGAATGAATTCCGGGACGATTTCTTTGCCGGCTACGATATTGACCATACCTATATAAGGAAGCTTGACCTGAGGCCGATAAAGTATGTAGTTTAAAGGGTTCATTTTATAAATCACTACGAACGGCTTGCCTATCAAAGCTGCTTCCAATGTGGCGGTCCCTGAAGCCACCAGAGAAAAATCCGCGCAATTCAAGCAATCATAAGTTTTTCCTTCCACGATCTTGACCTCAATGCAGCATTTCTTAATTATCCGGTTATAAATCTCCCAGTCTACCTGCGGAGACTTGGCAATAATAAACTGCGCGTTAACTTTTTGCAGGATAATCCGGCAGGCCCTAAGCATCTCCGGGAGTATATATTTAATTTCTCCTTTACGCGAGCCCGGCAAAAGAGAGATGGTGGTTTTTTTGCCGCTTAGGCCGAGATTAGCCATAAGTTCCAGCCTGGTCATCGACGGCTTAGCGATATCTAAAAGCGGATGACCGGCAAAACTTACGTCAACGCCATGCAGTTTGTAGAATTCCTCTTCAAATTTAAAGAGGCAGATCATCTTTGAAATGAATCTCTTAATGGTTTTAATTCTTCCTTGACGGGAAGCCCAGACCTGCGGGCTTACATAGTAGGCTATAGGGATACTATTATTGATAGCTTTGGCAAAACGCAGATTAAAGCCGGAGAAATCCACTAAAATGATTAGACCCGGTTTTCTCTCTTGCGCGAGTTTAAGGAGAGTGTCTTTAAGCGCGAAAAAGCGGGGGAGTTTCTTTAATACGTCAAAGAGCCCGATTACTGAAAGACC
>JAPLLM010000118.1:0-12158 GCA_026387555.1 Candidatus Omnitrophota bacterium | reverse complement strand
TGCGCGCAGGGTCTCTCCGCCCACGCCCCAGATTTTTGTATCGGGCCTTAATTCCAAAATTTTCTTAGCCAGGTTTCCGGCGTTTAAATCACCGCTTGCCTCGCCGCAGATGATTAAAATATTTTTTTGCGCCATATCTGTTTTTGGATTTCCAGGGCCACCGCCACCGCTTCTCTTGCTATCCTTCCTGAGACGAGGGGTTCCTTATTTTCCCGGACGCATTCGATAAAAGAAAGGAGTTCTTTCTGTAGGGGTTCTTCTTTTTCTATAGGTAAGTTTTCTTTGATTATCTGGCCTGCGACTTTTTTGTAAACCGAAGCCTTGGCTTCTTTATAATCTAGAGATATATAGGTATCTTCTTGGAATATCCTTATTTTACGCATCACCTCGTCGGAAACGCGACTGGCGGTGAGATTTGCCACGCAGCCGTTTTTAAAAGTAATCCGGGCGTTGGCAATATCCTCGAATTTCGTTAGGACATTTACGCCTACTGCCTCGATTTTTTTGATTTTTGAAGGCACAAGCCCGAGGACGATGTCAATATCATGGATCATGATATCCAGTACCGCGCCCACATCAAGCGAGCGGTTTGGGAATGGGCTTAAGCGGTGGCATTCAATAAACTTAGGGTGGTTGATCAATTTGCGGGTGGCATTAAAAGCGGAATTAAACCTCTCAATATGGCCTACCTGCAGGATGAGTTTCTTAATCGCTGCTTCCCGGATAAGGGAATCTGCCTCTTTTAAAGTAAGGGTGAAGGGTTTTTCTACCAAGGCATGAATTCCGTGCTTCAGAAAGTCAAAGGCAACCTCTTGGTGCAACTTGGTAGGGACGGCGACACTTACAGCTTCAACCTTAGAAAAGAGCTCGCGGTAATCCTGATAAGCGCTGACCCCCAGGCTACTCGCTACCGCCTCTGCGCGCGCTTTATCGATATCGCAAACCCCGATCAGTTCGCAATCGGGGATCTGGCGGTAAATCCGGGCATGGATGCTCCCTAAATGGCCTACGCCTACTACCGCAACTTTGACCTTAGACATGGAAAAATAATAGCAAATTGCTCGACAAAAGTCAATGGGTATGATAGAATACGTTTCCTTTTGGGGATTAGAGGAGAGTTAAAAGATGAAGGACTACTTGAAGTTATTAAAATTTATGCGTCCCTACCTGGGCCTGTTATCAATGGCCACGGTGTGTATGGGTTTCTCTGCCATTTTCGACGGAGTATCCCTGGCTATGCTCGTGCCGCTTACGGATAAGGTGCTTACAAATAAAAGAATCATTATCCCCACCAAATTACCCGAATTTCTGTCTAGTTTTGTGGATAAGATCAATAATACCGACCCGGCCACCCTGCTTAACTACATGGCTATCGGTATTCTGGTCCTTTTTTTTCTTAAGGGATTTTTCGGGTTTTATCAATCATATTGGATGTCGGATCTGGGGCAGCGGATCATCCGGGATATCAAGGCCAAGCTTTACGCCAAGATCCAGACCCTCTCCTTAGAGTACTTTACCCATAAGCGCGGTGGTGAATTGATGTCGCGCATCACCAACGACGTGAGGATCGTCGAGAACGCGGTATCATACGGAACGACCGATATGGTCTATCAGGGTTTGCAGGTGGTAATTTTTACCTTTCTGACCTTTTTTATATATTTTAAAATGGCGCTTTTAACCTTCGTTTTGGTTCCTTTGATAAGCCTACCTATTATTAAGGTGGGAAAGGCGCTGCGGAAATTGTCAAAGAGGTCTCAAGAGAATATGGCGGATACCAACTCTATACTTTACGAGACGATCTTGGGCACGCGTATCGTCAAGGCCTTTAATATGGAGAATTACGAGATAGATAGGTTTAACCGCGTGAACAGCGCTTATTATAAGCTCTCCATGAAGTCTATCAAGAGGACGCTTCTTTTAAATCCGATCACGGAGTTTATCGGAAGTATCGCCGGAGTGCTTGTTTTCTTTTGGGGAGGCAAAGAGGTCATCGCGGGTAGACTTTCTTTCGGAGTATTCGGATTATTCTTAGGTTCCTTATTATCGTTAATAAGGCCTTTTAAGAAATTGAGCCAGGTAAATTCTTTAAATCAGCAGGCCTTTGCTGCCAGCGACAGAATACATGAAGTACTTGAAACTAAGCCTACGGTAGTAGACGAGGCCGGAGCGCCGGAGATAAGCGCTTTTTCCAGGGATGTCGCTTTTGACAATGTCCGGTTCAGTTACGTAGACCACGAGGTCTTAAAAAATATTAATTTAAGGGTGGAGAAAGGGCAGGTCCTGGCGATCGTCGGGCCTTCCGGGAGCGGTAAGAGCACTCTTCTGGATTTGATCCCTCGTTTCTATGACCCTAAAAAAGGCCGGGTTCTTATCGACGGGACGGATATCCGTCATGTTAGTTTAAGGAGCCTGCGCGGGCTTATCGGCATAGTCACCCAGGAGACTATTCTTTTTAACGATACGATCAAGGCTAATATCGCTTACGGCGACCTTGCCGCCAGCCAGGGGGATATCGAGAATGCTGCCCGGCAGGCGCACGCCCATGATTTTATAGTCGGGCTTCCCAACGGTTATGATACGGTTATAGGTGACCGCGGAATGAAGATCTCTGGCGGAGAACGCCAGAGGTTAGCTATTGCGCGCGCTCTCTTAAAGAATCCCCCGATACTGCTTTTGGATGAGGCTACTTCGCAGCTGGATACGCAGGCGGAGCGCATTGTGCAGGAGGCGTTGGATAAACTTATCGAAGGCAGGACCGTCTTTGTGGTCGCCCACAGGCTCTCCACGGTGAGAAACGCCCACAGGATCGTGGTCGTAGATAAGGGGGTAATCGTAGAACAGGGAAATCACGCGGAATTGCTGGCTAAAGACGGGCTTTATAAGCGGCTTTATTCCATGCAAGAAATGCAAATTTAGTTGTAAGTTCTTGGAATTTCTGGTATACTCAGACAATTAACTTCCTGCCAGAAGGCAAGGTAAAACAATAACAACCAAATATAAAAAGGAGCAGAAACGTGCCATCAGAATTGATCAAGCAGCTTTTGGAAGCAGGTGTGCATTTTGGTCACCAGACTAAGCGCTGGAACCCCAAAATGAAGAAGTTTATCTTTGGTTCGCGCAGCGGCATCTATATTATCGACCTTGAGAAGACCGAGGAGTGCATAAACGCCGCCCGGGATTATCTTGCGCAGATAACCGCTAAAGGCGAATTAGTTTTGTTCGTGGGGACGAAAAAACAGGCCCAGGAAGTGATGCTTAGGGAGGCCCAGAGGTCGGGGATGTTTTATGTCACCGAGCGCTGGCCCGGCGGGCTTTTAACAAATTTCGCCACCATAAAAAAGAGCATAAACCGCCTGAAGTCGATCGAAAAGATGCGCGAAGACGGGACCTTTGAAAAGTTGACCAAGAAAGAAGTAGCGCAGTTGGAGAAGGAACTGGCGAAGCTAAACAAGAATTTCTCCGGGATAGTCAAGATGGAGAAGATGCCCAAGGCGATGATTGTGGTCGATACCAAGAAGGAAGAGACCGCGGTGCATGAGGCTAACAGGCTGGGAATTCCTGTAATTGCGCTTATTGATACTAATTCTAATCCGGACCTGATCGCTTATCCCATACCCGGTAACGACGACGCTACCAAGTCGATCAGCGCTGTGATTGGGATACTTACGGAAACTATCATCGAGGGGAGAAAGAAATTCCTCTCTTATCTTTCGCAGGAAGGTGTGGCGGTAAAGGGTGAACTGAAGGAAGAGGCTATCGAGCCGGTGATCTTGCCGGAAGAGGAAGTGAAGATAAAAGAAATAGAGGAGATAGTCGAGGAGTCTGCTCCTGTTGACGAAGGGGCCAGCGCGGTAAAGAAAGCAAAAGCCAAGATCGCGCAAGATCAAACCAAATCAAGAAAGAAAGGGTAAGTTAAACAAAATGGGGATTTCAGTCGAAGCGATAAAAGAATTAAGGGATATGACCTGTGCGAGTATCGCGCATTGCAAGAAGGCGTTAGAGGAAGCCGACGGAGACTTGAAGAAGGCAGCGCAGTTACTGCGCAAGAAAGGCCTGGAGATAGCCGCAAAAAAGCAGGACCGCGCGGTAAAAGAAGGCCGCATCGAGGCCTACGTGCATCACGGAAATAAAATCGGCGTTATACTGGAAGTTGACTGTGAATCGGATTTCGTGGCGCGCAATGAAGATTTTACCCGGTTTACCAAGGACCTGGCTATGCAGATAGCCGCGTGCAGCCCGCAGTATTTGAAAAAAGAAGATGTCCCGGCAGAAGTTTTGAAGCATGAAAAAAGCGAAAAGGATTTTATTCAAGCCAGCTGCCTGATGGAACAAGCTTTTATTAAAGACCCGAGCATAACTATCAGCGATTATCTGGGGACTATAGTCGCGAAATTAGGTGAAAATATCGTTATACGCAGATTCATGCGTTATAAAGTCGGCGAGAAATGAACCAACCAATCTATAAAAGAATCGTCCTGAAGTTGAGCGGTGAGGCGCTTCAGGGGAAGGCTACGCATGGAATCGATCAGTCTGTTTTGTCCGCGATCGCCCGCCAGATAAAAGAAATCCGTGATTTAAAAGTAGATGTGGCTATAGTATTAGGCGCGGGGAATATTTTCCGCGGGCAGGAGAATACCGCCAACCGCGGCCTGAACATGGACAGGTCTGTCGCGGATTATATGGGGATGCTTGCCACAGTTATCAACGGCCTGGCCCTGCAGAATGTTTTGGAGAAGATGGGTTTGCATGCCCGCGTGATGACTGCTATAGAGATGCAGCGCGTTGCCGAGCCCTACATAAGACGAAAAGCGGTCAGGCATCTGGAAAAGGGCAGGATAGTGATCTTTGTTGCAGGAACCGGCAATCCTTATTTTACCACTGATACCGCCGCAGCACTTCGCGCGATGGAGATCAAGGCGGACGCTATTCTAAAGGCGACAAAGGTCGACGGAGTTTATTCCGCGGACCCCATAAAGGTCAAGTCAGCTAAAAAGTTCAGCCACCTGAAATACATCGATGTCTTGAAAAAGGGATTAAAGGTTATGGATGCGACAGCCATCAGCCTTTGCATGGATAATAAATTGCCGATCGTGGTCTTTAATTTAAATAAGCAGGGGAATATTAAACGCGTAGTTTTAGGCGAAAAGATCGGCACTGTTGTAGATTAAGAGGAGGCTCTCTGTGACTACGAAAGAATTATTGCATAACACCGAAGAAAAGCTTAAAAAAGCCCTGGAATCTCTCAATAGGGAATTTTCCGAAATCAGGACTGGGCGCGCGAGCCCCCATCTGGTGGAAGGGTTACACGTTGATTATTACGGTACGCCGACATTGTTAAAACAACTCGCGTCAATTTCGGCGCAGGATGCGCATCTACTGGTGATACAGCCATGGGATGTTTCGGCTATAGTTGAAATCGAAAAATCGATCTTAAAATCGAATCTAGGTATTACGCCTTCTAATGACGGAAAGATTCTGCGGTTGTCATTTCCGCAGTTATCTAAAGACAGGCGCCAGGAATTAGCAAAGCAGGTGCATCAAATGTCCGAGGAAGGGCGTATATCTTTACGGACTATCCGGCGCGACGCCAAAGAAGCGATTGAAAAGCTTGAGAAAGATAAAATCATCTCTGAAGACGATAAGTTCCGCGGCATAGATGAATTGCAGAAGATGGTTGATAAATATATCGCTAAAGTTGATGAAGTCCTGAAGCTCAAAGAAAAAGAAGTTCTCGAGTTTTAGATTCGGGCCTCTAGCTCATCTGGTAGAGCACTACCCTTTTAAGGTAGGTGTGCCGCGTTCGAGTCGCGGGAGGCTCAATAAATTTAAGTTGCCCTTAACGGGCGGATGGCGGAATTGGCATACGCGATAGCCTTAGGAGCTATTGGGGAAACCCTTGGAGGTTCAACTCCTCTTCCGCCCATGAAAATTTTCAGATAAGAAATTCCATCGCAGCACCCGGAGCTAATCTGGCACCCGGCGCATATTTGAATTGCGCCGGTGTCCCCTTGTGGGGATATTGCGCCGGTGCGCGTTAGGTAACGCGGGAGTAGCTCAGCTGGTAGAGCGCAACCTTGCCAAGGTTGATGTCACGGGTTCGAATCCCGCCTCCCGCTTAAAAAAATTTTATGGGATAAAATTTTTTAATCCCGAGACGCTATCTATAAATTTAGCGGCGAGGGATATACCTGTTAAAAAGGAGATATACATGTTGATTATGGATTTCCTCTCTAAGAAAGCAATCGCTATCGACCTGAAGTCTTCAAAAAAGGAAGAGGTGATCAAGGAACTGGTCGATGTTTTGATCGCCGCCGGCGAAATCGAAAAGCGCTGTAAAAACAAATTGATCGATGCGCTCATGGCCCGGGAGTCGTTGGGCTCTACCGCTATCGGGCAGGGTATCGCCATACCGCACGCCAAATCTGATTGCGTGGAAAAGCTGCTCGGCGCATTCGGTTTATCCAAGAAAGGCGTTGATTTTGATTCCTTAGACGGAGAACCGGCGCACATATTTTTCCTCCTCGTTGCTCCTCAAGATTCCGCAGGGCCCCACTTAAAAGCCCTGGCAAGGATATCACGACTCTTAAAGGATAAATATTTCCGCGACAGCTTGCGTGCTGCTACCGACGAAAAAACCATAATCAAGATTATCAGCGCTGAAGACGAAAAGAAGATCTGATGAGGCATAAGGTCAACGGAATCTTAAAATGGCTTTATCCCGGCATCGGGATCAAACGCTGGGCGCTCTTAAGTTTCTTCGGCGTCCTGCTGCTGGTTTTAGAGAATAAGATATTCCGGCCAGGCGATTTCTGGGCCATTCAGATACTGGATGCCGTAATCAATATTTCCGGAATCATAATACTGATATTAGGCATCAAAAGGATCATGCGTTCTTTTATGGGCGCGTTAGCTCCGGGCGGGAGCGAGCTGGTCGATATTTTATACCAGAAGAAGCATTTAAGCCGCGGCCCGCGCCTGGTCACATTAGGCGGGGGGACAGGGTTAGCGGTCCTCCTTACCGGTTTGAAAGAATATACCTCTAACATCTCGGCGATAGTGACGGTTGCCGATGACGGAGGTTCATCCGGCCGCATCAGGCAGGAATTTGATATCCTGCCGCCAGGAGATATCCGTAACTGCCTGGTGGCATTAGCCGATGCACCAGCATTGATGCGCGATCTTTTTCAATTTCGATTTGAGACAAGCTCTGATTTAAAAGGGCATAGTTTCGGGAACCTTTTTATTACGGTCATGACCCGCCTTACCGGGGATTTTGAAAAGGCGATCAAAGAGACGAGCAAAGTCCTGGCTTTAAGGGGGCAGGTCATCCCGTCGACTTTGGATAACGTAGTATTGGTAGCGCAGTATAAAGACGGCTCGACCATGGTGGGGGAGAACCAAATCCCTAAATCCCTTAAGACCATAAGCAGGGTCGGGCTGAAACCGGAATACCCGCAGGCGACTCCCGATGCCATCAAGGCGATAAAAGAGGCGCAGGTGATCGTCTTGGGCCCCGGATCATTGTATACGAGTATCATTCCTAATCTACTAATCCGGGAGATTACCGACGCGATAGTCGCGTCTCCCGCGGTCAAGGTTTATATAAGCAACGTGATGACTCAACCGGGTGAGACTGACGGGTATACTGTTTCCGACCACATTAAGGCACTTACGGCGCATAGCCATCCGCGCATCCTGGATTATTGCATCGTAAATTCCGGTGAAGTCACCGAGGATATATTAAAGCGCTACGTCGAGCAAGGTTCGCGGCTTGTAGTTAACGACAGAAAAAAGGCCGAGAGTATGGGTTATCGCGTGATCGAGGATGATTTCGGAGTCGTGGAAGACGGGGTTATACGCCATGACCCGGCAAAATTAGCTAAGATTATTTTAGGGCTTCTTGAAGAAATATAATAATATGGCAATCGTTACTAAAAAATTAACGGTGAAGAATAAAAGCGGGCTGCACGCGCGCCCTGCTGCTTTGTTCGTGCAGATCGCCAATAAATTCGATTCCCGCATCACCGTCAAGCGCGATGATGACCAGGAAGAGGTAAACGGAAAATCTATTATGGGTATTCTTATGCTGGGAGCGGAGAAAGGTAGCGTTATTGTCATTGAAGCCGAGGGAGACGACGCTGATTCTGCTATGCTGGAACTTGAAAAGATAATCTTGAGCGAGGAAGAAATATGATACGCCTTAAGGGGATCGCCGCGGCATCTGGAATTGCGTTAGGCCCGGCTTATAAAGTAGGTAAAGAGGAATTTACTATCCCACAGGACGCTATCAGTCAGGGAGATATTCCTCTGCAGATCCAGCTGTTTGAGGAATCCTTGATCAAAACGCGCAGGGAGATAATCGAGCTGCAGAAAAGGATCAGCGCCGAGATGGGGCAGGAGGAGGCGCAGATATTTGACGCGCATCTCCTGGTTCTTGAAGACCGCATGCTTATTGAAGAGGTCATCTCGCGCCTCAAGAAGGAGAAACTGAATGTCGCCTACATCTTCTCCGAGGTCCTGAAGAAATATATCGACGTCTTTTCTAATATAGAAGACGAGTATTTAAAGGAACGCACCGCGGATATCAACGACGTCGGCAAGAGGATCTTAAGGAATCTGCTCGGTAAGGAGAAAAAGGGCTTAGGGGATATAAAGGAGAAGGTTATTGTAGTGGCGCATGATTTGTCTCCGTCTGATACGGCGGCGATGCATAAACAAAAGGTCTGCGCGTTTATTACCGATATCGGCGGTAAGACGTCGCATACCGCGATCATGGCCAAGTCTTTGGAGATACCGGCCGTAGTCGTCGTGCGGGATGCGACCACCAGGATCAAGGCCGGGGATATCCTTATCGTAGACGGAAGCATGGGCATCGTCATCATCGATCCCGACGAGGCTACCCTTAAAGAATACCGTAAAGAAGAAAAGAAACTTAGAGGTGTCGCGGAGAAGTTCCTGGCGGTAAAAGATAAGCCTGCGTTGACCCTCGATGGCAAAAAGATCGAGATAACCGGGAATATCGAGTTTCCCGAAGAAGTCCCCGCGGTGAAATTGCACGGCGCTGAAGGGATAGGCCTCTACCGCACCGAGTTCTTTTACATGAACAGAAAGGATTTGCCGACCGAAGAGGAGCATTATCAGGCGTATAAATATGTAGCTGAAGAGATGAAGCCGCATTCGGTGATCATCCGGACGCTGGATTTGGGCGGGGATAAATTTTTGTCTCAATTCCAGATCCCACATGAAATGCAGCCTTTCTTGGGTTGGCGCGCCATCCGTTTCTGTCTGGCGCGGCCCGATATTTTTAAATTGCAGCTTCGCGCGATACTCCGCGCCTCCGTGCACGGGAATTTGAAACTCATGTATCCGATGATCTCGGGGGTCGAGGAGTTGGAGCAGGCAAATCAAGTCCTTAAAGAAGCTAAGGATGAGTTAAGGAAATTAGGCACGCCTTTTAACGAAAATGTCGAGGTAGGAGCGATGATCGAAGTCCCCTCGGCGGCGCTCACCGCTGATATATTGGCGCGGGAAGTGAATTTTTTCAGCATTGGTACCAATGACCTTATCCAATATTCGCTTGCGGTCGACCGCGTAAACGAAAAAGTGGCTTATTTGTATGAGCCGGCGCATCCGGCAGTCTTGAGGTTGATCAAGACTATCGTGAATTCCGCGCACCAAGCTAAAATAAAAGTTGGGATGTGCGGAGAAATGGCGGGCGAGCCGAGCTTTGCCCTGATGCTTTTGGGGCTAGGCCTTGATGAATTGAGCATGCCTCCGCAGGTGATCCCGGAATTAAAATACATAATCCGTTCGGTGACTTTAAAGCAGGCCCAAGAGATAGCTACGCAGGCGCTGAAGCTCTCTACGGGTAAGGAAGTAGAGGAATATCTGGAAAAAAAACTAAGGGAGCTAATAAAATGATCTTTGATTTAAGGCACAAATCGGGGTTAGGGATAAAATTGGATACGTCTAAGCCACAGCTTACTTTCGAAAGCGGCATAAATTCTAGTCAACCCGGGATACGTACCTTGGCTGAAATGCGCGAAGTGCTTTTAGATAAAACCATCAGCGTGCCGGCAGATTTATATTATATGTACCGCGATGTTTATAAGATAAACGATTTGGCTAAGCTCAAAGAAAATAAGCTGCGCTATGATATTACCATGATCAAACCCGATATGCTGGGCGCAGAGCTGATGAAGACAGCCGGGCATTATCATCCGGGTAGTTTTGGCGAGCTTTATGAAGTCGTTAACGGAAAATGTTTATGCATGCTGCAGAGGCCTAATACCGCGGACCATATGATCATCGAAGAGGTTATAGTAGTTGAGGCCAGGGCCGGAGAGAAGATCGTCATCCCGCCGGGATTCGGGCATATTCTTATTAATCCGGGACCGGAGTATCTGGTTACTTCAAATTGGGTGAGCAGCGAATTTAAATCCGAGTATGATTTATATAAATTGGCCGGCGGGGCAGCTTATTTTGTAATCAAATCCAAGGGCGGCATAGAATTCAAAGCTAATCCTTATTTTAAAAAGAACGCAACGTTGACGATGCTTAAGCCGTCGCCGCGAATCGATAAGTTCGGGCTTAAAGTTGATAAGCCGATTTATCCTTTGGTTACTGAGGATGCCTCAAAGCTCGGATTTTTAAACCGGCCGCTGGATTTTGATTACAAAGACGTATTTGTAAAATGAAGGCATTAATTCTGGCCGCAGGATACGCCACAAGGCTTTACCCGCTAACGAAGGATTTTCCCAAGCCCCTACTTAAGGTCGGGGGCAGGCCCATAATAAATTATATCGCGGATAAGATATCTGCGGTGGGTTCGGTAGACGAGATAATCGTAGTAACCAACAGCAAGTTTCTTAGGGATTTCAGATCCTGGTCTAAGGGTTTCAAGTGCGTTAAGAGGATCAGTATTGTAGATGATAAGACTTCAAGCTTAAAGGATCGCCGGGGTGCCGTAGGCGATATGAAATTCGCCGTTGATATTAAGGAGATAAAAGATGACCTGATCGTCATCGGCGGAGATAATCTTTTTGAAGGTTCTCTGAATAAATTCGTAAGTTTTGCCGCGAAGTCTTCAAGCCCTTCGATAGGCGTATATGATATAAAAGATAAGCGTGAAGCGGCTAATTACGGCGTGGTAAGGTTGAGCCACAATAAAGGCATCGTTGATTTCAAGGAGAAGCCGAAGAAGCCGTCATCAACTTTGGTTGCGATGTGTCTTTATTATTTTCCCAAAGATAGTTTGGGGCTCTTGAAGGATTATACCAGGGCTAATAAACATAAGCACGACGCTACGGGATTTTATATTGAGTGGTTGAGAAAAAAGGTTCCGGTATACGGCGAACGAAAGATCCCTCGCGGGAAAGAATTGATAGATAACCGCTCGGGATAAATTCGCACATTGACTTACTCACACGGGTGTGTTCGTAAGTCAAGTGCTCATTAAGGAGGAGCTGATGTCAAGCCGCAAGCATTTTTTTACTTCCGAGTCTGTAGGCGAGGGCCATCCGGATAAGGTCTGCGACCAGATTTCGGATGCAGTATTGGATAAAATATTAAAAGAAGATAATGACCGCGAGCATGCAAGAGTCGCTTGCGAGACATATGTCACTATGGGATTATTGGTTGTGGGCGGGGAAATCACCACCAACGCCTATATTGATATACATAAACTAAGCCGTGAGGTTATCGAAGAAATAGGGTATACTCATCCTAAATACGGATTTGATTTTCATACCTGCGCTATTCTTAATGCCATCAACAGGCAGTCGCCTGATATTGCCCAAGGCGTTAATGTCGGCGGCGCGGGTGACCAGGGTATTATGTTCGGTTATGCCTGCAATGAAACCAAGGAACTTATGCCTTTACCCATAACGCTGGCGCACAAATTAGTCAAGCGTATGGCTGATGTGCGCAGGGGCAACATCTTAAAATATTTAGGCCCGGATTGTAAATCGCAGGTAACCGTTGAGTATTGCGATGGCCGGCCTATGCGCGTTGACTCCGTGGTCCTTGCCTGCCAGCATACCGACGATATCCTTGATAAGACCGGAAAGCATATTACTTCCAAAGCGCGGCAGGAAATTATCGATGTGGTGGCTAAATCCGTATTAAAAGGCATGGTGGATAAGGATACAAAATATTAC
>JAPLLM010000046.1:7621-12647 GCA_026387555.1 Candidatus Omnitrophota bacterium | reverse complement strand
GGCGCATCCGGGGTGAACATATCCAGTCTTTTGTACTCTACCAATTTTACTAAGGGATATTTTATTAGCAGTGAATGTCTGTATTTTCTGAAGTTAAAGGACGCGTTGGAATCATGGGCACCCTTGAGGAAAAGCGATGCATACTTCTCCTCTATGAGGGAAAATGGTTATGCTAATACTATTGATTTCGCTATAGATCCCGAGTTTTACATCATGCAAGAATTACAGGCAATAGGAGTGGCCCGGGGATCTGTTTCAGTTGGCAGCGATGCCAAGGGGCGCTCTATTCTGGCTTTTCATTTGCCGGGAGAAGAGAATAAGCCGAGAGAGATAACTTTTATTCCCCTGGATCTTGCGCCCGCGGGCGATATGCAAATAAAAGAGATTAACCGGGAATTAGGCGGGAGATTGGATGCTTATTATCAAAAGGCCGGAGAATTATTAGTCGAAGACTACGGTTATTTACATTTTATTATCCCATGGTTAAAACCGGGAGCATTCATGGTTTTGAATGATTATAAATCTGGTTTAATAAAACCATTCAGCCCAAAGCCATTACTCCAAGGGCGGTTTAAAGAACGAACACGAGAAATTGAGGAACAGGCAAAAATTGTTGAAAGATTCCATCTTGGTAAACCATATGGTTGGCGTATGTCTCTGTGGCAGATGGGAATATTTCTTGATACGCAGACACATGGGAACTACGCCTTTTCGCCCGCCGCCACGCCGTCTTCGGATTCAAACGCCGCCTGCGTCGCACCGGCTATGTTCGGTGATCCGCTACTTGCGTTAGGGATACTTGCGTTAGGGATGATGAGTGGCGCCAGCTCGCCTATTGAAGATAAACCTAATCCTCTTGAGGCCAGCGGATTATGGACAAAAGCGCAAGAAAGCGATTTGCCTGAAGAGGCAAGAAGAATTTGGAATGGCGAAGTAGCAATACCTGCTTACGAAAGAAATAAAAGCCTTGAAATCCTGCTTAAAATAGGGGAGTTTGCGACCAAGCTTAATCAACTGAAATATCATTCGGATTGTTCGCAGTGTTGGGATTCTCCATGGAGGCATTGTTGGGATATCCTAAGAGTGATGATGTTAAACAGAATCAAACAAGATAACCCTCTTCTCTGGGAGAAAAGTAGCCATATTATGCTGCCGATGATCGACGCTACTTTCTCCGGTAGTTTCGAAGATAATGGTGGGCTTTTTGCAAAAAGATTAGAGGCAGTGCGTGATTTCGGGAATAAACCTGATCCGGATGCTTTGAAACTTATCAATGCTGCTCTTATTTTTGTGGTTGATGTCAGGGGAGATTTTGTTAATCATACACCGCCTGTCTCACCCAATATTTTAATGGTACCGTTCCTTTGTCTGCCCGATGCCCTTAAAGAAATCCCGCCCGGCCCGGGAGAAGAAATCGGCGGCTATTACATAAGAAAACCCGCCAGCTCGCCCACGCGTGAACCGCAATTCTCTGGAGCAGTGAAATTGGGCAGCCTTTCTTTTGGTTCCGAAAGCATTGAAAGTATGTGGGAGGATTATGATAGTGGTTGGGGCCACAAAGAACAGCTTTGGAGAGGGCTTGGCCGGCTAATAGAACCTTACGCAAGCAAAGCGGTACGCGAACTATTTGTTCCTTCGACCTCCATCGAAGCCTGTTCAGTCTTCATGAGAAAGCTTAGAACTGCTTGGGTACACTCTCTTGAGAATGCCATGGATGCCTATTTTCAAGCTAAGGAGGAAGGCGTCATTAACCAAAGATCTCCTTTAAAGATTGAGTTTTGGGGACGTGTGGACCGGGTGAATGGTAGGGTCGATATTGCTATGGTGTCTGAAGGGCTTCCGCTCGCGCGTGTCGAGACCAACGCTCAAAAGAAGATTGCTAAACAGCAAGGGAAACAGAGATTCGGGTCTTCTAATGCGGGGAATTCGTTAGCGCAGATTTGTTCCGGAAGCATTGGATTTTTCCTGCTCGATCGCCTTTCCGAGTTTGGAGATCGTGATGGGGTACTAAGTGTTCTCCGTTTCGATCTCGCGCGATTGGAAAATGGGATTGGTGAACTTCGTCAGACACGGAAAGATTCCATCGTCACAGCACAAAAAGCCCGCTCCAGCTCGCCCGCCGCCCTCTGCGCCGCGCCGATGATGTTCGCCGACCCGCTGCTTGCGCTTGGTTTCCTGGCGTTAGGGATGATGAGTGGCGCCAGCTCGCCGGCGGAAAGCCAAGAAAACTTTGTATGGCCTAAGATTAAATCGATACTGGATGCAGGCGGGCTCAAGGAATTCTTGCAGCGGCTCCATAAGACACAGCTTCTTGAGTTCGGCGTAGATAAGGATGGTAGCTTAAGATTGTTCCATAGATTAAAATGGCAAAGAAGCTTGGGTGAGGCAAAGCTTTGGCGGATGTTGGACAAGAAGAAACAATGGAACCTAGTTTTTGGAAATAATATCCCTGTTATGATAGACGAAAATGGTCATGCCATGGTGCCTGTATTTGAAGGGTTTGACTATGGTACGAGACGTCTTTCTGATGTGCATATGAGTAAACTCGGTCTAGAGAAAGTGTTAGATAGCTATGGTAAGCCTGTCGAGTTACCTTGTTTACCGCATGGCGGAAGAGGATTAATGGTCCCCGGGAGCTATTCCGTTTATGCCAGAAGAGCCGGCGAGGGCCTAAGAATCATTAACACCGAAAAAATATTTAAAGCGACACCGAGAAATGAGCTTGTTATTTTGCATGCATGCGCTTTGCAAATAAAAGGAGTAGGTCACGCACGTACTGGGATTTGGCTTGATAATGTACATTTACCGATAGGCGAATGCGAGGAGCCCGATGGAGCCGATACCGGAAGCATAAAGGAGTATAGGAATGATAGGCGTTTGTTGAAAGTAGGCGCCCAACTTTCTACTATCTCATTAGGATGTATTAAGCTATTAGATAAAATTCAGGTACCCGGGCTTATAGGGGCAGCGATTTATCAGAATTTTCGTTTGGTTATCGGTGATACAAGGCGTATCTGGGATTTCTTCCAGCATATGACTTTATGTGGTGCGGGAAGTGATGACAAGCCAAATTTCGATTACAAAAGTTTTGTTTTAGAGACTTACCCGGATGATAATTTTACCGATGGCAGAGATAAGCATTTAAAAGAGTTTTGCCATAATATTGGATTAAATCTGCGCGCATTATTTAAGGCGCGATTAGCAGTATATTATGGCAATAATACCGATGATAACATAGATATACTCGGAAGAATTACAGACAGTGGCGACCTTGTCGAGATCACTGCGCGCTGCGCAGGAAACGGTAAGTTTAGTATCGGTAAGCTTGTCGGGAATGCGGCAAGATTGTATAAACAAGCATTTAAATATGAGAAAACTAATTTTGGTAGAGAAGAGGGCGATAATTTTTGGAAGAGTGAATATCTAACTATCCTTGTTAAATCTTTCTTAGGCGAAGAAGCAGGAAGCAAACTTATTGAAGAATTTAATTTTGAGAGTGCAGAATGCTCTAGGAGATTATATTGCGGACAATCTATTGATTATTACAGTGGGATTACGGAAATGATTGCTCGAGAAGCAGGTAGGGTTTTTAAAAAAGATTACGTTCCTTCTCAGTCTATTAGAGCTTTGGAAACTATGTGCAAAGCAGCCCCGTTGTTATTAATTGGGTTAGGTTTAGCCATCTTTGGCTGGCCGACGCTCCTGGCGCTGCCGGTGTTGGGGATGATGAAGGACACCAGCTCGCCCCTTGGAAAATCATCTCAAGAAAATCCTGTACAACTGAATTCAAAAACATCATCGGTTAAGTTTGAACTAAATCCCGTACATCTAATTCATACTTTGATACCGTGTATGTTAGGACAGATACAGGAAGAAACAAATAGGCTGGCAGTAATTGTCAACTCACTTACCCCAGAGGAGAAGCTCTCTGAAGAAACTAAAGCTAAGCTTGATGAATTATCGCCGACCTTAATGTTTAAGATTCTTGATAAATGGGAGTTTTCTATAGTCAAAAGTATCATTTCACAGCTACCAGCGGACGCCTTTGTAGAATTTCGCGATTTCTTAAAAATTCTTGAAACAGAGATTTCACATCCTCTTATAACACTACTTACTTATAATGAATATCTTACCTCCGAAATAAAATTGAAAGATGCTATTAGCCAAAAAGATATTGAAGATTTCCAGAAGTCAATAGATTCTAATAAAAAAAGCACTAACCTTTTGCTAAATTTAGGAGAAGTGCGCTTAACAAAATCAAGGAAGGGGATGTGGGTCGGAAGAAGTACAGAAGATCCGGAAATGTTTACCATTTTAGTAAAACCGATACTGCTTAGCACATCCGTTACTATCAGCATAAGCGGCCAACGAATAACACTCTCAGAGCCTATAAAGAAATCTGTAATAATGCTATCTGTGTCGTCTTTGCCGGCGCCCACTGCCGCGGCGCAAGCAAAGGTCGCCAGCTTGCCCGTTTATGTGAGTAGGGAAAGTGTGCTCTCTCGGGCTTACAGGTTAAGCGGGGAGTTGATGTTCCGCAAGATTTTCTATAAACAACTGGCGAAGTTCTACAGTTCATTTACAACTAAATCTCATCCCGCGGCCTTAAGAAGCGTGCTTAATGATTTTATTAAGGCTACCTATGCCTGTGAGATAAGCCGCTGGGTATCATTTATATTAATTTTCTCGCTCGGGATATGGATAATCTACCAGGATTTTCCTCGCGTAGGGGCAGCTTTGATGTTCTTAACTCTTACAATGCATTTATACCCGATATTTTTGAACAGGTATAGCCGCGCCCACGCTAAGCGTATACTTCTTAGAATTCCAACACCGGCGTGCTCCAGACTGCCCCCCGAAGATAGCTCCAGCTCGCCCCTCAAATCCACCGGCGTTTTGGAAGTTAAGCACCAGAGTGTACCCAGCAACCTGATCGCCGTAGGAGATTTTGCGTTTGAGATAACCGAAGGTCTATACTATTTGATACCTGGAGTTGAGCAGGCAGCGAATAAATATATTAGGAATC
>JAPLLM010000046.1:0-7563 GCA_026387555.1 Candidatus Omnitrophota bacterium | reverse complement strand
AAGAAGGCCGTATTGAGAAGTGGGAGGACGGTAAACCTCTGCTTTTGTATAACAAAGCAGGATCCTGGCATGAGACCAGCTCGGATTATTACAAAAAAGTATTTGTGATGTGGAAAGATAGTAGAGGGATTAATCTTAAGGGATGGAGTTTTAAGGTAAGTCTGGTCAAAGGCTATATGCTTTTTGCTGCTGCGGTGTCTGTGGATTGCGAGTCTAAGGTGATAACTGTATTTCTGTCGCGCAATAATTGGGATGGAGGATTTTATGAAAGGTCGTACCGGTTAGCGCTTGAGCGCGCGTTGGGAGAGATAAATAAGCCGGAAGGGGCTCCCCGGCTTCCTCGCGGCCCGCCGGGAAGCAAATTTCGTAATTTTCTGTACCGAGCGATACTTTTAATCTTATTTATAACCGCGCCTCTAAACGGCCAACATGTGTACATTTGGGATATACATTTTAAGGCAAATGAATATATTAGAGAGGCTAAAAAAGAAGTTGCAAAAGGAAATCTTAAAGATGGGGAAAATCTTTATTTGAATGCTTTTCAGCTTCTTCCGGCAAAATTTACCCTTATTCGCTATGCGTCAGCAGAAGAAAGAATAGTAATGTTGGATGCATATTTGTCAGAGAATTATGATAACGGGGTTCAGATAGATATTGAACCTAAGGGCATTATGCTGGCTACAAAAGTGACCAAGGAAGAGCTATATAATAGTTGCAAAAGGATGCTTAAATATTCAAATGAATATGTTTCTTTTTTCGCTGCGGCTGCCCTTGCGAGAATAGGAGACTCTTTAGGTAGGGAAAAGTTGATAAAAGCGGTAGAAAGACAAGGCTCTACTGGCGTATACTCTGGGGGCGTTGAAAATATTGCCGCCGGAAAAGCATGGGATGATTATATGTTTATGGTGGGTGTTTCTTCGCTTGTAGATCTCGGAGATAGTGCCGCTGTTCCCCATCTTATAAGTATTTTGTGGAATACAAAAGGTTATAAACCGGCAACGCGCGCTTATGCCGCTTACAATTTGAGTAAATACCGGGATGAAGGCATGGTTGCGTCTCTTAAGAAGGCGGCAGTGGATAACGATAAACGTGTGTGTGCCGCCGCAATATTTGCATTGGGTTGTCTTCAAGACCTTGGATCGTTTGATGTTTTTGCTGCTGCTTTAATAACTGATAACCGCGGAGTAGTCAATGAGGCGATAACCGCGTTGGGAAAATTAGGAGACCCCCGTGCGGTAAAATTATTTGAAGAGGTATTAAAACACAGGAAAGATAAAGAAACAAAGCTTAGAGTTGTATTTGCCCTTGCGCAAATTGAAGGAAATGAGGCTTTTTCTCTGCTGGCTAGGCTGGCGAAAGATGGAAGAGCGGAAGTGCGCGCTGCGGCAATAACGGTTTTATCTAAATTCAATAACCCCGATACTAAAGAAATATTCATTGCGGCATTGGATGATCCTGTCCCATTAGTCCGCGCCCAAGCGGCGCTGGCGTTATCCGCATATTTAAACAAAGACCCTACGCTAGTAGAAAAATTGGTAATTATTTTTAATAAAGAAAAAGATGACGCTGTTCGTGTCGCTTATATTAAAAGCTTGGGTGTAGCAAAAGGGGAAGAGGTTAAGGGATTTTTTACCGGAATCGTATCGGGGAAGTATAATGAAGAAATAAGAGCTGAAGCATTATCGGCTTTGGCGGACAGGGCAAGGAATGAAGCCGAGGCATATGTTATTTTGCATGAGAAGCTAGATGATAAGTCTAAAGTAGTTGCGTCGGTGGCGGTTGTCAGATTGGTCCAACATATTGGAACTTATCCGCAAATCGAGTCTACGGTCAAAGAAGCCTTAGTTAAGGCGGATTTAAACACGAGGTTGAGAATTTTGTCCGGTTTGGGCTTATCAAGAACATTAAAAGCAGTTCAAATTATCTGGCCTTATATCGAGAGTACTGATTTAGCGATGAAACATCAGGCATTATTGGCTTTAGGCCGTACAGGAATGCCCGAAGTTTTCCCGGCGCTCTCTTGGGCAGCCAACAATCCTTTTCCTCCGGAGACTAAACAGATTACGGCAATCGCTTTGGGATTACTGGGTTCGCCTGAAGGGTTGCCAGTGTTAAGGGAATTGATGAAGCATGATGATCCGTTGGTGTATGGTGCCGCGATGGAAGGGTTTGCCCGGATTCCCGGGGCGCCGCTTGCAGAGTTAAAGCCGTTTCTTGATTACAAAGAGCCGGCAATTGTTTTAAATACACTGAATATTCTAAGACCCGTTGTCGTCGGAGACGCTGATTTGACGAAAAAGTATGTGGAGCTGGCGAAACCCGGTAATGATAATTTAGTTCGTTCCATGGCTACTATCGGTTTGGGTGGTATAAATAATCCTGATGTATTTAACGTATGCTTATTGAATACCCGAAGCTTGGATTGGCTTTTGCGCCAGAGTGCGGCTACGGCCTTCGGTAAGATGAGCTCGGATTCTGCGGTAGTTCCTTTAATGGGCCTTTTGCAGGACAAAAACCTCTCTGTGTGTCAGGCGGCGCTCGAGGGTTTGCAGGGCAGGGTGGCAAATAACCCGGTAGTCGCCAATGGTATAAAGCCTTTCTTGGATGATCCCCGTTGGCAGATGCGCGAGGCGGCGGTAAATGTGTTAAGCAAAAGCACGGATAATAGATTTTCCGTTGAGGCCCTTATTCCTCGCCTGCAAGATAATTCATCCGCTGTAAGCCAGGCGGCACGGATGGGATTGGCGCAGAAACTTACGGAGGATCAGAAACTAATCGTAACTTATCCGGTTTTGAAGGAATTAGAGCCCTGGATAAAAGAATATCAGTCTAAGCCGGGGGCGATTGTGGTGGTGTATGAGGGGCTGGACGTTGGAGATAAGCATTCGGTGAATGGTGTTAGGGAAGCCGGATGGTCAAGTGGACTGCTTTTGACTGATACATTGAATTTGATGAATAAGCTTTCGAGTGGGAAAATAGAGTTTAGAGAAGGGAACTGGTCCGGGAATTGGCCGGCGCATCCACATGATGTGGCTCCTGTTGCCCAATTTTTGTATAAGGCTTGGGAAGATGCGAGAAGTTCTGGGCGGGAACTTATTGTTATAGGCAATAGCTACGCTAATAGAGTTGTACCGGAGGCCTTCCAATTTTTACAGAAAGATTACAGTAATCCTAATATAAAAGCAAATTTATTTATTGGTACAGGATATCCTGGCTTAGGTATATTTGTTAACTTAGATTTCCTGAGGACAGCATCAATTAGAGAACCAGTTTTAATTGGTTCGACGGCTGATAAATTTCCATTCATGACTCCTTATGCGCTTGCGCGAGAGTATAATGCTTCATATATTATTTTTCCTAGTGTTCAGCATGCGGGATATAAGGGTTATTTTGATCATCCCTATTCTGTTTCGACAATAATTGGCGAAATAGGTTTTACTACTCCTATTTTACCCAAAATAAACCTTTATTCTGACGTCCTTTCATTAAGTCAGCCCAAAATAGAGAACAAGATCCCACGGTTTGATGACATATCTAATTATAGAACAGCTCCGATTAATAGCGTTTTGATGAATATCGGTTGGCAGCAAATTGTACAACCGAATTCTATTTATAATCCTAAGATTGATTATAGCTCTACTTTTGGGCTTAAAATGATTCCGACAATTCCGGATATTTCTGTTCCAAATATTTCTGTCCCAAGGTTTCAGCAGCCGGCATTTAATCCTCTGCCGAATAGTATTCAGATTACTCCGTATCATTCTATTATTCCGGCTCCGATATATACTCCTCCGATTAATATAATGCCACCGGCGCCGGTAAATATACCAATTCCTAATTTTAACAATAAATTTCCATAATGAAAGGAGCGGCAAAAATGTTGAATTTATCAAAAAGAATTTTAGCAATATTGCTCGTATTCTTATTAACTAAGGGAACCGTATGGATTATGTTTAAAGATTGGAATGGAGAATTCTTTTTCGCATCCCTGGGGTTAATAGTGACCGTAGTTACTATTATAGGGTATTTAATCATGTCTATAGGGTTAATCAGGTTAAAAGTATGGGCTTGGCAACAGCTATTATTTACAAGTGTTTTGACAATCATTTTACAGGTTTTAGCGGAATACTTTTTAGGTGTAGGGAGCAGGGTTAATTTGTCAGAGGTATTAGAAAATTTCTTTTGTTGGTTTATAGCTGTCAATTTTCTTATAACTATAGTCTTTGGTATTTCAGCGCTTATTAGAAGGTTCTTAAAAAGGTAATAACTTCAGGGGGGTACATTTTGGTGCTCAACTTTGAAAACGCCGGTGCTACGAGTTTAAAAACGCCGGCAAAGAGATGACGGAGACGATGCCTAATTTAACAAGATTTATTCTTGTGTTTGTACTGGCGATTGTATTGTTACTAGGTGTAGGGAAAGCCGTTTTGAGGGAAGGGGAGTTCTATCTATTAACAATATTTTCGATATTAGTTTTCCCTGTCCTTGTTGGCTATATATTCTTGGTGGTGGGTTTGCTTAAAGGGAGAAAATGGGCTTGGGATCTACTTTTCTTCATGCTAATAGTAACGGCTATGATCGAATTTTTATCAGTGTTGATATTGAATTTATGGGTTAATTTTGATTGGGTACAGGGATTTTTTGATTGGTTTTTCGGTCTTTCGTTGTTAATTTTCCCAGTTTTCGGAATCGCAGCGCTTATTAGAAAGCTCTTAAAAAGGAAATAGGGTTAAGGAGGTGCAGTCTGGTGCTCAACTTTCAAAACGCCGGTAAAAAGCGGGTGGGTAGAAAGCAAAAAATAGCTATTTTATTCTTGTTTATTTCATTTCTAAGCGTTTTTTGTATTTTCGCGGATACATTGAATCCGGATTATGCTTATGATAAGGATAAGATTCCAGAGACTTATTTTTTCCCTCTCGAATACGCCCGATGGGATGGTTATGAAGTATTGAATACTGATTGGAAGTTTTTGGATATATACCAAAAATCTAAATTCATTGCTGAGGCTACTAATGAAATCGAATTTGTTGAGGGAGTGAAAGTAACTACCGCGAAGAGCAATAAAGAATTAGTTGATTATCTAGATGAATGGACTGATTTTTTTACTCGAATCAAAAGCACGCAAATGGTTATAACAATACTGTTAAAGCATTATTATGAAAGGGGAGAAATCAAAGGAGAATTAATCTCAAGTGTTTATAACCACCCTTTTTTAACTAAAAAGATTGCCCTCGAAATTTTAGGCAAAAGAAAGGACGTTAACGTAGAAATCGGCAAAACTTATGAAGGATACATAACATGTTATAAACAAAATGGTGAATGGTTATCGGAATCAGAAGAGCCGAGAATAGGCGAAATAAAGAAAGGTACCTTTTTCTTTGCCAAGCGCTTTACGGTGCCTAGCGGAGCAACTGTGCTTACAGAAGACTACCCCTTAGATTTTAATTACAAAATAATAGCTTTTAGGGAAATAAATAGCTTCATTGATACCCAGGGCATAGGGAACTATTATTATAAAGTTATTTTTGAGGCAATTAATAAATATTGATTGGTTTTAAGCTATTGAGCAATAGGTTCGGTTGAAGATTTTGGATATCTTTGAGGGGTAACTCTGGTGCACAACTTTTAAAACTCCGGTAAAGAGATGAGATGATAGAGAGAAAATTACATAGGTGGCAAATTGACAAATAGACAGGCCGGCCAAAATCAGGCTGGAGGGGGACGAAGTCTGGGCAGGATGCATTGTTTCCGATTTGAGTTTTACCGGGTGCATGGCTGCTGTCACCATAAAACTCCCCAAGGATAATTTTATGCGGGCGGAGATCTGGCTCTCTGACGACTGCATCCTGGATGTCGAAGCATGGGTAGTTTGGCACCGCCCTGTCGACGGGCACAATGTTTACGGGCTTTATTTTACCAAGATAACCGATAAGGATAAGGAGAAGATTTATCAATTCGTGCAGCGCAATTATCCCGACCAGCTACACGCCAAATGGGGAGTCGGCCCCAAAAAAGAAGAGAAAGGAGGAAAAGAGATGGAAGACCGCAGGATTTTCCAGAGATTTCCCGCGCAGTTGCCGGTGCGTTTCCTGAATTTGACCACCGGAAGCGAGGGCGAGGCCCAGACGCTGGATGTAAGCGCCAAAGGCCTGGGTTTGACTTTGTCTCAAGAGCTTAAACCGAGCTCGACCTTAGAGATGTGGCTTAGAATCCCTGATAGCGGAGAGCCGCTTTACACCCGCGGAGAGGTAGCTTGGTCCAGGCCCGATGCCCCGGGGCGTTTCGCAGCCGGAATTAACCTTGAAAAGGCCGATTTAATGGGCCTATCCAGAGTCTTGAGGGCAGCTTAGGGCGTTTACATTATAGGTAAGAAAAATCTTGACCAAGGAGTGAACTTGTGTTAAATTTAGACTTCATTCCCGCCTAAGAGCTTGCCTTGTGGCAACCTTGAATTGGCTAAAATTTGATGTTATACTTATTGTCTAAAATTGTAAAAGGAGCAGTCAGGATGTCGAGCAGAAAGCTGGTTTTGGGCTTTTTGTTGGCCGCCTTTGTTTTTTCGGGTTGCGCACCGCAAAAAGAAGCGTCAAATTCGGCCAATACTATCACCGTCTGGCACTGGATGACCGACCGCGAGCCGGCATTCAGGGAATTAGCCAAAAGGTATGAAGCCAAGACCGGCATAAAAGTCAGATTTGAGCTCTATGCTCCCTCCGAAGAATATTCCCAGAAAGTGCGCGCCGCAGCCCAGGGCGAGAATCTCCCCGATATCTTCGGGATCTTAGGCGAAAAGAGAGACTTCGCCTCCTTCATTAAAGCCGGCTACGTCTTAAATCTTTACAATTATATGGCCGCGGATAATTTCAAATGGAGGAATTGTTTTTACGCCAAGGCGCTGGCAGTCAACGAATTCGGCCCGGGAAATATTTACAATGTCCCCCAGGGTTATTACGGTGTTCCCATCGATGTAATGACCATCCAGATGCTCTACAACAAAGAATTATTAAAAGAATTAGGCAGTGAACCCCCGAAAAATCTACAGGAGCTTCTCGATATAGGAAAAAAGATAAAGTCGGCTAAAATGCAGGGCCTGGCCTCCGGATGGGGGGAGATCGCTTTGATCGATTGTTTTGCCAATAATTACGCATTTAATATCATGGGTAAGGATAAAGTGCTGGCTACAATCAAAGGAAAAGTCCCTTACACTGATCCGGATTGGGTAAGGGTGCTGTCTTTATTTAAAGAAATGCAGGAGAACGGAGTTTTTGCCAACGGGTTAGTGACGATGATCAATAAGAACGCCGAGCAGCTTTTTGCCAACGGCCGGGCGGTTTTTGCTTTTAACGGCTCGTGGTGCGTGAATGTTTATAAAGGGATGAACCCGAATTTAAATTATGGAGTAATGCTGCCGCCGAAGGCCTCCGATAAGTATCCTATGGTCATCTGGGGCGGGGCAGGCTCATCGTTCATGGTCAATGCCCGCGCCAAGAATAAAGAAGAGGCAGTGAAATTCTTAGAGTGGCTCACTGATAAAGAGCAGCAGGCGTATTTATCCGAAGCGAC
>JAPLLM010000056.1 GCA_026387555.1 Candidatus Omnitrophota bacterium | reverse complement strand
TGGAAGAAAAGCTGCATACACCAGTAATGTTGCATGAAGTTATAGATTATCTGAATCCTGCACCCGGGCAAATAATTGTGGATGCAACTCTTGGGACTGGCGGGCATAGCCTTGAAATATTAAAGAGAATTACTCCCGGAGGCAGACTAATCGGGATAGACCGGGATGAAGATTCGTTGGCCATCTGTCGTAGTAGGCTAAGTGAATTTAGCGCAAGCTGCGAATTTATCCACGCTAATTTTGTGGATTTGGATCAGGTTTTGGAAAAGCTTGGTATAGACAAAATAGACGGAATAGTTTTTGACCTGGGGATTTCTACTTACCAGTTAAGGGATATAGAGAGGGGTTTCAGTTTCCAAGAGGAGGGTCCGCTGGATATGCGTTTGGATAAAAGCAGCTACATATCGGCATATGATTTGGTGAATAACCTTAATGAAGACGAGATCTCCCAAATGCTCTGGAGTTTTGGCCAGGAACGTTGGCATAATCGTATCGCACATCTGTTAATTGAAGAACGCAGGAACCAGCCTATTTCGACTACCAAGCAATTAGCCGATTTGGTAATGAGGGCGATTCCATATAGATATCGTAGAGGCTATTATCGTATACATCCGGCTACGCGTACTTTTCAGGCAGTGCGTATTGCGGTAAACCGAGAATTAGAGATTTTAGAAAGCGCAGTTAAGAAAGCAGTTGCAATTTTGGGAAAGCAAGCTAAGATATGCGTTATTTCTTTTCATTCTTTGGAAGATCGCGTAATTAAACATACGTTCCGGGCTCTTAAAGCTGACGGATTGATTGATATTATTACGGCTAAGCCCTTAACCCCAACGGCGAGCGAAGTAGCGGCCAATCCTTCTAGCCGCAGCAGCAAGTTCAGGGTAGCTGAAAGGATCTAAGATTATATGAAAATGACCAAGTTTCTTTCAATGACAGTTTTTGTCACTTCTTTTTGCGTGCTTTATGTTTACCAGCAGAGTGAAATTTTCCGCCTGGCTTATCTAGGCTCAAAAAAACAAGCTACTTATAATGAATTGCTTGATAAAAATACCGCATTAAGTTATAATATTAAAAAAGGTTCTTCTTTAGTGAGTATCGGCAGTCGCATCAGCGGCACTGATGATTTTCAGATGCCGGATAAGTATCGTTTTGTTAAGTTCATAACTTCTAAGGATGGCTTAAGGATCGCGAATCAGAATCAGGGCAGGGAAGGTTTACTGGCGAGTATTTTTAGCTTAAAGCGGGAAGCCCAAGCAAAGACAATTAACCCCTAATATTTATTATTCCTTGAAAAATAGTGTATATAAGTAACTATCGCCGGAGAAGTGAGGCGGTATTTCTGATTTTTTTTATTTTCCTCCTGTTTTGCGTAGGTCGGCTTTTCTTCATCCAGTTCTTCCGTTCAAACTACTTAAGTTTAATCTCTAAAAAACAACATAATCAACTCGTGGAACTTGAGCCGCGCCGCGGCACAATCTATGATTGTAATCTTAAGGCGCAGGCATTTAACTTGTCCATGGATTCGCTTTATGCTATGCCTAATACGATTAAAGACAGGGATAAGGATGGCATTGTGGAGAGGCTGCAGCCAATCCTTGAAGTTGATCGGGCTTATCTGCGGGACAGGCTTTATCGTAAGAAGTCATTTATTTGGCTGGCTCGTAAACTGACTCCGGATAAGGCCGAGGCAATAAAGAAGCTTAATATCAAAGGATTGGGATTTTTAAAGGAAACCAAGCGTATTTATCCTAATGGTTATTTGGCTAGTCATATAATCGGCTTTAGCGGTATGGATAATATAGGTCTTGAGGGATCGGAAAGGGATTTTAATAAATACTTAAAAGGAAATCCCGG
>JAPLLM010000004.1 GCA_026387555.1 Candidatus Omnitrophota bacterium | reverse complement strand
AAAGTGCGGGTGGTCTCAATACCCGGCGCTTCTATGGAGCTCTGCGGAGGGACCCATTTGAACGCTACCGGCCAGATCGGCATATTTAAAATCATTCAAGAGGGTTCGGTCGCTAGCGGTGTGAGAAGAATAGAGGCAGTGACCGGGGCAGTAGCGTATAAGATCATTAAAGAGGAAGAAGGGGTTGTCGCGGAGTTGTCGGCGATGCTCGGAGTGCCGCAAGAAAAGATAATACCTGAAATAGAGAAGAGGAGCAGCCGCTTAAAAGAGCTGGAGAAGCAGTTGAGCAATCAAATGGTTGACGCGCTTAAGAATTCACTGGATAACGTAATCCGGGAAGCCGAAACCGTAAAGGACGCGCGCCTGATTGTCAAACTTCTGCCGAATATGGATATGGAATTATTAAGAAAAAACGTAGATTTAATTAAGGAAAAGTGCGATAATTCTCTGATTGCCCTGGCATCCAATTCACAGGGCCGGGCTTTGCTGGTTATAGGCGTGGGGCCTGCGCTTGCGGGGAGAATGGATGCCGGTAAGCTTATCCGCGAAGTCTCCGGAATCATCGGAGGAAGCGGCGGCGGGAGGCCTGATTTTGCCCAGGCCGGAGGAAATAAGCCGCAGAATATTCCGCAGGCTTTGGAAGAAATTAAAACAAGGATACGCAATTTGTTATGAAGATAATGCGTTTTGGAAGCAAAAAATTGGAAAAGATCTATAATCGCGGGGCCTGCCGCTCAAAGCGCGTAGAAGTCAGGGTCGGCAAGATCATCGATGACGTGCGTAATCTGGGAGATGACGCTTTAATTAAATATACCAAGAAATTCGACGGGGTTAAGCTGGCGCCCCGGCAGTTAAAAGTTTCGCAGGGTGAAATAAGCGGCGCATATCAGAATATCAGCCCCAATTTTGTTTCAACTCTGAAAGTGATCATTGAAAATGTAAATCGTTTTTACCGCAAGGCGCTTAAGAAATCCTGGCGCATGAAAGACGCTGATGGCGTAGTTTTAGGGGAGAATTATATCCCGCTCGATAGAGTCGGCGTTTATATCCCGGCAGGCACTGCCCCATTGGTGTCTACGGTTTATATGACCGTGCTCCCGGCAAAGATTGCCGGAGTGAGAAAAATCGCGCTTATCAGCCCGCCGGATAAGTCGGGAAATATCAATCCGCACATTTTAGTTATGGCGGATCTTTTAAAAGTGGATGAAATATACCGCGTGGGCGGCGCGCAGGGTATAGCTGGGCTGGCATATGGAACTAAGACTATCCCACGCGTTGATAAGATAGTAGGCCCGGGGAATATTTATGTGAGCGAAGCCAAAAGACAGGTATTCGGGCAGGTGGATATCGACATGATCGCCGGTCCTACGGAATTAGTGGTCATTGCTAACCGTGCCAGCGAACCGAAATTTATCATAGCGGATTTAAAAGCCCAGGCAGAGCATGCCAAAGGCTTAGCCATTCTTATTACAAACTCAAAATCTCTGGCCAACACGGTAAAAAATGCCCTCGGTGATTATCCCGGCTCAATCGTTTTAACTAAGAATTTAGAGCAGGCGGCAGAGGTTGCCAATAAAATTGCGCCCGAGCATTTAGAGATCCTGGTGAATAATCCCCAGAGGCTGGTTAAACTGATCCGCAATGCCGGGGCAATATTTTTAGGTCCTTACAGCCCGGCCGCGGTCGGAGACTATATTGCCGGGCCGAGTCATGTTTTACCTACTAACGGGACAGCCAGGTTTTTCTCCGGGCTTTCGGTCTTTGATTTTGTAAAGAGCAGCCATATCATAAGCTATTCTAAAAAGGCCTTGGAAAAGGCAAGGGAGCCTTTGGAAAAGGTCGCCGGGATCGAGGGATTGAGTAAACACATTGACTCGGTCAAGGCGAGGTTCGCATAAAGGAGAGAGATGAAGAGGAGCGCGGAAGTAAAGAGAAAGACCACCGAGACTGATGTGACGGTCAAGCTGAATATCGACGGATGCGGAAAATCCAAGATCGATACCGGCATCGGTATCTTAGACCACATGCTGGAGCTGTTCGCTTTTCACGGCCTATTCGATCTGGAGATCAAGGCCAAAGGCGATTTAAAGGTCGATATACACCATACTAATGAAGATGTCGGCATCGTCCTGGGCCAGGTATTTAAAAAGGCCCTGGGAGAAAAATCCGGGATCAAACGTTTTGGCTCAGCCAGCATCCCTATGGAGGAAGTAGTGGCTAATGTCAGTACTGATATTAGCGGGAGGGGGTACTTTAAGCTCTCTATTTCTAAAGGCGCAGAGCTGCCTAAGGAGCAGGACGGATACTCTCTGTCTTATGCCGAACATTTTTTTGAAGCATTAGCTAAACAGCTGGGTATGAATTTAAATATTAAGATCGACCCAATAAGCGCTGACTTGCACACTACGCTTGAGCCGGTCTTCAAGGGATTGGGAATATCGCTGGATCAGGCAACGCAGATAGATCCGAGGCGTCAAGGTGTTCCTTCGACTAAAGGCGTGATCGACTAGATGATTGCTATTATCGATTATGGAATGGGGAATATCCATAGCGTAAATAAAGCCCTGCAGATGTTCGGGGCTGATACCCTGATTACAAATAAAGCGGAAGATATCGCCGCGTGCGATAAGGCAGTCCTTCCCGGCGTCGGAGCGTTTGACGATGCCATGGGTGAATTAGAAAAACAAAAGCTTATCCCGGCTATCAAAGCCTTAGTCAAAGACAAAAGGCCTTTTTTAGGTATATGTTTGGGGATGCAGCTGTTTTTTGAAACCAGCGAAGGCCCTTTCTAGGAATCTGCCTGGGGATGCAACTATTGTTTACCAGGAGTTACGAACACGGTCTGCACAAAGGTCTGGGGATTATTGATGGCGAGGTAAAAAGTTTTCCCCCAAAACTAAAAATTCCGCATATGGGGTGGAACCAGATTAATATCAAAAATCAGTGCAAGCTGTTAAATAATATCGAAAATGATTCATTCGTATATTTTTGCCATTCTTATTATCCTGTTCCAAAGGATAGTGATATAGTAGCGGCGACTTGCGATTACGGATCATTGTTTGCCTGTGCGGTTAATAAGGGTAATATTTACGGGGTTCAGTTTCATCCGGAGAAAAGCCAAGGAGTCGGCCTGAAAATGCTGGAGAATTTTGTCAAGCTATGTTGATCATTCCGGCAATAGATTTGCAGGACGGATGCGTAGTCAGGTATGTCAGGGGTGCTACAGATAAGAAGGTCTATTCGCGTGATCCCTTAAAGACCGCGAAGCACTGGGTTAAGCAAGGCGCGGAATTCCTGCACATCGTGGATTTAGACGGCGCCTTCAGCGGTATTCCTAAGAATATTGAGATCGCTAAGTCTATTGCCAAAGAAATAAAGATACCTGTTGAATTCGGCGGAGGTGTCCGGGATACGGGGACTATCGAAGAGCTTCTTAAGGCTGGCATTAAAAGAGTGGTTCTGGGAACAAGGGCGGTTCAGGATGAAAAGTTCCTACGAACGACGTTCAAAAAATTCAAAGACAAGGTAATCGTAAGTATTGACGCAAAGGCCGGCCGGGTCATGATCAAGGGCTGGAAGAGCGAAGGCAAGGGGGTTTTGTCTTTAGATTTTGCCAACGCTTTAAAAGAGATCGGCTTTAAAGAGGCAATTTATACGGATACCTCTAAAGACGGGACCCTCTTAGGGCCGAACATTAAAGATACCAAGGAAATATTAAAGAAGACCGGCTTGAAAGTCATCGTTTCCGGCGGGATCTCATCTCTGGACGATATCATCAAGCTGCAGAAGTTAAAGAATGACGGATTAAGCGGTATTATTATCGGTAAGGCCCTATACGAAGGAAAATTTACCCTTTCGCAGGCCATAAAGTCAGTATAACATGTGTCCCTCGCATAAACATGCCAAAAATCTCTTCGATATTTTTGGCATATGCTCGGGATAAATTCGCACATTGACTTACTCACACTATCGTGTTCGAAAGTCAAGTGCTCATTTTAAGGAGGAGGCAAGATGAGGAAGTGGATAGTTTTAGTAACGGTCATGTTTTTTGCGGCATCCTTGAGCGGTTGCGCAACTGCGAGAAAACAAAAGGAATTGGAGCTTCAGGGGCTTAAGAATCAGGTATCGGTATTAGAGGCGCAGGTCCAGTCTAAGGACGAAGAGATCAACGGCCTGAAAGATCAACTTGCGAAGACGCAACAGGAGACAGAATTAAAAGAAAATGCTCCGGTCAAAGTGAAGGTCGTCGGAAGTATCAAGACCCGTCCTAAGGCAAAGCACATTCAGATCGCTTTAGCTAATGCCGGTTACGATCCAGGGAAAATCGATGGGAAAATCGGAACGAAGACTAAAGAAGCGATCAGGGCGTTTCAGAAAGCCAACAGTTTATCCGTGACAGGAAAAGCCGACAAAAAGACCTGGGAAGTGTTAAGGGAGTATTTATATAAAAAGACCAAATAATGCTGGCTAAGCGCATAATCCCCTGCCTGGATATTAAAGATAACCGGGTAGTCAAGGGAGTGAAGTTTCTTGGGTTAAAAGATGCCGGTGATCCGGTTGAGGTAGCTCGAGCCTACGACCAGCAACAAGCTGACGAGCTGGTTTTTCTGGATATTACCGCGAGTTTTGAAAACCGCAAGACGCTTATCGGCCTGGTCGAGAAGATCGCGCAAAACATCTTTATGCCGTTTACCGTAGGCGGAGGTGTGGGTGATATTGAAGATATCCGTAACCTTCTTAACGCCGGTGCGGAAAAAGTCTCGCTCAATACCCAAGCCGTAAAGTCTCCGGTATTAATAGCTGACGCGGCAAAACGTTTCGGTAGCCAATGCATAGTAGTGGCTATAGACGTCAAGAGAGAGGCCGATCACTGGGAGGTCTTTGTTAACGGCGGAAGGACGCCTACAGGAATGGATGCAATAGATTGGGCGAGGAAAGCCGCAAAACTCGGAGCCGGTGAAATACTTTTGACTAGTATGGATTATGACGGGACTAAAGACGGTTTTGATATAGCTCTGACCAAGGCGATAACCGGGGCAGTCCACATCCCGGTTATCGCTTCGGGAGGAGCGGGTAAGCCGGAGCATTTCTATGACGTATTTACCGAGGCAGGAGCGGATGCCGGGCTAGCCGCATCAATCTTTCATTATGAGGAATATTCGGTAAAACAAGTTAAGGATTACCTTAAAGCTAAAGGAGTAAGCGTAAGAATATGACGTCAAAACTTACCAAGATAAATCTAAGTAAATTAAAATTTGATAAACAAGGTTTAATCCCCGCAATTATTCAGGATTACAAGACCAAGGATGTTTTGATGGTCGCTTATATGAATAAGGAGTCTTTAAGGCGGACGCTGAAATTAGGTAAAACTTGTTATTGGTCGCGCTCCCGTAAAGAGTATTGGGTCAAAGGTTTGACCTCGGGGAATTTTCAATTTGTTAAATCAATTTGCTATGATTGCGATATGGATGCGCTTTTGATCAAAGTCCGCCAAAAGGGCGAAGGGGCGTGTCATACCGGAAACTACAGCTGCTTCTATCGTAGATTAAAATAATGCATGAGCCTTCTTTAAAAGAATTCTTAAAACTGGCAAAACAGGGTAACGTTATCCCGGTCTATAAAGAGATCAACGCCGACCTTGATACGCCGGTCTCTGCCTATTTAAAAATGAAAAAAAGCGATTATACCTTTCTTTTGGAGTCAGTCGAGGGACAAGAAAAGATTGCCCGGTTTTCTTTCTTGGGGAGCAATCCTTCGTTGATTTTTATCAGTAAAGGGAAGAATATAAAAATAGTCCATCCGCATGCTGGTAGAATCGACCGTTATGTTGCTCCAAACTCGCCTTTAGATGAGATTAAAAAGATTATGCAACCATTTAAAAGCGTAAACGTTAAGGGGCTCCCTAGATTTTATGGCGGGCTTGTAGGTTTTATGGGTTATGACACCGTGCGTTTTTTTGAGGTTCTCCCGGATAATAATCCGGATGATTTAAGGCTCCCCGATATCGTATTTATGCTTACCGATACTATATTAATATTTGACCACGTAAACCACACTATTAAAATCGTTTGTAATGTGTTCCTTCCAAAAAACAAAGCCTTATCAAAGAAAGATTTGGTTAATTTTTACCGTAAGGGGCTTAAAAAGATCGAGTCAATGTATAGGGATTTTCAGGTAAGCTCGGTAAATCTCAAAGAAAAGCAAACTAAGGTACAAAGCGCGAAAGTGCAATCCAACTTTAAGAAGGCAGAATTTGAGTCCCTGGTAAGAAAAGCCAAAATTTATATCAAAAAAGGGGATATAATTCAGGTTGTGCCTTCCCAGCGTTTCCGGCTTAAAACAAAACGCGACCCGTTTGATATTTACAGGTCATTACGCAGCCTTAATCCCTCTCCTTATATGTACTTTCTGAAATTGAGTAGCTTTTATCTTGTGGGTTCATCGCCTGAGATGTTAGTCCGCAGTGAAGACGGCCTAGTCCAGACAAGGCCTATTGCCGGGACGAGGCCCAGAGGTAAGACCGAAGAAGAGGATAATAAACTCGCCGACGAACTGATTAAAGACAAAAAAGAGCGAGCCGAGCATCTGATGCTCGTTGATTTAGGAAGGAATGATTTAGGCCGGATAAGTAAGTCGGGGAAGGTGGAAGTAAGCGAGT
>JAPLLM010000089.1:1624-8513 GCA_026387555.1 Candidatus Omnitrophota bacterium | reverse complement strand
AATTTTATTTAAGGAGGTAAATTTATGAATGCAAGCGGATTGATGACCATCGATGAATTATCGATGTACCTTAAAGTTACACGCCGGACTATCTATGATTGGTTAAAACATAATAAGATACCGGCGCTTAAGCTTGTGGGGCAGTGGCGTTTTAAAAGGGATAAAATAGATGCCTGGCTGGATAATCAATCACAACCACATTAGGAGGATTCATAAATGTATTTTAAAAAACTCGAACTCGTAGGTTTTAAATCATTCTGCGATAAGACGACATTACATTTTGAGCCCGGGATAACCGCGGTTGTCGGCCCCAATGGCTGCGGAAAGTCTAATATTTTTGACTCGATCCGCTGGGTCTTGGGCGAGCAGTCGGCGAAATCTTTGCGCGGTTCGGAAATGCAGGACGTTATTTTTAACGGCACGGACCAGAAAGAGCCTCTGGGCATGGCGGAAGTCACGCTTACCTTTGATAATGCCAACCGGTTTTTTAATTACGAGGCTGAAGAGATCGCGATCACGCGCAGGTTGTTCCGCTCGGGTGAGAGCGAATACTGTCTGAATAAATCCCAGGTCCGGCTTAAAGACATTTTGGATATACTTCTAGGGACCGGCGTAGGCGCGGAGAGTTATTCCATAGTTGCTCAAGGTAAGATCGACCTGGTCTTAAGTTCCCGTCCGGAAGACCGCAGGCTGGTCTTTGATGAAGCATCCGGCATCACTAAATATAAATCCCAAAAAAGAGAGACGCAGCGTAGGCTTGAAGAGACGGAACAGAACCTGCTAAGGGTAAATGATATTGTCGTGGAGGTCAAGCGTCAGATCGGGAGATCATCGGGCAGCTGCATCAGCTTGAGGCTAAAGAGCAGGAATTATTGAACCTGGTAAAAACCCAGGAAGAGAGCATCTCCGGCCATCAGCAGGAATTGAAAGAGCTGGAAGACGGGATGATGAGCGTAAAAAACCAGATATTAGGTATTGAAAATGAGGTAGTCAGGAATAACGAGCACGTAGTATTCAATAAGGAGAAACTGGTAGAGCTCGAGGCTAATCAGAAATTCTTTGATGAGCAGGCAGGGCAAGTCAGGGTAAAGCTTGCTCAAGACGAAGAGAGCCTGAATAACGTGAAGACCGAATACGATAAAATACGCCAGAACATCGAAGCTAAGAGTTTGATCTTAATAGAGAAAGAAACCGGCATATCAGAATTAGCCGCGGCTATTAAGTCGTCGCTGGATAATATAGCGGCTGCTAAGAAAGGCATTCTTGATCTGGTGACAAGGATCGCGGCTTGTAAAAATGAAGTCGCCGGTTTCAGCTCGCAGGAGCAGGTGCATCAGGCGCGTAAAAAGCGCCTGGAGATCGAAAAGGCCAAAGTGTTTGAAGAAAAAGTGATCACGGAAGAAGCGCTTAATAAAGTGATCGCGGAAGTCGCAGCGGTCAAGATCCTGGTCGATGAATTGAACGCTAAAATATCCGGGATAAAGGGTGACATTGACACCGAAAATTCAAGCTTAGGGGATATTAATGGGCAGATAGCGGAATTAGAAAAGCAGAGCCTGACCCTGGAATCGCACCGCGAGTTTCTGGAAAAGTTAAAGACCAAATACGAAAATATCGGCGAGTCCATGAATGCGGTGATTTACCTGGATAAGCTTCCCGCGGAAAATACCAGCGGGCTGGTGATCAAAGTAAAGGACTGCGTTAATTTAAGCGTTGAGGATAAGGCATATCTGGGCCCGGCTAATTATAAGTTATCCGGCGAGGCTAAACCCATAGAATTAGGCACGGAGAAGATCGAGGAGAAGATTAATTCGATCGCTCAAGCCCTCGGCCTATTAAGAGGATCAAGGGTTGCGAAAGAGGCGCGCATTCAGGATCTAAGCAGCGGCATTTCCGGGCTGCAGCAGGATTTGCGTAATCAGGAGATCGCTTTGGCAAATAAAGAGACCTCGCGCCTGACGACCCTCGAGCAGTTCAATAAAATAAAGGAAGAAGAAGATATCACCGTATTAGAGCTGCAGGATGTTTCCCGGGAGATAGAGGTATTGCAGAATAATATAACCGGTGCACAGGCAAGGCTTACGGATTTAAGCCGCAGTTTGCGCGAAACGGAAGATTCCATTCTGAAAGAAGAAGACGCCATTTCTGTCAACTCGAAATTAAGAGAAGTGATCCTCGTGGTGATCACCCAGACTAAGACCGAGCTCGAGGCCTTGAATAAGCGCATTGCTACCGACGAAGAGACTGTCAGACTCCTTCAGGGTACTTATGACCAGGATAAAGAGACGCTGGAGAATATCGAACGCCAGATCCAGGAAGCCCGGTCAAAGAAAGAATCGCTGGAGAAAGAGATAGTTGAATGCGAAACCAGGAACCACGAGCTTAACGTGGATATCGATACGCATCGCGTTTTATTGAAAGTGAACGAAGAAAAGTACCGCGAGGCAACGGTGGGCGTAAGCGACGTGATTAAATCGATCGAAGAGGATAGAAAAGAACTGGATGAAATCAAGAACCAGCTTTATCAGCTGCAGATGAACAATAAAGACGTGGATTACCGTTATGCTACGATAAAAGAAAGAATGCTGCAGTCTTATAAGATAGACCTGGATAGCGCGCCTGAACCTACGGAAGCAGCAGACGGTTGCGTTTTATCAGCCGCTATTGAGGAGCTAAAGAAAAAGCTCGATTCTTACGGTTCGGTCAATTTAGTGGCTATTGAAGAATACGATGAGTTAAAGAAGCGCTATGATTTCCTCGTTCAGCAGCAGAATGATTTGTTTAGCGCCAAAGATTCTTTACATCAGGCGATCTTGAAGCTTAACCGCACTACCAAGCAGATGTTTATGGAGACCTTTGATAAGGTGCGCGAGGAATTCAAGAATTATTTCCGGCTCCTATTTAACGGAGGCGACGCGCAGGTCTACCTTATCGATGAAAATGACCCGCTTGAGTCCGGCATTGAAATTATCTGCCGGCCTCCGGGAAAGAAGCTTCAAAACGTGCTGTTATTGTCAGGCGGCGAGAAATCCATGTCTGCTATTGCACTCATCTTTGCCATATTCAAGGTCAAGCCTGCGCCGTTCTGTATCCTGGATGAGATCGACGCTGCCCTGGATGAGGCGAATGTGGACCGGTTCTCGAGGATTTTGCAGGAATTTGCCAAGACCTCGCAGTTTATCGTGGTCACCCATAACAAGAAGACCATCGCCAACGCCAATGTCATGTACGGCATCACTATGCAGAATTCTGGCGTATCCAAGATCGTTTCGGTTAAGTTTGCAGAGAATAAACAGAAGGAAAAAGATAAAGAGCCTGAAGCGGTAGGGGTCTAACAGCAGGTATTATTCTTGCCTTTGTTTTTTGCTTCGTATAGGGATTTATCGGTAGCGCGTATTAATTCCGTGGGGGTAAGCCCATCCTGCGGAAAGGTCGCCAGGCCCAGGCTTACCGTCAATTTCTTCTTGGGGAGTATCTCTTCCTGAATAAATTTGTGTTTTTCAATATCAAGCCTTAAGCGTTCGGCGATCATGAACGCTTCGTTCTTGTCGGTTTGCGGCAAGATAATAGTGAATTCTTCCCCGCCGTAACGGCAGACATAATCCATTTTTCGCGACTGGTTTTTAAGCAGGCTTGCCAGGTCCTTTAATATTGCGTCTCCCGCCTGATGCCCGAGTTCATCGTTATAAATCTTAAAATCATCTATATCCAGCATGATCAGGCTCAACGGAGACTTGGTGGCTTTGGTAGTCTCCAGCTCTTTTTGCAATATAGCCTGGAAGTATCCGTGATTCCATAGATCGGTCAGATAATCGGAGTGGGCGCGGGTTACCGTCTTTTCGTAGAGCTGCGAATTTTCGACTGCCAGGCCTGCCTGGTTTCCTAGCATGATTAGCATGCGGATATCGTCTTTGGTGATAGGTTCTTTGGTGATGAAATTATCCGCGATGATCAAACCGTTGACTTTTTCTTTTGATTTCATAGGCACGATGACCAGCTCTTCGGTTTTTAAAAGCTGGACCAGAGGGTCGTTTGAATATTTATGCATGATTTCGCGGGTGACGTGCAAAGGCAGGCCGCTAAGTGCTTCCAGGGCGATTATCCCGCCGTCATTCTGGCGCATGGGTAGTTTTATATGGCGGACCTGTTTATTAAATCCGCTTTCAAGGTGGCCGCTTGAGAATTTGTAAGCGCTGATCAAGTCATCAAGGTTCATTTTTTCCTGCTCAATATTGGTCCATATCTGCTTTGCTTCTTCGCCGGATTCCGGGCCTATTCCCATTTTGCCTTCAATGAGGCCCTCTTTTTCATTGACTAAAAACAGGATAGCGCGGTTAAAGCCCAGGCCGGTGTGCGCAGTCACCCCAGTGAGGATGATATAAAGGATCTCATCCAGCCGGAGGGTAGTGCGCATGGCGTTGGAGACCTCGTAGAGTATCCCTAATTCGGTCTTGGTGCGCTCCAATTCCTGTTTTGTCTTAATCAGTTCTTCCATAATGGAATTAATTATAGCACAAATTTTCTCCATTGCAAGTTTTCGCTTAAATTTGTGCGTTAGATTTCGCCTCTTCTTTCGTCTATTGTAGTGGAAAGGAGGAGATACTAATTCGCGTCTGCCGGGTCTTGGTCTCGCAGCACCGTTCGCATTAAGGCGCGGGTCCTGTCGAGTCGCGTTCTCGCGGGTACGCTCGCTTTGCCCCAGCGTGGCAAAGCTTCGCTCGGCCTGCGGCCCTCGCTCTCGCAGACGCTGGATTAGCGGGCGAACCATGCCCGCTCGGGTTCTCGGACGCCCCGCTCGAATCGCGCCTCGCCACCCGCGCAGAGCTCTGCATTCCACAACCACTCAAAACAATCCCGCCAACTCGGTGGTAGCTAGACGAAAGCGCGATTTGTTTTGTGGGTGGGAAGGAGTGATTTGAGCAGCATGTTAAGGGGCCCCGCGAGCGGGTGTGGGCGAGGAAAATTTGACGAGCACACACCCCGAAGTAGGGGATAGAGATTAGGCTGCGAAGAGGAAATGCCCGTCAACAATTAGTTTGACACATGGGAGTTGGCGGGATATAATAAATAACCTTAAACCTAAAAAATGGAGGTAGTTATGGCTGTAGAAAAGAAAGCAGCAGTTAAGGAAGAGTTGGTTCATACATCTGATAGGCAGAAGGCGCTGGAATTGGCGCTTTTGCAGATAGAAAAACAGTTTGGCAAAGGTTCGATCATGAAGTTGGGCGGGGAAGTGCACATGCACGTAGAGACTATTCCTACCGGAGCTTTGACCTTGGATGTAGCTTTAGGCGTAGGCGGCTTGCCGCGCGGAAGAGTTATAGAGATATTCGGTCCGGAAGCATCCGGTAAGACCACATTGACCTTGACCGCTATTAGAGAGATACAGAAAAAAGGCGGGGTGGCTGCATTTATTGATGCGGAGCACGCTTTTGATTCCACATACGCCAAGGTTATCGGAGTGAATCTTGAAGATATGCTAATCTCTCAACCGGATACCGGAGAACAAGCATTAGAGATAGCTGAAACGTTGGTTCGTTCCAATGCTGTGGATTTGGTTGTTATTGATTCTGTCGCTGCACTTACTCCGCGTGCGGAAATCGAAGGCGAGATGGGGGATTCGCATATGGGTTTGCAGGCGCGGCTTATGTCGCAGGCGCTGCGTAAATTAACCGCCGCCATCAGTAAATCGCGCACTACGGTGATTTTTATTAACCAGCTGCGCGAGAAGATCGGGGTTATGTTTGGTTCACCTGAAACTACACCCGGAGGCAGGGCGCTTAAATTTTATTCTTCGGTAAGATTGGATGTGCGGCGTATCGCAACCTTAAAAGAAGGCGATGCCGTAATCGGCGGGCATGTGCGTGTGCGCGTGGTCAAGAATAAAGTCGCTCCTCCGTTTAAAGAGGGCGAATTTGATATACTGCACAACGAAGGAATCTCTAAGTTCGGCGCAACTATTGATGCGGCGGTCAATCTGGAAATCGTGACTAAATCCGGGACCTGGCTTTCATTTGGAAACGAGAAACTTGGGCAGGGCAGGGATGCCGCGATTAAGTTATTGCGGGAAAGGCCGAAGCTGCAGGAAGATATAGAAAAAGAAGTAAGGAAGAAGATCAACGTCGCTTAAGGTGAAGAATAAGAATGAGCAAGAGAGCGCACGGGAATATGCCTTTCTGCTTTTAAAGTACAGGCTGCGCAGCGTAGAGGAATTAAAATCCCGTCTAAGAAATAAGAAATTCAGCGATACAGCAATAAATAACACCATCGATTTTCTAAAGGAAAGACATTTCTTGGATGACGCAGAATTCACCCGTGCCTGGATATCTACGCGGCTTAAGAGGCCGTACGGTTTAAGAAGGATCAAGCAGGAGTTAAGGCTTAAGGGCGTAGATAAAGAGATCGTGGAGAGGCAGGCCGGGGATTTAAGCCGGGATTATTCCGAGCCTGATATCGTAGAAGAGATAGTTATAAGGAAAGCACAGAGTTTGAAAGGACTGGAGCCGGTAAAGGCGAGGCAGCGCCTGTATTCCTACCTGATCCGCCGCGGTTTTACTCCCGAAATAGTGATTGAAAAGATCAATAGATTATGGAAGCAAGCATACTAAGAGAGAAATTCCTGAATTTTTTCAAAGCCAAAAAGCATAAGCTTGTGGAGAGCGATACGCTTGCGCCCAAAGATGACCCTACGGTGCTTTTTACTCCCGCAGGGATGAACCAGTTTAAAAAAGAGTTTATGGGTTATGATTCGGGTTTTTCGCGTGCAGCTACCTGTCAACGTTGTTTGCGCACTGATGACCTGGACAAGGTAGGTAAGACCTCGGGGCACCATACCTTTTTTGAAATGCTGGGAAATTTTTCTTTCGGAGATTATTTTAAGAAAGAAGCG
>JAPLLM010000089.1:0-1605 GCA_026387555.1 Candidatus Omnitrophota bacterium | reverse complement strand
AAAAATAGATCAGGAGAAACTCTGGGTATCGGTATATTGCGATGACGACGAAGCGTATAAGATCTGGCGCGATACTATAAAGATTCCGGCAGATAAAATCATTAAATTAGGTGATAAAGAAAACTTCTGGCCTTCTGAAGCAAGAGAAAAAGGCCCGAACGGGCCCTGTGGCCCCTGTTCCGAGATTTTCTTTGACCGCGGAAAGGATTTGGGGTGTGGGAGCAAGGATTGTAATCCAGCGTGCTCCTGTGGAAGGTTTGTGGAGGTCTGGAACCTGGTCTTTACCCAGTTTAACCGTAAAGACGGAGGTAAGCTTGAGCCTTTGCCAAATAAGAATATCGATACTGGTATGGGGCTGGAGCGGTTGGCTGCGGTAATGCAGGGAGTAGCTAATAACTTTGAGACCGACCTGTTCGCGCCTATTATCAAAGAAATAAACTCGGCAATGCCGGATAAGAGTCAGGAGAATAAAACCTTAGTTTATGCCTTATCTGACCATATCCGGGCCGTGGTATTCTCGATTTATGACGGGATTTTGCCTTCCAATGAAGCCCGGGGTTATGTAGTCAGAAAATTGATCCGTAAGAGCGTTTTGCATTTAAGGGCGCTGGGTATAACGGAGCCAAGCTTTTATAAATTAGTCCCGATAGTGGCTGTTGTGATGTCTGCGTATTATCCTGAATTGAAAAAACGGCAGGAGAATATTGCAGAGATCATCCTGGTAGAGGAAAATAATTTTATCTCTGCGCTTAATTCCAGTCACGCGCTGTTTAAAGATAAATTCCACGGATTCTTAGAAAGACAGGACCCGGAAGCAGTTGGTAAGATTACTTTTCAACTTTATGACACTTACGGTATGCCGCTGGAACTTACGCAAAGTTGGTTGGAAAAACACGGCGTAAGCCTATCCATGCAGGCTTTTAATCAGGAGCTTAGCCAGCAGAAGACCCGCTCCAAGCAGCAGAGTAATATGAAGGGCGATGTATTCGGAGCTGAAGACTTAGATTACGGTGCAAAAGAGACAAGATTCTTAGGTTATACCAAATTAAATACTAAGGCTAAACTCTTAAGGATGTTTAAGGCAGGAGTGAAGACAAGCAAAATAAACAAAGGCGATGAAGCGGTTATTATTTTAGATAAAACAGCAATTTATGCCGAAGGCGGCGGCCAGGTAACGGACACCGGAGAAATCGTAAAAGGGAAGAATATTTTTCAGGTATTGGAGGCTAAAAGGGCAGGTAAGGTCGTATTGCATATTGGAATTGTCAAACAGGGTAGCTTTAAGTCAGCCGACGAAGTCAATGTCACCGTTGATGCTCATCGCAGGATGGCTATTGCCCGCAATCACACTGCTACGCATATTCTCCAGGCGGGTTTAAGAAAAATCCTCGGGCCGCATGTTCAACAGCAGGGTTCGTTAGTAGCCGCGGACAAGCTGCGATTTGATTTTACTCATTTTAAGGATATCGATGACGAGCAGTTGAGCCGGGTGGAGGAATTCGTAAATAACGAGATCTTGAATAATATTTCCGTTGAAGTAAAAGAGAGCACGCTTGCCCAAGCGAAAAAATCGGGTGCTTTGGCGTTTTTCGGCGATAAATATGA
>JAPLLM010000015.1 GCA_026387555.1 Candidatus Omnitrophota bacterium | reverse complement strand
GTTCGAACTTGCCTCGGCAGTAGCTACAATATAATAAACCGGAACAGCATATTCGGTGTTCGGCAGCGACACCTCTTTTACTGTCGCCCCTAATGATTTTAATTTGTTTATCGCTTCTTCAATGGATTTTTTTACTTCCGGATGAATTCCCTCGACAAAATATTCTTTGGGGATCCCGATCCTTAATCCCTTTACGTCATTGATAAGGGCTTTAGTATAATCAGGGACGGGGATATCGGCGGAAGTCGCATCTGAAGGATCATGTCCGGCGATAATTTTTAAGAGGGCGGCGCTGTCTGTCACATCCTTAGTCAGCGGCCCGATCTGGTCAAGACTGGAAGCAAATGCGATCAACCCGTAACGCGACACTCTTCCGTAAGTCGGCTTCAAGCCGACGATCCCGCAAAATGAAGCCGGCTGCCGAATAGAGCCTCCGGTATCCGAGCCCAGCGCCCAGAAAGCCTGGTCAGAAGCAACAGCCGCAGCCGAACCGCCGGAAGAGCCACCCGGTACACACTCTAAATTCCAAGGATTACGGGTCGGTCCAAAACAGGAATTCTCCGTGGATGAACCAAAAGCAAACTCATCCATGTTAGTTTTTAAATCAAATACCACCAGATTTGCGGCTTTAAGTTTAGTGATTACGGTAGCGTCATAAGGAGGCTTAAATCCTTGCAGGATTTTCGAGCAACACTCGGTGCTTGATCCTTCGGTGCAGATATTGTCTTTGATAGCCACGGGGATAAGCCCGGAGCCCGCAGCGCAGAGCTCGGCATGCCTGACATAAGCATTGACCCTGCTATCCACATCCTTGATCCGAATATCGAGCGCAGAGCGGGCTTCCTGGACGGTAACTTCGCCTTTCTTGGTTTTGTCCTTAAGTTCCTGCGCAGTGAGTTTGAAGAGTTCCATTTATTCGATGACCTTGGGCACAGAAAAGAAATCCGCTTCCCGGGAAGGCGCATTCGCCAACGCCTTATCCACGGGTAAGGATGGTTTAGGGGTATCTTCTCTTAGGATATTGCTTAATAGCAGAATATGGCTTGTGGGAGGAGTTTTGGAAATATCTAAGCGGCTTAATTTATCTATAAAACCCAGTATATCCTGCAGTTGATGCGAGAGTTTATCTAACTCTTTAGGGTTCAACTCGATACGCGCCAGGTGCGCCACATTTTCAACCGTCTTTTTATCTATCGCCATCGCTGTCTCTCCTTAATTAATCTAATAATATTACCAAACTTTCCCCATAAAGTCAACCACATTAACCTCGCTCGCATTAAGGCGCGTGAACGTAAGTAGTACGCGTCTGCCGGTGCTCGGTCTCGCAGCACCGCTTGATTTTCCCCTGCGCGGAAAATCTTCGCTTCAGAAAAATGCTCGCTCTCCCGCATCCGGACCCTATATAAGTCCGTTTTTATAATCAGGAGCCGGATGCGGGATCCGTGCCCGCTTCACATTTTTCAGATGCTGCTCGACTCAAGCCCCGTCAGCCGCTAAAACTAATCTTGTTTGCGCGGGTGGCGAGGCGCGATTCGAGCGGGGCGTCCGAGGAACCCGAGCGGGCAAGGATCGCCCGCTAATCCATAGTAGCGAGAGCGAGGGTCCGCAGGCGAGCGCAGTTTTGCCTCGCCGGGGCAAAACAAGCGTCCCCGCGAGAACGCGACTCGACAGGACCCGCGTCTGCATAATTATTTTATTGGACAAAACCGGGAAAATAGGTAGAATATCCTCATGTCCGTAAAGACTCCCAAATACTACCTTAACGATAAAGACGAGTTTGTAATTGAGAACTACAACTACGCCAAGCCTTTCTCCAATTTCTTCCCTGGGATAGCAGGCAAATATGGCATCCCGATGTGGACTTTCTACGTCAACCGCGGTCAAGCCATTGCCAGCTTCGGGACCAAGGATAAGGATCACGCTATACTTGAATTTTTCCCCGCGGACAAATCCTATCAGCTTACCCCTTCAAACGGTTTTCGCACTTTTATAAAAGTCCTCGGCAAGAAACAAGCTATTTATGAACCGTTTCATAACGGCTTTGTCAACGCGGGGTTCAAGCTTAGAAATGAAATGCGCATCACTTCGGAGGGTTTGACCCTTGAAGAAGAAAACTTCTCTCTCGGCCTGAAAGTAAAGGTTGAATACTTTAATATCCCACAAGATAGCTTTGCCGGATTAGCGCGTATAGTAACCGTCAAAAATACCGGCCGCACCAGCAAGAAAATCCAGCTTCTCGACGGGCTTCCCCAAATAATACCTTACGGCTTTAATAATTTCTTTTTAAAAGAGCTCTCCCGCACTATCAGCGCCTGGGTAAGCGTGGAGAACCTGAAGAATTCAGCCCCCTTCTACCGGCTTACTGTGGACCCTTCTGACCGGCCAGAAGTCATTCACCTTACCGCCGGTAATTTCTACTTGGGTTTTACCCATCAAAAAAATAATATCAAGTTGATCAAGCCGGTTGTCGACCCGCAAAGGATATTCGGACAAAACACGGACTTTTCGCTCCCGGCTGAATTCGTCAATTGCCTAAAGTTCACCACACCCCGGAATGAATCGGTGACCAGTAAAATACCCTGCGCCTTCTCGCTCGTGGATTTAAATTTGAGCTGCGGGGCAGAATCAACTCTTAATTCCGTCATCGGATTTATGCGCAACTTAGAAACCCTTAACTCTTCTATATCCAAAATTACTGCCCCGGGATATTTAGCTAAAAAGAAAACAGAAAACCATATAGTAATCGAAGAATTGACGCAGAATATCCAGACCAACAGCTCTTCAAGAGAATTCGATCTCTATACCAAACAGACATATTTAGATAATATTTTACGCGGTGGTTTTCCCATAGTCTACAAAAATGTGGATAAGGAATCGGTGTTTTACTTATATTCCAGGAAGCACGGCGACTTAGAGAGGGATTATAATAAATTCTTTATCCAGCCTACTTATCTTTCCCAGGGCAACGGAAATTACCGCGATATGAACCAGAACCGCAGAAGCGACATCTGGTTTAACCCGGAAATCAAAGAGAAAAACATTGTCTCTTTCCTTAATTTGATACAATCCGACGGATTCAACCCCTTAGTGATAAAGGGCTCGCTTTTTACGCTGGAAAATCCCGCTAAATTACAAGAACTGCTGCGCGGCCTCATTGATCCCAAAGAAATTCCGGCCTTAGCGGAATTCCTTAAGAAACCCTTTACTCCGGGAGACGTCATATTGTTCCTTGAAGATAACTCTATTAAGATCAAGGGCGGTTACGACGGATTCCTAAGCATATTAATGAATAATTCGATTGACCAGGAAGAAGCGGAGCACGGGGAAGGATTTTGGACTGACCATTGGACTTACAACCTCGACCTCCTAAACAGCTATTTTGCGGTCTGGCCGGAAAAATTAAAAGAAATGGTTTTTGTCAACCGCAGCTTTACCTTCTTTGATAACTTCGAGATAGTCAGGCCGCGTTCTGAAAAATACGTGCTT
>JAPLLM010000019.1 GCA_026387555.1 Candidatus Omnitrophota bacterium | reverse complement strand
TTAAAGAAAAAGTTATGGATGTCTCTAAGGTCAAATATCTGATCTATGTCATACGGAACGGTTATGTAGATCCCAGTTACAAAGAAGTTCCGGATAGGATATCGGCAATTGCTAAACGCACAGCTGAAGCTATTACGAACGCTCAAAGCGTCGGTGACCTTTATCAGCTGTATATATTCGCTAAGAGCGGCAGGGGCGATTTTAATCTCGCCTATATCACGGCAAACCGCGTATCGAAAGCAAAAGAACTTTTTGATCCTATTGAAATGCGGGAGCTTTTTGAATTAGGCTTTGAAGAGGCAGCGAAAGGGTATAATTGGAAGAAAGCGCCTCCCGGAATAAACAAAAATAATTAGGAATGATAAAGAAAATCTTATTATGGGCAGGAGTTATAACAATCTTAATTACAGGGCTCATCCATGTAATCGATGCCCCGGATAGTTTTACCGAGGCTGCCTATAAAGGGTGGTTTTTTTATTTTAACGGCCTGGGTGCTTTGGCCGCGGCATATGGCATTTTTCGCATCCGCGCATGGGGCTGGGATCTGGGATTATTTATTGCCATAGCGTCAATCGTGCTTTATATAGCAAGCCGTAGCATCGGCCTGCCCTTGATTCCGGCTGAACCCGATGCCTGGTTAGAGCCTATAGGCTTAGCCTCGCTTATCGCCGAAGGATTATTTGTGGTTGTTTATATATTTAACCGGAGGATACATGAAGATTAACGCGTATCAAGTCGTGGCGGTTTTGGGTTCACTAATGTTATTGATTTCCGGATTGATGAGGTTTTCGTATTCCGGTAGCCCAAAGGAGCTCATTATTGGTTCCCTGTATTTTGCAGCAAATATTTTTATATTTTGTTTATAAGTGACTATACTTTATTGTTGTATTAAGCTTGCCAGCTTCGCTATTGAATAGAGCGCCGAATAAGGTATAATAACCTACCATGATCGTTAAAAGAAACCTTACTTTCAAGATTCTAATCTTCCTGATCTCCACGGATTTGATGGAGACGGTCGCTCAATTCTGTTTTAAAAAGAGCGTAGCCGGGGTGCATTTTCTAAATGCCGGGAATATCAGCGGATTCTTTTTGTTTTTAAAAACAGTCTTGCCTTCGCCGTTTCTCTGGGTGGGGCTTATTACTGTTTTGGCAATATTTATCACCTGGGCGACCATACTTTCCAAGATCGATTTAAGCGTTGCGGTACCGGTAGCAAGTTTCAGCTATGTCACTATTCCTCTGGTCTGCAGTATTTTTTTGCATGAACGCATATCCGCCCTGCGCGGTTACGGCATATTCTGCATATTGGTGGGGGTAGTTTTAGTCTCCGCGAGCACCCGGCATAAGGAAAAACGCGCATGAAAGCTAACATATTCTTGATTATCGGTTTAATAGCCCTGACTGATCTCTGCGACACGGTAAATCAGCTGATTTTAAAGTCGACGATTGATTCGTTCGACTGGCATATCGACAGCGTAAAAAAGGCGCTGCATTTAGTCTGGCAATTGACTAAGGTCTGGCGCATATGGATTGGTTTTTTCTTAAGCGGCATCTCTTTATTGATCTGGTTGTTCGTACTGACAAAGGCGGATTTGAATCTGGCATTTTCCTTGGATAGCATGCGCTACATCATGATTGCGTTTGCCTCGGTCATATTCCTGAAAGAGAAGATAAGCCTTGCGCGTTGGGCGGGTATCGCTTGCGTGGTGGGGGGCATCGTATTGGTGGCAATGGGATAATATGGATAAAGAAGCGAAATTGGAAGTAAGGATCGCAAACAAGATAGAAGAGTTTCCCCGCAAGGATTGGGAGGGTGTATTTCCGGCTGTAGTGGAGGGCTATTCTTTTCTTTACGCACTCGATAAAGCAGGCCTTAAGCAGTTCAAGTTCTTTTATTTAATGGCTTATGATAAAGATATCCCTGTCGCGTGCGCGCATTTATTTCTGATGGATTTTCCACTGGATATGGGTGTCCGGGGGCCGCTTAAACGGGTCACAAAATTTTTAAAGAAGATCTTTCCCGGATTGTTGAGCGCGAGAATATTATTTTGCGGCTCGGTCAGCTCAAGAGGCAGGATAGGCTTAAAGCAGGATTACCCGCAAGCCCTGGATTGTTTTGTCTCTGCTATGGAAGAATTGGCAAGGCAAAATAGGGCTCGGGCACTTACCTTTAAAGATTTCGATTCTTCTTATGACGGGCTTTTGCGGCCTCTTCTTCTAAAAGGTTTCCGGCGGTCAGAAAGCCTGCCTATCGCGCTGATGGATATCACGTTCAATAGCTTTGAAGAGTATTTGAAGGGCCTTAGCCCTGTTTCGCGCGAAGGTTTCCGGAGGAAACTTAAGAAGATCAAGAATAATCCGCATTTTGACCTGGAGATCACCAATTCGATAAGCCGGGAGGTATCCGTTCAGATGCACGGGCTTTATCTGCAGACCATGCGAAACTCCGAAATCGAGTTTGAGGAATTAACGGAGGATTATTTCGCGATCATTTCCGAGTGTATGCCTGACGGTAATAAGTGTTTTCTTTGGAGGCATGAAGGGAGACTGGTTGCTTTTGCGCAGTGCCTGGTCAAGGGAAGCCACTTTATTGATCATTATTTGGGTTTTGATTATTCCGTGGCTCATGAGTATAATTTTTATTACTTAAGGTTTAAAGTGCTTTTGGAGTGGTGTATTGCCAACAAGATGGCTGTTTACGAAATCGGCCAGTCAAGCTACGAGATCAAGCGCCGGCTGGGGTTTGATTTTCTCCCGCTGTACGTTTATGCCCGGCCTTGCGGCAGGTTCAACAGGCCGATATTTAATTTCTACCATAAGTTTTTGGCTTCTGAAAAGTTCGAGCATATTAAGAAGGGATAATAGTCATGGGTTTTATCGGCTCTATCTTTGATTTTGTTTTCCATCTGGATCAGCATCTTGATTTTATAATCAAGTCTTTCGGGAGCTGGTCCTATCTGCTCTTTTTCTCGATTATTTTTGCCGAGACCGGATTGGTAGTGACGCCGTTTTTGCCCGGAGATTCGCTTCTCTTCGTTTTGGGTGCCTTCTGCGCCAAAGGGGCATTCAGTCTTTCCGTGGTGCTCCTTATACTTATAGGCGCTGCCATAATCGGCGATACGGTCAATTACGCCATCGGAAAGTTTTTCGGAGAAAAGATCCTTCTTAAGGGCGCGCGCCATCTTATTAAAAAAGAGCATATCGAGAAGACCCATAAATTTTATGAGAAGCACGGCGGAAAAACCATAATCTTGGCGAGGTTTATCCCGGTAATCCGGACCTTCGCGCCTTTTGTTGCCGGTATAGGGAAGATGAATTATTATAAATTCCTTATCTATAACGTCACCGGAGGCATATTGTGGGTCGCCTTGTTTGTTTTTGCGGGATTTTATTTCGGTAACCTCGAATTAGTCAAGAACAACTTTTCAATGGTGATTTTTGCGATAGTCATAATTTCAGCCTTGCCCGTAGCGGCCGAATTATTTAAACACCGTTTGCATAAGAAATGAAGAATTGCTATTTATTGCTGGGAATCTTATTCTGCGTATTAATCACGCCCGCCTGGGCGCAAAGGCCTGCCCAAGAAACCATTACTTACGATATATCGCCGATAGGTACTTCCGTATTCCTGGATTACGGCCAGATAGAATACCGCGGCAAGATTGTAAATCTTACTATATTTGAAACGCAGGTCGCTGGTTTTAAAGATACGGAGAAGATCTACAGCGACCCCAAAACTGGCCTTCCCGTATGGGTGGAGCGGGATATTTCGGATTGGTTCGGGCAAGAATTCCTGACCGAGGATTACAGGCAGGACGAGCATAAGTTATTTATTACTAAGTTTAAAAAAGGAAAAAAGGTTCAGGAGTATAAATTTAACGCTAGCGGGCCTATACATAACGCTATACTTGTTCCGTTCTCTCTGCGTTCGGGAAAAGATTTGAAGATCGGTTGGTCAACCGAGATAAGGCTCCCTCAAGAATTCAAGGTGCAATTGGCCTCTATCGAGGATATAAGTGTGCCTGCGGGCAGATTTAAGGCGTATCATTTTACCAGCACCCCTGCAAAGTTTGAGATCTGGATCAGCGCCGATAGCCTGCGCCTGCCGGTTAAGATCAAAGGACTGGGGGGTATTCCTTACGCTTTAGTGATGAGTAAGCGTTCCGCCGGGCAGGATAAATAAACTTATGAAGTGGAAGCTTAAGAAGATTATCGTTAAGATTCTCCGTATGAACAATACCCCGCATGAGATCGCGCTGGGAATTGCGATCGGGGTATTTATCGGCATACTGCCGGTCTACGGAATTCACACGATTCTTTTTCTCATCGCCATCGCCGCTATCCGCCGGGTAAACAAGATCGCGGTTTTAGTCGGGACTAATATATCGCTTCCTCCGACGATACCGGTCATTACCTGGACAGCCTATGACATAGGAAGGATTATTTTCTGGGGAAGATACGACCCAAGAATATAAGTTTTGCAAGTATCCGCAGCCACTATCTGCCTTTATTCGTAGGAAGCCTTATTCTGGGAGCGCTCTGCGCGGTATTTTTCTATTATTTGGTTTATTTTGTCACTAAAAGAGTAATGAAGAGAAGGGCAGATGCAAAACGCAGGCATCATGAACGTAAGAAAGTTTGAGTTTAAGGATAGGGAGAGGGTAAGAGAAATCTTCTTTAATACCGTCCTTTTAGGGGAACCGGCTTCTCTATTCTTTGAAGGCAAGGATATCATCAGCGACGCCCTCACTTTATATTTTACGGATTACGAGCCGCAATCCTGTTTTGTCGCTGAAGTTGATTCCAGGGTTGTGGGTTGTCTTATCGGGGCTAAGGATAGGGTCCTTGTGGAAAAGACTTCTTTTGATAAAATCTACCCGCGTTTGATTTGGAAGGCCATTACCAGTGGGGCCTTCCTTAAAATAAAAAATCTGCGTTTTATCTGCGCCATACTTGTTAGCGCCGTAAAAGGCGAGTTCAGGCTTGCGGATATCCTCAAAGACTACCCGGCCACACTGCATATTAATATCGATAAGGGTTTTCGTGCACTCGATATCGGGACAGGGCTGATTAACGCTTACTTGAATTATTTAAAAAGCGAAGGGATCAGGGGAGTAAGTCTGGCAACGATGTCTGAAGGGGCCGCTAAATTCTTCGAAAAACAAGGATTTAAACTCCTGTATAAGGGTAAAAGATCGTATTTTAAGTTTCTTTTGCGCAAAGTCCTGCCGATTTATATCTACGCCAAGTCTATCTAATTTCAACACAAATCTTATTGACAATTCGATAAATTTGATATATCATACTATTCATACATTTCATACTTTAACCAAGGAGGCCAGATGAAAAACTTTCATATCCCTAAAATGTTCGGCGCGGTCACCGTAGGCGGGCGCGGCCAGGTAGTCATCCCTTCGGGGGTGAGAAAGCTTTACCGCATCAAGTCCGGAGATAAGCTCTTTGTCTTTGCTAAGCATGCGGGAGGCCCGATAGGCCTGATTCCCGCCGAGCAGTTCACGCAGTTTCTGGAGCAGGCGACAAAAATGCTGACTAAGATTAAGGGAGAGTCGGTTTAATCAGATGAAGCAGATGCGTTTTCTTCTTGTAGTTTTTATTTTCTTGGCGTTTATGCCCACAAGCCTAAGGGCAGAGGAAGTCCTTAGCTGGATGGATTGCGTTAAAGAGGCAGCCAAAAACCATCCGGATCTTATCGCGGCGCAGGAAGTGATCAAGCAGTCGCAGGCCGCCAAGGGGGTAACTGCAAGCGCACTTTATCCGCAGATTGATTCCAGCCTTAGCGCATCAACAGCTAAGACCGCCGGAGCTACAGGGAGTTATACGGCGGATTCCTATCAATACGGATTAACGGGTACCCAACTGATCTTTGATGCCGGAAAGACTATGAGCGGCGTAAAGGCGGCATCAGAGAATATCATTGCTTCCAAACAAGGTTTTAAATTCACTTCCGCGACGGTCAGGTTTAGGCTGCGCTCGGCTTTTATAGACCTCCTAAAGGCGCAGGAGGCGCTTAAGATAACCAAGGATATTTTTGATATCAGAAAGCAGAACTATGAATTGATCAGTCTCCGTTATTATTCCGGGCTCGAACATAAAGGGGCTCTTCTTACGGCAGAAGCGAGCCTTGCTCAGGCGAAATACGGCATGTCGCAGGCCGAAAGGGAGCTTGTTGTTGCGCGAAGAGAAATGGTTAAAGAAATGGGGCGGGCAAATATGGCTCCCCTTGAAGCAAAGGGTGATTTCGGGGTAAGGGTTGCGGTTGATGATAAACCCGACCTTCAGGTAATAGCTAGCAAGAATCCATCTTTGCTCCAGTTAATCGCCCAGAAGAACGCGGCAGAGTTTAACCTTAAGGCAGCTTATGCGAGTTTTTCTCCTGCTTTAAACGGCCAGGCAGGGATCAACAAAGGTGGCTCCAATTGGCCCCCTAAGGGTGATGAGTATGACCTGGGGCTTACTTTATCCATGCCGGTCTTTGAAGGCGGATTGAGGACTTCGCAAGTGGCGCAGGCAAGAGCGACTTTAAACCAGCTTAAGGAGAACGAAAGAAGCACGCTCGACGGTTTAATCTTAAAGCTTCAACAGACATGGTCAGCGCTGCAGAATGCTGTCGATAATGTCAAGGTAAAGGAAAAATCATTACAGGCGAACACCGAGCGTTCCAAGATAGCCCAGCTGCAATATTCCACGGGGTTCGTTACATTCGATAACTGGACCATAATCGAAGACAATCTTGTGCAAGCCAAACAGGATTATTTGAATGCCGAGGCCGCGGCCCTGCTTGCCGAGGCAAATTGGATCCAGGCGAAAGGAGAAACGTTAGAATATGAATAAGAAAAAAGCGATTATTATCCTAGCTGTTATTTTAGGACTTGCCGGATTCTTGTTTTTTAAATTCAAGCATAAACCGGATTCGGCTGATATCTTAAAAGAGATAAGCCCTACCCTCGGGTCAATCCAGGTGACTATATCGACCACCGGGACGGTCCTGCCGAAAAACCGCCTGGAGATAAAGCCTCCGGTCGGGGGGCGCATCGAGAGTATCATGGTTAAGGAAGGAGATAGCGTTAAAGACGGTCAAGTCCTTGCTTGGATGAGCTCTACCGAAAGGGCGGCATTGCTGGATGCAGCACAAGGCCAGGGAGAAGAGCAGGTCAAATATTGGCAGACGGCGTATAAAGCGATAGCCCTGCTTGCGCCTATTGACGGGGAAGTAATCGTGGCCACGACCCAGCCCGGACAGACGGTGACTACAAGCGACGCGGTAGTGGTGCTCTCCGATCATCTGATCGTGCGCGCGCAAGTAGATGAAACAGATATAGGGAAAATCAAGCTTAACCAGAAAGCAGCGATAACCCTCGATGCTTATCCGAATGCTAAGATCAATGCGGTAGTCGAGCATATATATTATGAATCTGAGACTGTAAACAACGTAACGATTTATAAAGTGGACTTGATTTGTGAAAATGCGCCGGAATTCTTCCGTTCGGGGATGAATGCAACAGTTGATTTCATGATTGAAAGCAGGGAAAACGTTTTGCTTATCCCAGTGGAGGCGGTACGTAAAGAAAAAGGCAGTAATTATGTTTTTCTTAAACAAGAGGGCAGCGTAAATCCCGCGAAACGTATTATCCAGTTAGGGATTACCGATGATAAGGATTATGAAGTTCTATCCGGGGTCACTTCCGGCGAAACGGTAATCATTACTTCTAAAAAGTATGTTTTTCCCAGCGCGAATAATTCCGGTAGCAACCCGTTTTTACCGAAATTCTCCAGCGAAAAGAAAAAGTCGCAAGGCGCAGGGCCGCCGTAAAAATGATTGAAGCAAGAAACCTGTATAAAACGTATCAGATGGGCTCGGTAAAAGTGGAAGCCCTGCGCGGGGTATCACTAAAGATATCCTCCGGGGAGTTTGTCGTTATAATGGGCGCTTCCGGATCGGGTAAATCTACTTTAATGCATGTATTAGGTCTTTTGGACCGTCCGGATTCCGGGGAATACTTTTTAGGAGGCGAAGACATAACTAAGCTTACGGATAAAGAACTGGCCTTAGTCAGGAATCATCTGGTCGGTTTTGTCTTCCAGCAATTCCACTTATTGCCGAGGATGACCGCTTTAGAGAACGCTGAATTACCCTTGATTTATGCTGGTAAAAGGCATTTGAAAGAAAGGGCAAAAAAAGAAATAGAAGAAGTCGGTCTGCTGGAGAGGATGAATCATTGCCCGAATGAACTCTCCGGAGGCCAACAGCAGAGGGTGGCGATAGCCCGTTCATTGGTAAACGACCCTCCGATAATATTCGCCGATGAACCTACGGGTAATCTCGATTCTAAAAGCAAAGTAGAAATAATCAATATACTTAAGAGGCTTAATGAAAAGGGAAAGACCATTGTTATAGTCACCCACGAAAGCGAGATTGCCGCCTATGCCAAGAGGGTCATCAATATGCGCGACGGCCAGATAATTTCGGATAAGACCATTGCAGACGCTGTGAAAACCAGCGAGGCCATACTTTCCGAAAACCTGGTGAAAGATATTTTGTCCAGATCCGGGAGCATAATAAAAGGAGGCATAGAGTTTTGGGATTATTTGAGACAAGCGGTTTCGGCCATGCTTTCGCATAAGATGCGTGCATTTTTATCTATCCTAGGCATACTTATCGGTGTTGCCGCGGTCATTGCTATGCTTGCGGTCGGGCAGGGCGCAAAAGAATCTATAGAGAAGCAGCTGATTTCGCTGGGTTCTAACCTGCTTATCGTTAGGCCCGGCGCTATGAGGTCAGGGGGAGTAGCTTTGCAGTCCGGAATAACGACGCGTTTTACCTTCCAGGATATCGATGATATCAAGAGACTCAAGGATGACGTAAAGTATGTCAGTCCTTCGGTAAGAGACAGGGTGCAGTTAGTCTATGCGGATAAAAACTGGAATACACAGGCTGAAGGCGTAGGGGTTGATTATGCGCAACTGCGTTCAGCTGTTCCGACAATGGGCAGGTTCTTTACCGATGAGGAGGTAAGGCTGCGGAATAAAGTCGCTCTGCTCGGGACTACTGTAGTAAAAGAACTATTCGGCGATTTAAACCCCATCGGAGAAACTATAAAAATAAATCTGGTTAATTTTAAGGTCATTGGCATCTTGCCAGAAAAGGGTTCAGCCGGTCCACAGGATCAGGATGATACTGTTATAATTCCGATAACTACTGCGATGTACAGGGTAATCGGGAAGCAATATATCGATTCTATCTATGTCGAGGCGACCGGCCCGGATACGATTGATACCGCCCAGGAAGAGATCAGTAACTCCATTATAAAACGGCACCGCTTAATTACACAGGACCAGAAGGATTCATTCCAGATCCGTAACCTTTCCGATATTAAGAAAACGTTGGAAGCTACAACCCATACCATGTCGCTTCTGCTTGGAGCGATTGCCGCGATTTCGCTTTTAGTCGGAGGTATCGGGATTATGAATATCATGCTTGTTTCAGTGACGGAGCGCACGCGGGAGATCGGCTTACGCAAGGCAATTGGGGCTAATAATAAAGATATTATGACCCAATTCCTTATCGAGTCCGTACTTATGTCATTTATCGGTGGACTGGCCGGCGTGGTTCTCGGAAGCGGCACTTCTATATTGATTACTATAGTCGCCGGTTGGTCAGTAAGGGTGTCCGGATTTTCAATAATACTCGCTACGGTATTTTCTCTAGTTATAGGCATTGTCTTCGGGCTCTGGCCTGCTCAAAAGGCCTCTAAATTAGACCCCATCGAAGCATTAAGGTACGAATAAACGAAAATTCGCTTGCCTTTTCCCCCTGTTCGGATATAATCAAAAAAGTCCTATCATAATTGCAATAATCCCCGGTTTTCTAAAAAAGGAGCTTAGAATGTTTCATAAATTCCTACCCCGAAATTTCAATTTTTTCGATATGTTTGAAAAGCAGGCTGGTTACGCGGTAGACGCTGCGGATTACTTCAAGGAATTAGCCGCTAAAAGCGTTATGGATGAAGCGGCCTTGAACAAGATGCGCAATATCGAACATCAGGGTGATGAAGTGGCGCACTCTATCATTGACCAGCTGAACAAGACTTTTATCACTCCTTTTGACCGCGAAGATATCTACGATCTGACTACGGAACTGGATGACGTCATCGATATGATCAATACCATAATCAGCCGGATGTTGGTCTATAAGCTTAAGGGCGGGGATAAGAACCTGATGAATTTCGCTAATGTCATCCAGGAATCGGTTCAGGCCGTCGAGCGCGCCGTTAAGGGGATGCGCGATGCTAAGTTGCGCAGCTTAGTCTGTGAGGCATGCGTTGAGATAAACCGGCTGGAGAACGTGGGCGATTCTATGAGGGATGAGGTGCTCGCCGAACTATTTGATACCGAGAAGGACCCGATAAAAGTAATAAAATTAAAAGAGATCTATCAGGACGCGGAAACCGTCCTGGATATCTGCGAAGACGTAGCCCACGTGATAGATTCGATTCTTGTTAAGCAGGCTTAGAATTTTATGACCCTTTCGATCGTATGCTTAATCGCCCTTGCTCTATTTTTCGATTTTCTTAACGGTTTCCACGATTCAGCCAACTCCATCGCCACTGTCGTATCAACCCGCGTTCTTTCGCCCAAATACGCGGTCATCTGGGCGGCAGCGTTCAATCTGCTCGCTTTCTTCTTTTTTGGCCTGCATGTCGCTAATACTATAGGTAAAGGGATAATCGATATAGCTATCATCGACCAGAAGATAATCTTTGGCACGCTTATGGGGGCGTGCGCCTGGAACGTCATCACATGGTATTTTGGCCTGCCCACCAGTTCATCGCACGCGCTTATCGGAGGGATGATTGGCGCAGCACTTGTCAAGGCCGGGCCGAAAGCCCTGATCTGGCAGGGGATTTCCAAGACAGTTTCCTTTATTTTTATTTCACCCGCGGTAGGATTATTGCTAGGCTTGGGGATAGGCATTCTGGTTTACTGGATATTTAGAAACAGCGCACCCATTAAAGTAGACCATATTTTCAGGAAGGGCCAGCTATTATCAGCCGCATTTTACAGTATGGGCCACGGCGGTAATGACGCGCAGAAGACTATGGGTATTATCGCCAGTCTGCTTTTTAGCGCCGGGCTTCTGGGTGGGAAGTTTTATGTCCCTAATTGGGTGGTCTTTGCCTGCTATTTCGCCATTTCAGTCGGCACCATGTTCGGAGGATGGCGTATTGTAAAAACTATGGGCCAGAAAGTAGCCAAGCTTAAACCAGTAGACGGTTTTTGCGCAGAGTTCGGCGCGGCCATTACTTTGTTTATCTCGTCTTTTATGGGTATACCGGTGAGCACTACTCATACTATTACCGGGGCAATTATGGGTATAGGTTCGGTAAGGCGCATCAGCGCGGTGCGTTGGGGGGTAGCGGGAACCATTGTCTGGGCCTGGATAATTACTATACCCTGTTCCGCGTTAATCTCTGCCATCGCCTACTATCTTATCAGCAGATAGTTTTATTCTATCAGCATGCATTTTGTTAAGAAAATATTTCTACTTTTTCTTTTCGTTTTATTCGTATCAATTTCTTTATCTTGGTCAGCGCCTCAACCTTTAGACATAGCCAAGTTTAGGGTAAACCGCGAGACATTGGCCCAGAAGTACGGATTTGAATACGCCTTCCTCCTGAATTATGCCCAAAACTTTATTCTTAATAGCTCCCAGAACGAGGGGAAGTCCCGCGGGCTCTGGTATTGGGATCTGGAAATGAGCCAACGGCTCTGGGAGGGCG
>JAPLLM010000059.1 GCA_026387555.1 Candidatus Omnitrophota bacterium | reverse complement strand
GGCCGCGGATTTAAAGATATCCGGCCGATCTCCTGCGAAGTAGCGGTCTTGCCTCGCACCCACGGTTCGAGTTTATTTACCCGCGGGCAGACGCAGAGTTTAGCCGTAACCACATTGGGTACCGGCGACGATGAGCAGATGATCGAGGCCTTAGAGGGCGAAAAATATAAATCTTTTATGCTGCATTACAACTTTCCGTCTTTTAGCGTAGGCGAAACCAAACCGGTTCGCGGGCCGGGAAGGCGCGAAATAGGGCACGGCGCTTTAGCAGAGCGCGCGCTATTAGCGGTGATGCCCGGTAAGGATAAATTTCCTTATACCGTAAGAGTCGTATCCGAAATACTCGAGTCCAACGGCTCATCGAGCATGGCCTCGGTGTGCGCTGCGACATTATCGTTAATGGATGCGGGTGTGCCCATTAGAGAAGCGGTTGGCGGTGTAGCTTTAGGTTTAGTCAAGGAAGGAAAAAAATCAGTGATTATTACCGATATCGCCGGATTAGAGGATCATTTCGGAGATATGGATTTTAAAGTTGCAGGGACAAAACAGGGGATAACCGCGGTCCAACTGGATTTAAAGATCGACGGTATCTCCATAGACTTGTTAAGAGATTGCCTGGCGCAATCTAAAGAAGGAAGACTCTTTATTCTGGATAAAATGGCTACGGCGCTCACTGCACCGCGTGAGGCTTTATCCAGCTATGCCCCGCGCATCGAGGTGATTAAAATAAATACCGAAAAGATCGGCGCAGTGATCGGGCCGGGCGGTAAGATTATTAAAGGTATTATCGCGGCCACCGGAGCTTCCGTTGATATTCAGGATGACGGCACGGTCCTGATAGGCTCTACTGACGCGGCTAAGTCTGCGCAGGCGATACAGATGATCAAGGCTATCACAGATGACGTCGAAGTAGGGCACATCTATATAGGAAAGGTTAAGCGCATCACTAATTTCGGAGCATTCGTTGAAATCGCTCCCGGAAAAGACGGACTGGTGCATGTCTCGGAGCTTTCGGATAAATTTGTCAAGACCGTCGAAGAAGTGCTCAAGATCGGCGATGAGATCAAAGTCAAGGTCATCGGAATTGATGAGCTGGGCCGAGTCAAATTAAGCAAGAAGCAGGCGGATCAGCCAGCAAGTTAAGGTGAAAGAGAAAAGGCTTAATGAAGTTAAAGGAGTAATCCTTTTTGCTCTGGGGCTGATGGTGTTAGTCAGCCTCATCCGTTTTGACCGCCTTGACCTGGCCTTTTACACATCCCACCCCAATATCCCGGCAAAGAATTTCCTGGGCATCTTCGGAGCGTATCTCGGCAGTATAATAATATTCCTTTTTGGCCGTCCCACGAGTTTTATCCTGCCGGCATTGATCCTTGCTTTAGGCATAAAGTTTTTCCGTCAGCATGAGCCTTACCTAAGCATCCCGCGTATCCTGGGGATGCTTTTGCTTTTGTTGTCTCTAAGTTCGCTCATCGGGATGTTTAACTTAAGCAATCAATACGTCAGATTCTATCTGTCGGGATTCTTTGGTGCCGCGATTTCAAGTTTTATTACCAGCTATTTCAGCCGCTTAGGCGGCTTTATTATTTTTATTACCTTTATTATACTGTCGCTTGCGTTGGTGACCGAGATCATGATCTCTTCTTTATTCATGAACACGGTGGATAAGACTAAATCATTTTTCGGATTACTCGCCCCCCTCTTTAAGTTTAAGAGAAGAGATAAGGCTACACCGGTAAAAATTAAACCTCTTGCGATGAATAATATCAAGTCCGCAATAATGCCTAAAAAGGAAGAATCGCTTGTTTCAGAGCCGCAGGCATTAATCAGGCCGAAAATTCAGATTAAGACTAAACCCGCAGAGCCTGCGCCCAAAGTTAGGCAGCAGGAGTTAAAGATCGGAGATTATCATCTTCCGTCTTTGGATCTATTGGATACGCCTCCGCCGTTTGAAGCGCGCCAGATCAAAGATGATCTGGAGGCAAGCGCTAGGATACTTGAAGAGACGCTGGCAGATTTCGGTATATCGGCAAAGGTTACGGATATCGAGCGCGGGCCGGTCATCACGCGCTACGAACTTGATCCCGCGCCGGGTGTAAAATTAAACCGCATTGTCACTTTAAGCGACGATATAGCGCTGGCGATGAAAGCGCAGTCAGTTAGGATCATAGCGCCCATTCCCGGAAAAGGCAGGGTCGGCGTAGAAGTCCCGAATACGCAGGGAAGTTTTGTCTATTTGAAAGAAGTATTAGCCTCGAACGAATACCAGAGCGCTAAAACAAATCTTCCTCTGGCATTAGGAAAAGATATTACCGGTAAGTCCGTGGTTACTGATTTGGACGATATGCCGCACATTCTAATCGCCGGGACCACGGGTTCGGGTAAGACTGTTTGCGTCAATTCGCTCATACTCTCGCTTCTTTATAAATTATCCCCCAATGATCTGAAGTTTCTGATGGTCGACCCGAAGATGGTCGAGCTCATGCCTTTTAACGGCCTACCGCATATGCTTTGTCCCGTAGTCACTGATGCTAAAAAAGCTTCGGTTGCGCTTAACTGGGTGGTGAGTGAAATGGAAGAGCGCTATCAACTGCTGGCCAAGGTGGGGGCGAGGAATATCGAGGCTTATAATGAAAAACAGGAGAAGCTTCCTTATATTATAGTTATCATCGATGAATTCGCGGATCTTATGACTGTCGCCCGCGACACTATTGAAAACTCGATCACCCGCCT
>JAPLLM010000055.1 GCA_026387555.1 Candidatus Omnitrophota bacterium | reverse complement strand
GGAGATCAAGATCTTCTTCGGACGCATGGCTTTTATTTTAGCCACCGTTATCTTATCATTACGGAAAACTTTTACGTCCTGGCCTAACGCGCCCAGATACTGCACCAGATTATAAGTAAACGAATCATAATTATCGAGCATTAGGACCATTTTATTCTTTCTCTCTGCGTATTCTTGCCCCAAGTTTTTCCAGTTTTGCTTCGATATTTTCCTAACCGCGCTCAAGGTGATAGATCCTTGATATGGCGGTCTCGCCTTTAGCGGCAAGCCCGGCCAAAACTAAACAAGCGGATGCGCGCAGGTCCGAAGCCATCACCGGAGCTCCGCTTAATTCTTTTATCCCCGAGACTATGGCATGCGGCCCTTCTCTTTGGATATTTGCGCCCATTCTGTTTAATTCCGCCACGTGCATAAACCTGTCCGGATAAATTTTCTCCGTGACTACACTTATCCCGGGCGTAATGCTCATCAAACTCATCATCTGCGCCTGCATATCCGTAGGAAATCCCGGGTACGGCAGAGTCGTAAGATTGACTGCCTTAAGCCTGGTTTTACGCCTGACGCGTATCGCATGATCTGACTTGACCAGCGCCGCTCCCGCTTCCTGCAATTTATCGATCAACGCGCCTAAATGATGAATGGCGACATTTTTAATAGAGATATCTCCGTGTGTTATCAATGACGCGAGCATCATCGTACCGGCTTCGATGCGATCCGGGATCACGGTGTGGGTGCAACCATGCAAATGAGCAACCCCTTCAATTTCGATTATGGGAGTACCGTGGCCTGTGATTTTAGCGCCCATCTTGATCAGGAATTCCGCCAGGTCCGCGACTTCCGGCTCGCAGGCTGCGGATTCTATAACAGTTTTTCCGTGGGCAAGCACCGCGGCCATCATCACGTTATCCGTAGCCAAAACCGACGAACCGTAGACCCCGCCCAGATATATGTGATTTCCCTTTAACTTATCCGCTTTCGCTACGACATACCCGCCTTCGATATCGATAGTAGCACCCAGAGCCTTTATCCCTTTTAAATGCAAATCTACCGGCCTGACCCCGATGATGCAGCCGCCGGGCAAAGATACTTTGGCTTTTTTAAGTTTCCCCAGAAGCGGCCCCAATACGCAGAAAGACGCGCGCATGGTCGAGACTAATTTGTAATCCGCAACGTGATTAAGCGACTTGCCCGAAGTGACCGTGACTACACCGTTCTCAAATTCCACGCATTTACCCAGCGAGCGCAATATCTTGACCATGGTATTGGTATCGCGTAAGACCGGCACGCCCTTGATAATGCAGGCGTCATCAGTGAGAATCGTTGCTGCCATTATCGGCAGAGCAGAATTTTTAGCTCCTGATATGGTCACTTCGCCTTTAAGTGTTACTCCACCCTCAATGACCAATTTATCCATATTATTTTACTTTCTTTTGCGCAACAATTACTCTTTCTATATTATTATAATCCTTTACTACGTCTATTATCTCAAATCTTTGAGTTTTTTTAAATATTTTTATAATATCCTGCGCCTGGCCAAAGCCCATCTCCACAATTAAGTGCCCTGCGTCAACGAGGAACTGCGCAGCGCTGGCTGAAATCCTTCTGTAAATCTCCAAACCATCTGCTCCTCCGTCCAAAGCAACCCTCGGTTCGTTTCGCACTTCCGGCTGTAGAGTTTCAATATCTCCCGAGGCGATGTAAGGAGGATTACTTACTATCAGGCCATAGGTGTTAGGCGTCAGGCCGTAGGCATCAAATAAATCCGCTTTGATAAAATCAATATTAACTTTATGGATCAGTGCGTTTTCTTTGGCGACAGCTAAAGCCTTATCTGAAATATCGGTAGCGGTGATCCGCGCCTGGGTCAATGACTTAGCCAGGGATACCGCGATACATCCGGAACCCGTGCCTAATTCTAAAATATTCTCCGCCGGATATTTTCTAGCGGTTTCGACCAGGATTTCTGTTTCCGGACGGGGAATTAAGCAATCAGGAGTAACCTTAAATTGCAGGCCGTAAAAATCTGACTTGCCCAAAATATATTGCAGCGGCTCGCCCAGCGCCCTTCTCTTTAATACATCAGAAATAAGAGTGCCTTTTCCTTTGGAGAGCTTCAAATCTTTATTTAAATATAATTCCGGCCGGCCGCAATTCAGGACTTCCGTGAATAATAATTCCGCTTCATGCATTTTGTTCTTTTTTCTCCTGCTCCGCCTTGATCAGTGAGTCGGTAAATTCGTCCAGCTCGCCTTCAAGGATACCTTCCAGCTGATGTGAAGTAAAATTAATGCGGTGGTCCGTGACCCGCCGGTCGGGAAAATTATAAGTGCGGATCTTTTCGCTGCGGTCTCCCGAGCCGATCTGGGTCCTTCTCTCCAGAGAGATCTTTTTTATCTCTGCCTCGCGCTTCATATCAAAAAGTTTTGCGCGCAATATCTTCATCGCCTTAGTCTTGTTTTTCAACTGCGAGCGCTCATCCTGGCAAGCCACCACTACACCCGAGGGGACATGCGTTATTCTTACCGCGGAGTCAGTCTTCTGCATGTGCTGGCCGCCAGGCCCCGAAGAACGATAGGTATCTATTCTTAAGTCTTTAGGCTCGATTACCAGGTCGACTTCTTGCGGCTCGACATAGACCACCACTGACGCAGTCGAAGTATGCACCCTGCCTTGCGCTTCCGTTGTAGGAACGCGCTGCACGCGGTGCACCCCGCTTTCAAACTTTAAACGCTTGTAAGCGTCCCTTCCCTGAATGCTGAAAATTACTTCTTTAAACCCGCCGGAATCATTGATGCTTACGGCCATTTGCTCCACCGTCCAGTTTTTGTTGGCAGCGTATTTGGTGTACATCCGGTAAAGGTCAGCGGCGAACAACCCCGCCTCGTCGCCTCCGGTACCCTGGCGGATTTCAATGATCACGTCCCGGCCGGCATCTTTATCTTCTCCGGCAAGGAGCTTTTTAATTTTTTCTTCTAATTCGGCGCGTTTTTGATCCAAAATTTCGAGCTCTTTTTTGGCTAATTCCAGGAATTCGTTATCATGCTTTTCCTTTAATACTGCCTGCAGCTCGTCTATATCGTTTGACGCTTGCTTAAACTGCCGGTACAACGATACCGGCTCGCGCAAGTCAGACAATTCCTTGGCGAACTTATTGGACTTCTCCCTGTCAGTGGCTACTTCCGGAGAACCCAATAGCTGCTCCAGCTCTTCATGACGCGCTTCGAATTTCTCTAACTGCTCAAACTTCATTTTTTAGCGTATTTCTTCATAAACTTATCCACGCGGCCGGCGGAATCTACGAATTTCTGTTTTCCGGTAAAAAACGGATGGCACTTAGAGCAGATCTCGACCCGGATGCTCGGCTTGGTCGAACGGGTGTGGATCGTCTCTCCGCATGCGCAGATTATCGTTGCCTCTTTGTAAGCGGGATGAATTTTGTCTTTCATTTGGTCTCCTTAATTTACCTGCTATCGCAGGGTTAGTAAATTAATCCCGATCCGCCGAAGGCGGAGAGGGATCTTCCATTACTGGTTCATACTGTTTAAAAACTCTTCGTTATTCTTGGTCTTGCCCAATTTATCAATCAAGAGCTCCATAGCCTCAACGTTGTTAAGCTCATTTAAAACCTTCCTTAATATCCAGGTCTTCTGCAGGACATCGGGCTTAACCAGGAGCTCTTCGTGGCGGGTATTGGAACGCTTGATGTCTATTGCAGGATAGATCCTCCTCTGGAAGAGGTTCCTGTCCAGTTGAGATTCCATGTTGCCGGTGCCCTTGAACTCTTCAAAGATGACTTCATCAATACGGCTTCCGGTATCGACCAGAGCGGTAGCGATGATGGTAAGGCTTCCACCTTCTTCTATCGCGCGCGCTGCGCCAAAGAACCTCTTCGGTTTCTGAAGGGCGTTGGAATCAATACCGCCCGAGAGAACCTTGCCGCTATGCGGGACCACCGAGTTGTAAGCCCGGGCTAAACGCGTGATGCTATCAAGAAGAATAACCACATCGCGCTTATGCTCGACCAGCCTCTTGGCTTTTTCAAGGACGATCTCGGCAATTTGCACGTGCCTTTCTGGCGGCTCGTCAAAAGTCGAAGATATTACCTCGCCCCTGACATGCCTCTGCATATCCGTGACTTCCTCCGGACGCTCGTCGATCAACAAAACGATC
>JAPLLM010000127.1 GCA_026387555.1 Candidatus Omnitrophota bacterium | reverse complement strand
CCGCCTATCAAGATAGGGAGGGGGCCGATCAGGACCAGAATAACCGCCCAGACCGCCCAAGTCACATGCGACTCCAGAAGATTAAACGCCCGCTTGAATCTTGTAAATAACGGAATACGTTTATTCTTTATAAAACCTACCGCTATAAACGGGAAATTCTCAACGCCCCAGGCCCATCTTCTCTTCTGTTTATATTGCATAACGATAGTCTTAAAGAAACTGCTGGAATAAGCGGCGTCCATGGATACGGTGATATAAAGCGGGACTACACGGTAATCGCCGTTAAAATGGATAAAGGCCTTCCAGTAAATAACAGAGTCATCCGAGATCATATCCACCGGCCAGTAATCGATATCGACCAGGGTCTTAAAGCTCATACTGTGGCTGGAGAAAGTCACGAATTTCTCAAGGCGCACGCTCTCGATCAATTGGCAGAAGGAGGAGCTTACCTCGACGATGCGCGCGAACGACGGGGCCTGCCAGATATTATTATTATAAACCGGTATAGGCTGATAACTCGCCTGATGAGGGTGCGGGCAAGTCAGAAAATGATAAGTGAGACAGGCAAAATATTCCGGGTCCACGCAGGTATCCGAGTCAAAACAAGAGATGAGCACGTTTTCATAGCCGATTTTTTTAGTATCCAGAAATTCCCTCGCCCGCTTACCCGCCCAAGTGGCATTAGCGCCCTTGGTGCGTTTTTCTCCCGGGACATTATCGGGATGGAACGTGGATAAAAAAGCAAAAAACTCGTCTTTAAATTCCGCCTCGAGGATCGCGGCGTTCTGGCGCGCCAGCGGATTCCTCTCTTCATAGGCCATGACGACAATTAGTTTCTCTTTAGGGTAATCGGACATCCTTAGCGACTCCAAGGAGTGTATCAATGTCTCCGGGGGCTCTTTATAAACCGGAAAGATAACCAGATGATAGACCTTTCTCCAGTCTGCAACAGGTACAAGCGCCTCGCAATCTTCTATCCAGTTCCGGAATTTCTCCTTATGCAAACTGCGGTAGGCCATTACCAGAAGAATCGTAAGATAAGCCGTGCGGATGATCCAATAGAAATCGAAAATGATGATAAGAATAGCGCAGATGACCGGATTTACAAAAGCGATTATTATAAAAGTAATAATAATGCCCCAGGATAACGCCCCCGGCATTATTTCAAAAATGCGCTTTAATCTTTTTTCATTACTCATCGGACTTAGGTTTCGTTAAATTCAGGAAGGGGGAAGATTTAATATTCAGATCCAGTTTGTAGAGATTATCGAAAGGCTTGGCCCCAGGAGACTCTTCGGTATCAAGAAAATACAAGGCATCTTCTTTTTCGTTATAGAAACAGGGTGTATTCTTGCGCACCAAATCAACCAGGTTAATGGCAACGGCGTCGGGACGGGTTTCGATAACCTCGATGCTCCTGTCGGTGACTACGATCAAATGAAAACTATCAGAGTGCCAGAAGACATCGACAAGCTTACGGTTGGCAAAATTCAGGATCACCGCCGTATCCGGCAGGGCGCGACCCTCTTCCTGCCCCATATCCGAGACCACGATTTGATTAGGGTTAAAAAACACGGCCCTCTTCCTGTCGGGAGAGACCTTCCATTTTTTGGGTACCGGGACAATCTCGGAGAACATCCCAACATCCTGAAAGTTTTCCCCTTTTAAATCCGAAGTGTATATTATGTTTTCCTTCGCGTCAAAATAATAGATCTTTGTCTTTTCCACATCTACCCAAAAACTGGTGACCTTTTCTTTATTGATCTGGCGGATATTCGGCCGCACCGAAAAGAGAATGATGTTTTCCAGGCGCGCGACCTGTCCGGCGGAAACATTTACGTCTCCCCTCCAGGGGTAATGATCCTGAAGCTCAATACTGATATTATATTTTCCCGGAAGGAGTTCGCGGATAGAAGCGGGAGATTTGTCTTTAAGCAATTTTCCGTCGCAATAAATAGCGGCCCCCTCCGGCTCGGTCTTGATCCCGATGATCCCGGTCTTGGTGAATTTAAAAGTGCGGGGGTTAAATTTATAGCCTAATGACGAAGAGAGGATGAGCGGAAGGCCGATAATAAAAACCAACACGGCCGTATAAAATAGCACCACTCTTATTTTTTGTTCTTTAAGCACTTCAGTACCTCTTTCTCTGACTCAAGGAGCGCAATTTTAACCTTGGCCCCGAATGCAAACCCGCCTATTTCTTTATTATTTTTGATCACCCTGTGGCAAGGAATGATCAACGGGTAAGGATTTTTATTTAAGATACTCCCCACGGCGCGAGTTGCGCCGGGCCTCCCTGCTTTTTGCGCTACCCACTTGTAGCTGCGCGTTGAACCTAAAGGGATACTCAAAACTGCCCGGTACACTTTGATAGCAAATTCGGTCATCTGCCGATGATCTTCTTTCTATGCAGCAAATGGTGGTATGAGACCGCGAACCGGTGCGCCTCGTCCCGGACCCGGCGTATCAGATTTAAAGCCGGCGTATCAGACTTAAGCTTTATGGGCGCTGATCTCCTTGGCAATACTTGCTATGGCTAAATTTAGGCCCAAGGCAGCCAGTTCTTTGCGGGCAACTGACAAATGCGCCTTCCCGCCATCGATCAGGATCAGATCCGGCAGAGGAAGTTTCTCTTCGACGATGCGCGAATAACGCCTGCGCACCACTTCGGATATCATTTTATAGTCATCTATCCCTTTTACGGTCTTAATGCGGAACCTCCGGTAATTATTTTTATCCGCCAACCCTTTGTAGAAACTCACCATTGAGCCGCACGCCTCTTTCCCTTGTATGTTGGAAATATCAAAGGCCTCAATGCGCGCCGGAAGATGTTTTAAACGCAAGAGGCTCTTCAAATCCTCCAACTCCCCGTGTCCGGAGTAATTGGTTTGGCCTGCGCTGATATCGTTTAAAGCCAGGATCTGATCGCGCAATCTGGCTGCTTCTTCATATTTTAACTCACGCGACTTTTTCTGCATTTGGCTAGAAAGCCTCTTAATCAACGACTCGGCCTTCCCCTCCAAAATCAGGGCGATGTCGTCGATAATTTTAGTATAGGCCCTTCTGCTGATTTTACCGGTACAAGGCGCGGGAGAAAGACCAAGCCGGTAATAAATACATGCCTTTTTGGGTAATTTTTTACAGGAGCGAAAAGGAAAACTCCTGCGGATAATTTTTAAGGCCTCGCGTAAAAGATTAGCGCTGGTGTAAGGCCCCAGGTACCGCGCTCCGTCGTTTTCTTTTTTACGCGTGACGAAGATCGCGGGATAATCTTCGTTAGTGATCTTGACCATAGGAAAACTTCTATCGTCAGGGAGTACTATATTGTATTTCGGCTGGAATTTATTAATTAGATTTGCTTCGCGCAAGAGCGCAAGGCTTTCTGTCGGGCATAATTCGAATTTGATATCCGCCACGTGCGACATAAGTGCCACGGTCTTCGAAGACATGTCCCGACTGATATACGAACGCAGCCTCTTTTTAAGCGAATTCGCCTTCCCGACGTAGATTACTTTCCCCGCCGCGTCTTTCATCAAATACACGCCGGCGGTATCCGGCATACTCAAAATCTTATTTCTTAACTTATCCATAATCTCCTAAGCCTCAATCCCGTCTCCTCGCTCGCTTACAGAGTTTTACGGGTCCTGCCGCCGGTTTGCCTCTCGTCGCTTTAAACGCTCCTCGAGGCTTCACCGGCGTCACCCGTAAAACATAATTAAAGGACGCAGTGACTTTGCGTCTCCATTAAAGAGAGCTATTCAAGCGTTGATTTAATTAGTTATATTCTCTTCCGCCCCACTCTACTACCGTGAATCCACTTCTGACAAAAGGCTTAATTTCTTGAGGAGCGACGTCTACTTTCTTATCAAACGGCTTATAGACCATAAATACGCGCAGAATCGAATCAGGCTTGGGAGAAATCTCTAGGTGGGCGACTTTTTCATATTCTTCTTGAGCAAAATGTATCAGGTTATATTTGTTATCCTTTAGCTTGGGATACCAATAAACAATGAATTCGTTGTATTCTTTGGGAGTTAAACCGATTTTTCTTAAGGTATCCCGCAGAAAAACTGCGGTTTTTTCTCCTTCAACAACAAAACCCTTTGAAAAATCATATTGCACCGGTTTATCGGAAACACCTTCCCAGAAAATATAGCTGTACTCCTCTTGATCGGAAGAGTTGATTATGCGTCCATCAGGATAGGCAGTAACATCCCAGCCTTTTAAGCTTTCGTTATATTTCGGGTAAGAAACAATAACGCTACCTTGGTATTCGAGACGAACAGAAACTTGCTGTTGATGGGCAGGATAAAGATAGAGTACGGGTTTTTTAGCGAGTTCATCTATTACTAATTTATAGCCAGCAGGCATTTCAAAAAGCTCAGAATAAGGTTCACCAAATTTAATATTCTTAAATTCTGTAACCTGCTGCCACGTTACTTTCCCTGCTGGCATAACTTTCAATACATACTTAAGCGGAATGGCCGTCCCATGAATATAATAATAGGAGTCGTAACAATCAACCCCAAGGCGCTCATCATATCTATCTGCTAATTGCCCATCAATCGTTTCCGTCCCAACGAATCTTCCTTTTGGGCTATTAGATGTATTCGATTGTCCAACTGGACATTCTCTATAAATTCTGGTCGAGGGGAAGAAATTCCACTTAACGCCCTTGTCATAGCGGACAATTAGGATACTAGCGGGTTTGCCAGATTTTAATGTTTCTGTTCGGCTTTTGTCTTTGGCAATGTACAATTTTTCTGTTGTAGTAATTGTTCCATTGATTTGAGTCGTTGTAATAATGACATCGGCTGAATATGGTTTAAATTCTAAATCTTGAGCCCTTAAGATAGAAACAAAACTAAATAGACCAAGCCCTAACAAGAATCCTGTTGATCTTTTCCTTATTCTCATAATTTCCTCCTATTTATAAACCTTTCTTAAATATATTCTACCACTAGCCACTACAAAAATAATTTAAGCGGCTGACGGGCTTGAGTCTTCATAGTCCAGACTGTCTGCGCGGGTGACGCCGAGCCGAGTCCCCTTTTCGCGCGCAGCCTTAGCGAGCACGAAAAGGGTGGCGAGGCGGCAGGACCCGCGCCCGCAACAGACACTAAGCTCTTCCTCTCTTGGATAACCACAGCCATAGCTCTCTCATCTCATGAACCCTGAATATAAAACAAAAGGCGATATAAGAAATTAATCCGGCGGATAGGGAGACGATCAGATTCAGGTATTTATTCAGCTGCAGGCGCGAGGCGAAATAACAGACCAGGCCCATACCTAGACTTGCCAGAAATATTTTCACAAACGATAGCCTGACTTCCTTTGCGTTGAAATCCTTCAGGCGCTTATTCAGCATATTAAAAAGTACAAGAAAGGTGATCGAGCCGGATAAAGAAGTAGCCAGCGCAAGGCCGGCGATCTTCATAGGAAACATCAGTGCCAGGCAAAAAATGACGTTCAAGACTAAAGAAAGCGCAGAAGTTTTAGTGGGGGTAACGGTATCCTTGAGGGCAAAAAAACATGACTGAAGTATTTTTATCCCGCCCTAAGCCACCAACCCTATGCTGTAATAAGCCAGCGCTCCAGCGGTAGCGCTCGTGGAATATGCGTCGAATTTCCCACCGCCGAATAGAGCCGAGATAAGCGGCCGCGAAAGGACGATGAACGCAACCGATGACGGGAACATCACAAAAAATGTGGCGCGCAGCCCCCAGGAGAGCGATTTCTTCAGATTATCGTGCGTTCCTTCCAGGGCCTGCGTGGAAAATGTGGGGAGTATTGCCTGCGAAAGCGCGTTAGAAAATATCCCGATAGGGAATTGTATCAGGCGATAAGAAAAATAAAGTACGGCAACACCACCCTCTCCGACGATCCATGCCAGCGAGCCGAAAATGGAGTCCGCGAAATTATTCAACTGATAAATACTGGAGCTGATCAAGCGCGGGAGCATTAATTTACCGATCATTATCGCTCCGGGATGCTTAAAACTCCGGGTAAACCTGAAGCGGAAACCTTTTTTATAAAGCACAGGTATCTGCACCGCCAGTTGTAGCACTCCGCCAACGAGCACGCCCAATGCCAGACCCTTTATCCCCTCTCCAAATAAGAGCGCGAAGACAATGATGGAAATATTCAGAAGGCAGGGCGCAAAAGCGGGAATAGCAAAATGTTTCAGGCTATTTAAGACGCCCATAGAATAAGCCGCCAGACTTATCAACAGGATATAAGGAAAAATTATGCGGTTTAAACGGATGGTCGCTTCCAATTTCTCGGGAGAAGCGATAAAACCCGGGGCGATCAGCCGCACGATCACGGGAGAGAATATTATCCCCAACACGGTGATCGTCATCAGCACGACCGAGAGGATGTTCAAAACGACATTCGCCAGCTCCCAGAACTCTTCCTTGGTGTGTTTTACGTGATATTCGCTGAATACGGGGACAAAAGCGGCATTAGTCGCCCCTTCCCCCACCAGATCGCGGAAAAGATTAGGGATGCGAAAGGCAATGACAAAGGCCTGGGCGTAAATATAGACGCCGAAGAGCCGAGCAATGACGATATCGCGGATAAAGCCTAAAATACGCGATACCAGTGTGGCGAGGCCTATAACGCTTGCCGATCTAGCTACGGATTTATGGGTTGACATGGTAATCTAGTTATGCTTTAATATAACAAAACAAAAAAGGAGTAGTTATGCCAAGACGCAGGACATCATTAAAAAGAAACAGGGCGGATAAGAAAAAACATTTGCGCAACCTTAAAGTAAAAGTGCAACTGAAGAAGACGCTTAAGCAGATTCAGGCGCTTTTATCTGCCAAAAACCTAAACGAAGCCAAAGCGCTTCTGGCCAAGGCCTTTTCGCAACTGGATAAGGCAGCCAAGAAGAATATTATCCATCCGGCGACAGCTAACCGCAAGAAGTCCCGTTTAATGCGCAGGCTTTCCCGCGGCGCATAAGCCGATAATCAATTTTTCAAGAGCAAAAGAAGGCTTGAGCCTCCCGGTCTTGATATCTATATCGCAAGCCAAGAGGAGCTTAAGCCTTCTTTTTGTCTCAACCGGATTAGCAATGCCCCTCTCCCAGGCGTACCTCAATCCGCCGAGTATCCTCTCAGGCTTCTCCCCGTCGCTTAAAAGCTGACTCAATAGTTTCAGGGCCGCATCCAGCCTGCGGCTTTCTATGGAACGGCTTAAGACAAAGGTGTCGGGCTTGACGGTCTCCTTGAATAATATCGTCTTGGAATGCCTTTTTAAACGGTTTAAGAATTCGTCTCTTTTAAGCGCGGGGCCGAAATCCAATACCAGGATCAAACCCTCATCCGGCCTTTCGCAATGATCAATAAGGAAATCTTTGATCTCTTTTTTTAGGTCTTGGGCCTGGCGGATAACGAGGAGCCTCTTGGAGTCTTTAAAAGGAAGGTAGCTAAGTTTTTCCTGCAGGTCCTTTAAAACGAGTTCGCGCGAATAAAGCACGTCGATGTTGAACTGTTCCAACCCCTTATTCACAAACTCGTCTTTTAGTTTTTGCAGCTGAAGGTCTTTGGCGGGAGAGTCTTCTCCGATAAATAGATAGAACATAAGCCTACCACTGCTCAACAGTCCGCTCTACGACTCTGCGCGCAAGGTCGTCAAGGGCCTTGGTTACTGCAGAGTCTTCCGAAGTTGCCTGCGAGCCGGAAGTAAAGAAAGAGTAGTCTCCGGTAAATCCATTCTCCTCCCAGATCAAGGTATCGGACGCCCTGTCCCAAAGAGAAATATTGAGGACGATATTAATACGATACTCCGCGACATTATCACTCTGGTCGTATCTTAAGGGGTCTTTGCGAAAATCTATCAACTCGCCTTTTAAGATCACATCCGCCTTGCTTTCTTTTACCGGCTTAAGATTTCCGTCAAAAAGGTACTTATTGATAACCTTCTTGGTCACGTCAGACTCTAACAACGGCCGGTAGATGCGGTATTTATTGGCGGAGTATGCCTCGTTAGTGATATCGATCTTATTCACAAACGGCTGCACGTAAATAGTGCGGTATTTAGAGGCGATCATCGAACGCGTAGTATATCCGCAGCCGGATAAAACAACGGTCAATAATAAAAAACTAGAGGCTAATAATAGGTTGGTCTTCTTCATTTTTTCATCTTCTCCAGCATCTGCAGCCTCTCCGCGGCCTTTACCGCCCAGACGGTATCGGAATAGTTATCCACGCAATCATTATAATAGATCTTAGCCGCAGGATAAGCCTTTTGTTTTTCGTAGAATTTTGCGATACCAAAGCTTGAGGCTGCTTCCTTCTCTCTTAATACGCCGATATTCTTTTCCGCCTCTTCCGAAAGGACGGCATCAGGATGTTCTTTTACGAATTCCTCGAATTTCTCCTTGGCCTCCTGCATCGAACCCTGGTCGTAATCCGGCCCGCGCGAAACAGCCGCGCGGCAGCTGGCTATCTGGAACTTGGAAGGCTCGACCCATTCGCTATTTGGATAGTTCGCGATCACCTTATTGAAAGAGTCTTCCGCCTCGTAATAACGCAAGAGGCTCTTTAAAACCAGCCCCAGCTTATACTGGGCCTTGGGTGCAAGCGGGCCATAGGTAGAATTTTCGATTACCTTGGTCAAGATTTCATCGCGGGCGTTTCAACCGGAAGGACTACGCCCAGGGCCTTGCGTTTTGCCCCGGCCATAAACTCCTCGGCGATCTTATACTCCCGCTCGTTGATCTCCTGAATGCGTTCGGAAAAAGGATACTTATCGATAACCTTCTGATAGGCAAGAAAAGCCTCATAAGGGTTTCCGCGCTCCTCTTCTATCAAGCCCGAATAATACTGGCTCTCCGAGGCCTCAAAAGACTTGGGAAATACGGTAATCAGCTTTTTAAACTCCCTAAGGGCTTCTTTGTATTTCTTAACGTCATAAAAATCCTTGGCGAAAGCAAACTGCTCTTTGGGAGTAGGTTTAGGCAAGTATTTGGGATTTACCCACTTGCCGGTTTTTGGCGTCCAGATCCAATAAGGATAAGCCGGGGCGGTAAAAATCCCTAAGACAAGAACAGCGACTAAGATTATGCGCTTCATAGTCTTTTAACTCTAACACAAGGGGTAAATCTTGTCAAACTAATTAAGGCTGACCGGCTATTCCGAAAAAGCCAAATACCCCATGACGATCAAGTTCACTAAGGGGATGACCCCGAGGATACCCACCCAACCGGGCTTGTTTCTAGCCAGAGAGACTTTATACCATAGGTAGCCGCAAAAGGCCAAGAAAAGAAGCGGCCCGGCTATCGGCACGATGTAGACTAACAGAAGAAGGAGCCACCAATAGGTTATGCCTGCTATTTTACAGAGCAAGAATAAATTGCCTATGGGTATCCAGGAAAGCCACACCGGAGTTTTAGCAGTCTTCTTGGCGATAAACATAATACAGACAGAGGAATAAATATAGAGGATAAACACCACGAACATTATCGCCAATACCGCAGCAGCGGCTACCGCAACTGCCACCTTCTTCTGCCCGGGGGTAAGAATGAGCGCAGGTGTTGCGGCGGGCGCCGTAGTTTGCGCCGGAAGCGGCTGGCTCTGAACAACCGGAGCCTGCGCTGAATTATCCTGGGCATTAACGGTTTGCGCCTGCACATACGTAAAACAAAGTATTGAAGCTAACGCCAGAAACAATAACGCCTTTTTCATTTTGTCTCCTTTCTCTTTTTGTCCGTTTTAATGCGGAGCGAGCAGCGTAAATGGATAAAACGGGATGTTCCTTAAAATCCAGAATAATAAAATTACGACCAACAACGCCCAGACCCATACCGGGCGGATAAATTCTGACGCGAAATTTCTCTTTTTTAACCGGGCCGCAGTATAAAATAAAGAATAGCCGGAGAACCCAAGCAGGAACATTACGGTCAAAGGGTTAAAACGAATAGCTAGAAGTATGTTCCCGTGCAAAAGTTGATTCAGCGCCCGCGCAGAACCGCAACCCGGGCAATACAACCCGGTAAAAGCGTGAAAGGCGCACGGCGGAATAAATCTTAACAAAATATCCTGCGGCATAAGGATTATTTCTTAACGGAAGCTGCGGCGCCAAGCGTCTGAATAACCACCCAAATTATGGTAGTAATGATCCCGGTGATCAACGCAACCCAACACCATATTTTAGCTTTCCGGGAAGACGCGATCGCTCCGTCGGCATCAGAAGCGGCTATTTTAGAATTTACCTGCGCGGAGTAAATAATAGCTACGATCCCGAAAGGAACGCAACAACATAAAGTAGTAAGTATGGCGGGGATAAGATAATTACGCACTTTAACGGACGAGCCTTGCGCCTGATTGACCGGATGCTCCAAGGCCAGGCCGCATTTCACACATTTCCAGGCATTATCGTCATTAGGACTTCCGCATTTAGTGCAAAACATATTTTCCTCCTATTTTCTCGCAGCGGCGACCGCCACAAAAAACAAAACCGTCAGGATAAGATAAAGCAGCCCGAAGAAACCTCCCAACAAAATCCCTACCCAGGCATGGACCTTGCCTTTTAATTCAGGGGTAGCCTTAGAAATCTTCAAACCCTTAAGCCCTAAAAAGAAAGCGGCGATACCCAGAAAAAGGCCTATGCAGGGGATCAACGAAAAAATCGCCAGATAATAAGCGATTAAAGCCGGGGCATTTCTGTAAGGGACTAAAGAGCTGAACGCATCTTCAGTCTGCACACAATGAAGAAACTGTCCGCATTGCGCACACTTTAAATCCTTATCATTATTTTGAGCTCCGCATTTTGGGCAATACATTTTATCCTCCCTTTTAGTGAGTATATTCTACCAATAAACTTGTATTTTCGCAATTTAAATCATACCCCTAAATAGAAATAAGCACCCGGCAAACCCGCAGCCCAGGCATTAAATCTTAAAAGCAGGGCTATTGAGCATTCTCCGGCAGCTCCCAGGTAAGGCGTAAGTCCGGGCAAGACCAATCCCGCAAACACCAGGCTGAAACCGCACAAAGTAATCAGGGTAGCCAAAGGGACTACGAAAATATTTGCTAAAACAGTTGCCGGACAAATAATTCTAAAATAATAAGCGATAAATCCGGCGGTCCCAAGCCATGCGGACAAAGAGACAAGAAACCCTTGAGCGATGAATTTTAACACCTTTATCTTTAATTCCTCGATTTTAAAAAGCGCGCAAAGCTTAGGATAAATACAAACGATGGCGATGACGCTGGCAAAAGAAAGCTGGAATCCGATATCCGAGAGCTGGCCGGGATTTATTATCAGAATAAATAACGCGGCCAATGCAAGCGCGTTATAAATATCCGGCTCCCTCTCTAACAGAAACCCGGCTAAAAAGAATACGCCCATTACCGTGGCGCGCATAACCGGGTTAGATGAACCGGTCATCAGGCAGTAAACTACCAGGACTAAAATCGTTAAGATTTGGCGAGACCTTTGCGCGACCCTTAACACTTTTAAGAAAAGCATGCTAATAAACGCCACAATGCCTATATTAAACCCGCTTACTACCAGAATATGCACGGTCCCGGTCTTTACCATCATGCCGTTTATTGTTGCGGGTACCCCCTTTTTCTCGCCTAGGACCATGGCAAGCATTATCCCCGCAGCCTCCGGAGAGAGATTATCAGAGATCATCTTCTCCATTCTATCCTTTATATAGAACGCCGCTTTCGTAAAAGAAAACCTGTGCCGTTTAAGTTTTGCTAACCTTGCGCTCATCAGGCAATAAATAGCCTGCCGGGCAAGGTAATCGCGGTAATTGAATGCCTCGGAGGACTTATACGGCCGGTGTAGAGTGCCGGTCAGGATTATTTCGTCTCCATAAAACAGGCTTTGAGGATAGCCAAGCTTTACCAGGACTAAACCCCGGCAATTATATTTAGTACGGCCGTATTCTATTGAGGCCGCCTCAAGCAAAAATTTGCTTTGCGCGCCTGCTGACGCAGGCTCACTCTTAACCACTCCGGTGATGGTATAAATCAAATTGTTCCGATAATAAGCAAAATTAGATACGTGGTCTTTAGGCAGGAATTTAAAGTTCTTTAAGGCCGCCGCACCGAGCGCGAATACCGAAATGCAGAGGCAGACGATAAGAATATTCTTTCGCTTAAACGAAGCCAGGCTGAAGATAAGGAACAGCACCCCGGCGAAATAAAAAAATTCAAAGCACGGCCTAAGGCTGCCTGCCGCAAATATCCCACAGGCAAATATCGCGGTAACCGCCGGTATAGAGAGCCTCATCGCAGGAAAAAGTATCTCTCGAGCTCTTCAATACGCTTGTCATTTATTCCTTTGATTCCTCTTAGTTCTTCAAAGGTGCTTAACGGCCCTTTCTCGTTGCGGTAGGCGATAATCTTCTCACCCAGCTTCGGGCTGAAGAGGCGTAAGCGCAGCAAGTCTTCCCGGCTTACCTTATTTAGATTAACTTTTCCTATGTCGGCATCCGTAGTTAATATTTTCTTGAGATGCCCGCTGCGTTTAGCCGCAAAACTTACGCCGAGCCCGATAAAGGCCACGGCAACCAGGAACAAAATCACCTTACGTTCATCTTGAGTCAGGTTAAACATAAAAATACCCCCTTTCTACATCAATAGACGTAAAAAAGAGGTAAATCTAACTCAATAATTTCGGTTAGTTAATATCCGCTGCTATATTATTTTGGGAATCGTCGATCTTGGGAGAGGCCATTTCATTGGCTTTCCTAAGCTCCTCGTCCATCTGAAGCTTATCTAACAGTCCGGTAGGAGGTAACCCCGAAGAAAGGGAATTCGCAGATAGAGAATTGAGGCTGTTAAGATAATCGGGATTGTTTAGGCTTTGATCCGGGAAGAATGGATTAGTTGCAAAACCGGACAGCGCCGGATTAAAAACAGGGTCAAGGCTGTTCTGGGGGAGATTCGGATTAAATCCTGAAGTTAGCGGCACGTAAGGATTAATCGTATTTTCCGGTGTATACACGCCAACTACAGTCTGATAATCGAAGGGAATCTGATAATCATTGGTTAGCGGCCCGCTTGGCGGCATCACCATAGCCGGATATGAATCAAAAGATGGACTAACAACAGTGACATCGGGGACGCTGGGAGAATCTTCAATCTGGTAATCCGCAGCATATGACTTAACGCAAACAAGCAAGAGCAATACCGCTATCGGAACAAAAAGCTTACTGGGAGCCATCTGACACCTCCCATTCCTGTTAAACTACGATATTTACTAACTTTTTCGGGACAATAATAAAACTTTTAACAGCCTTATCCGCAATCCAAGGCTTTAATTTTTCGTCGGACAAAACTAACTTTTTAAGCTCTTCTTCTGATATCCCCACAGGGACCTCTATTTTCGAACGAACCTTACCATTAACCTGTAAAACTATCGGCACAATATCATCAATCAAGAACTTAGGGTCGTATTTCGGCCAAGGGGCCTTAAAGATGCTCTCCTTGTTGCCCAACCCAGCCCACAATTCTTCGCAAAAATGCGGGGCAATGGGAGCGAGCATCAGCAATAAGTTAGTAAAAACATCTTTATCCGCGGCTGCCTGGTATATGGCGTTAGTAAACTCCATTAACCCGGCGATGGCAGTATTGAATTTAAATCCTTCGATACCCTCGGAGACCTTTTTAATAGTTTTATGCATGGCGCGGATCAGGGCTTCATCG
>JAPLLM010000076.1 GCA_026387555.1 Candidatus Omnitrophota bacterium | reverse complement strand
AGCCGACGGGACAATAAAAGAAACCTCGGCAAATTTCGCGATGTCCCCTCCGTCTCCGCCGGTAAGCGCCACAGTTTTTAAGTTCTGTTTCTTGGCCTGTTTTAACGCAAGGGCCACGTTCTTGGCTTTGCCGCTGGTCGATATTCCTACCACAATATCGTTCTTCTGACCCAGGGCTTCGACCTGTTTGGCAAATACCACGTCATAGCCGTAATCATTAGCCAGGGATGTCAGGACCGATGTGTTTGTGGTAAGGGAGATAGCCGCGAGCGCCGAGCGGTCTTTTTTAGACCTGCCGATGAACTCCGCGGCAATATGCTGGGCATCCGCTGCCGAGCCGCCGTTCCCGCAAAGGATCACCTTGCCCCCTTTTTTCAAAGACTCGATCATCAGATCCGCGATATCCTTGATCTGGGAGACATAGTTTCTAAGAAGTTCTTCTTTTACCTGGATACTCTCCAATAAAATATCTTTTATCCTGTCTCTCATGTGACCCTTTCGTTTAGCCGAAAAATACCTTGGCCATTTCGTAGAAATCCATATCTACGGTCTTAAGCGCCTTGACTGCTTCTTCCAACGGCACGTCTACGATCTTTACGCCCTGCAAAGCGGCCATTCTGCCGAATTTATTATTTTTAATCAGCTCTATTGCTTTTACGCCTAATCTTGTTCCCAGAACGCGGTCAAAAGCCGTAGGCGAGCCGCCTCTTTGGATGTGGCCGAGAACGCTGACTCTTGTTTCATATCCGGTCCTTTTTTCGATCTCCTGGGCGAGGGCTTCACCTATTCCTCCGAGACGTACGTGTCCGAAAGAATCCAATTTTTGCTCTTGAAGCACCATTGTTCCTTTTTCAAATTGCGCGCCTTCCGCGACTACGACGATACTGAATGTTTTGCCACGGGAGTGCCGTTTTTGAATGGTCGCGCAGACATCATCCATGTTGATCGGGATTTCCGGAATAAGTATTACATCCGCTCCGCCCGCTATGCCGGCTTCAATGGCGATCCAGCCAGCGTGCCTGCCCATTACCTCTGCCACGATTATACGGTGATGGCTCTCTGCGGTAGTGTGCAGTCTGTCGATACATTCCATTGCCACGTTAAGCGCGGTGTCAAAACCAAAAGTATAATCCGTAGCCGATAGATCATTGTCAATGGTTTTGGGCACGCCTACGATATTCGGGATGCCGCTTTTAACCAGTTTTAAGGCTACCCCTAATGTATCTTCACCGCCGATAGCGACTAACGCATCAAGCCCCATCTTCTTAAAGTTTTCTTTTACCATTTTTAAGTCTTCTTCTTTTTTGAAGGGATTAGTCCGGGATGTGCCCAGTATGGTCCCCCCTTTAGGAAGGATACCGGAGACAGCGTCAATATCCAAAGGCATGGTGTCGTTTTCAACCAGCCCTTTCCAGCCGTTTTTTATTCCTATAAGCTGGTAACCTTCTAGTAAGCCTTTTCTTACCACTGCCCGTATAACTGGGTTTAACCCCGGGCAGTCGCCACCGCCCGTTAACACGCCGATCTTTTTCATTTCCTGTTACTCCTTCTTAAAATTTACCGTAACCGCTAAACGGTATGGTTGGTTGAATATCGTCCTTTTTTCTTTTGTCTTTATCCTGCGCGGAGATGATCTTAACGATATGAGTATTTACAACGACCTTCTCTTCCAAACCTAATACTTCCTGCATTTTTGTTTTGGTTATTTCTTCTATTCTTTCTGTAAGCCCCGGGATATTCGCTTCAGAGCTTAGGACTACGCGCAGGTCTACGGTAAGGCCTTTTTTATGCGCGCGCACATCGGGCCGTAACTCTTTTACGTCGGGAAGAAGATAAGTTATCCTACGGATCAGATCTTCTACCGCGGTCAAGGCTATAGTTACTTCTCCGGAAGCCGTCTTAAAAGCAATGGTTTTCTCGCGTTGGAACTTCCCCAGTATTACCTGGGCCAGGGAGATGCTTACAAGTATCAACAGGAAACCCGATAACCCCAGGATAATGCGGGCATTGGCGTTATTCTGCAGGAACGCCAGGGCATTATTGATATACATTATTGCCTGCGGCCTCAAGAAATCAAAGGAGAAAGCGAGAGAAACCGCGATCATTTTAAGGCCGATTATAACCAGGACTGCGGTATAGAACAAGATCCCTAATAGTCTCATAATCTCCCCCTATTCTCTTTCTATAGCTTGAACGTTTACGTTGATATCTTTGACGGATAGATTAGTCATTTTTTCCAGGCCTAACCGCACACTCTCCTGAACGCGCGCGGCGATATCCGGGATATTGTAACCGTACTTGATCACGACCGGGACGTCTACGACGACCTCTCCGTTTTTATTGATATCTACTTTTATGGATGAGTGGGATTTCTGGCCCATCATCTCCATTACTCCGCTCTTAAAATCTCCGCCGATGCGTTTTACTCCCTGGATCTCGGTTGCCGCAAGCGAAGCGATGGACGCGATCACATTTTTATGTATCCGGATCAGGCCTAAATCCGTAGCTGATTCTTCTTTGCGCATTATGGCTCCTCGGGGCTGCCTTCTTTGAGCATCTCCTGAACGAAATGAGTAGAGATGTCTCCCTTTAAAAATAAAGGATGCTCTAATAAACGCAGGTGAAAAGGAATAGTGGTTTTGATGGGGCCGACGATAAACTCGCTTAATGCCCGGTGCATGGTGTTAATAGCTTCGCCGCGGTTGTTCCCCCGCACGATAAGCTTAGCTATCAGCGAATCGTAATAAGGCGAGACCTCATAACCCGGATACATATGGGTATCGAGGCGCACATTTGGCCCTCCCGGGAGTATCAGGGTCTCGATCTTTCCCGGGGAAGGCATAAAGTTATTTTCAAAGTCTTCGGCGTTGATGCGGCACTCCATAGCACTTCCCCTTACCTGCACCTGGTCTTGTTGGAGGTGTAATTTCTCACCGGAAGCGATACGCAATTGTTCTTTTATCAGGTCCACACCGGTGACCATTTCGGTTACCGGGTGTTCTACCTGAATGCGGGTATTCATCTCCATAAAATAAAAATCGTTATTCTTCTGATCAAAGAGTAGTTCTATGGTCCCGGCGGAAACATAATTTATAGTTT
>JAPLLM010000058.1 GCA_026387555.1 Candidatus Omnitrophota bacterium | reverse complement strand
CGTCAAATTTTCCTCGCCCACACCCACTCGCGGGGCCCCTCAATACGCTCACAATCGCGCCTCGCCACCCGCGCAGAATGTTGCTCGCTCATACATGCTAGAGCGGCTGACGGGGCTTGAGTAAATTCAACACTAGCGATTGACTTGGCCGGTTTTGAGCGCGGCCTCAAAAGCCCCGAGCGGCCACGGTGTCCGCTGCTATAGCTTGTTTCCGGACGAGCGAGGGGCTTTTGCGGAGCGAAGTTCCGCCACGGTGGGGCGGAACGAGCGTCCGCGCGAGGAACTGGACAAGGCAAGCGCAAACCCTAAGCACCGGCAGACGCGGACTATTTAAATAACTACTGAAAGGCGTTCTTCGCCAAGCAGGTTTTCGATGTCAGCAATTAGTTTTTCGGAAGGGCTTACATACAAACTCTCCCCCACCACCAGCTGAACGCGGGACTTGGAAGGAGTATCAAGATGGAGGTATATGGGGATATTTCCGCGCGACGAGGCGAGTAACTCCTTAAGGGTCTCAAAAATATTCTCCCTGATGCCGGAGAGGTTAATGTTCATTGCCGCGATCAACTTATAAATCTCATCTACAGGAAAAAGGTCATTAACGATTATTTTCGGGGTATCTTCCTTTAAATTAAGAATGCCGCGGATCAAAACTACGGAACTGGGCTGGATATAGCGCGAGACCTTCTGGTAAGAACGCGGAAAAACCAGCGCCTCCACCGAGCCCTCAAGGTCCTTTAATTTCAATATCGCCATCTTCTCTCAAGGTCCTCTAATTTCAATATCGCCATCTTCTCCTGCTTGGCGCGGGTCATAGTCTGCTTTATTTTAGCGATCAAGCCGACGATCTTGATCTCTTCCTCATCTTGGTGCATATGTAATTGCGAGGTGGAAGTTGAGGCAAAACGCTTGAGCTGTTTGGCGTAGCGAGCCAAGGGGTGGCCGCTTACGTAAAACCCAAGCATCTCTTTTTCAAAAGCCAACAGTTGCTGCTCCGGCCACTCTTTAACGGGGGCAATATGATTAGAGGAGGCTTTATGAAAGGCGTTATCCGCGAAACTCGCGTCAAAGAACGAAAGCTGGCCTTTAGCCTTATCTTTCTGCGTGCGCGAAGCAGAATCCAGTATCTCCTCAAGCGAAGAGACCATTTGCGCGCGCGTAAGCATAAAGGTATCCAGCGCTCCGCATTTGATCAAACTTTCCAAGACTTTTTTATTAGCTAACCTCAAATCAATGCGCGAGCAAATGTCTTCGAGAGAAACGAATTTTCCGTCCTTCCTGGCTTCGACGATGGAGTCAACCGCGCCTGCCCCTACATTTTTTATTGCCAAGAGCCCGAAACGAATGGTTTTCTGGTCATCCACCTTGAATAAGGCATCGCTCTCATTGATATCCGGAGGAAGAACACTTAAGCCCATACGCTGGGCTTCATTGACATACTCCACGATCTTATCCGTATTATCGCGTTCTGAAGTAAGCAAAGCGCTCATGAACTCGACCAGATAATTCGCTTTTAAATAAGCGGTGCGGTAAGAGATCAAGGCATAAGCCGTGGAGTGCGATTTATTAAAACCATACCCCGAGAAATATTCGATCAGAGACGCAGCCTAAAATAAAATTCTTGCGCTGTTTCTCCATTACCTCCGGTATCTTCTTGCCCATAGCCTTACGCAGAAGGTCGGCTTGGGCTAACGTAAATCCGGCTAAGGTTGAGGCAACCTGCATGATCTGTTCCTGATAGACCATAATACCGTAGGTCTCTTTCAATACCGGCTCTAACTTCGGATGCTCATATCTTACCGGGATAATGTTATGCTTTCTGCGCATATAATCATCGAGCATACCCGAACCAATAGGGCCCGGGCGATAAAGAGCAAGCAGAGCGATGATATCTTCAAAACGGCTCGGCTCCAGCTTCTTTAATAAATCGCGCATCCCCGAACTCTCTACCTGGAAGACGCCCATGGTTTGAGAAGAAGCTAAAAGTTTATAAGTATTGCTGTCATCGAGGGGGATAGTTTCGATATCTATATCCTTACCTTGGGTGCGCTTGATCATTTTTATTGTCTCGTCGATGACTGTAAGCGTCCTAAGGCCCAGAAAGTCGACTTTAAGCAAACCGATCTTCTCGAGAATCCCCATACTGTATCCAGTAGTTATCTGATCGTCACCGGTCTTAAAGAGCGGACTGTAATTATCCAGCGGCTTATCCGCGATGACCACACCCGCGGCGTGCACCGAGGCGTGGCGGTTTAAACCTTCGAGGGTAAGCGCCGTATCAATAAGCTTGGTGATTTGAGGGTCACTCTTATATAAATTCAATAATTCCGGTTCCTGCTCTAAGGCCTTCTTTAAAGTCATATCCAGTTCAGCAGGGATCAATTTAGCAATACGGTCGACATCAGCGTAGCTTATCGCCATAACCCTGCCTACGTCGCGCACGACAGCCCGCGCTTGCATCGTCCCAAAGGTAATTATCTGGGCGACGTTTTCCTGTCCGTACTTATGGGTCACATAATCGATGACCTCCTGCCTTCTTTCATAACAGAAATCAATATCAATATCCGGCAGGCTCATACGCTCGGGGTTTAAGAAACGCTCAAATAGCAAACCGTATTTAAGCGGGTCCAGGTCGGTTATCCCCAGAAGATAGCTTACTAAACTTCCCGCAGCCGAACCTCTCCCCGGACCGACGGGGATCTTTTTGCTCTTGGCGTAATGAATAAAATCCCAAACAATGAGAAAATAACTTACAAAACCCATGTCCTTAATTATTTTTAATTCGTGGGTAAGACGCTCGGTAATTTCAGGCGTAATTGATTCAAATCTGGATTTTAATCCGGCGTCGCAGAGTTCTTTAAGATAATCTTCTTTGGTCCTGCCTACCGGAGGCTCATACTTAGGCAAATGGACCTGCTTAAAATCCAGCTCCAAATTGCAACGCTGAGCGATCTCCAAAGTATTGGCTATTGCATCAGGCACATCTTTAAAAAGATTTTTCATTTCCTGCGGAGAACGGAAATAAAATTCATCCGTCTGGAAACGCATGCGGTTAGGGTCATCAAGAGTCGTCTGGGTCTGGATGCACAGGAGCGCTTCGTGGGAAGCTGCCCTCTCGCGGGTAAGATAATGCACGTCATTGGTGGCGACCAGCGGCAGGTTTAATTCCTTGGCTATTTTTATCAAACCCTCATTGACGATTTTCTGCTCGGGGATGGAATTACCTTGTATTTCAAGATAATAATTACCTTTTCCGAAGATATTCAGGTAGGTATCCGCCATTTTCAGCGCGTCATTAAAGCGCTTCTCCTGCAAAAGACTGGGGACTTCGCCCTTAAGGCAGGCGCTCAAGCCTATAAGGCCTTTGGAGTGTTTGGAGGTTTTGATAGCCGGATTCGTCTTTGGCTAAGAGTATTAAGTGGTAGGATGCTTCGTCGATGCCGACCCCGGTCTTAACCAACCGGCTTCCCGGGGCAATGTAGGCTTCACAGCCGATGATGGGCTTGATCCCGGCTTTCTGCGCTTCAGTGTAAAAATCGATCGCCCCGAACATATTCCCATGGTCGGTGATCGCCAGGGAGTCCATTTTGTAAGTTTGCGCTAAAGCTAATAATTCGGGTATGCGGCATGCGCCGTCAAGGAGGCTGAACTGTGTATGCAGGTGTAGGTGGACGAATTCGGAACGAGGCATGTTTTAGCTGCAAGCTAAATTATTCCCACTCGATAGTTGCGGGTGGCTTGGAACTGATATCGTAAACTACGCGGTTTACGCCTTTTACTTCGTTGATAATACGGTTAGAAATCTTTTCCATTACTTCGTAAGGAAGCTTCTCCCAATCTGCGGTCATCCCGTCAAAGCTGGTCACGCAACGCAAAGCTGCCACGTTTTCATAAGTGCGCTCGTCTCCCATAATGCCGACGCTTTTTATGGGAAGCAAGACCGCAAACGATTGCCAGATCGTCTCGTAAAGATTGGCTTTGCGTATTTCTTCGATTACGCGTTTGTCAACCTCACGTAAAAGTTCAAGCCTCTCCGGAGTGACTTCTCCGATTATTCTTATGGCTAAACCGGGCCCGGGAAAAGGCTGGCGCGTGATGATATGGTCAGGCAGATACAATTCCCTTCCAATTGCCCTCACTTCATCCTTGAATAATTCGCGCAAAGGCTCGATTA
>JAPLLM010000097.1 GCA_026387555.1 Candidatus Omnitrophota bacterium | reverse complement strand
GCTGGCTCTTACAGATTCGCATACGGGGTTATATAATTACCGTTTCCTGGAAGACGCCATAGAGGCGGAATTCTATCGCGCTAAACGCTATGTCCATCCGCTTTCGGTGATTACCATCGATATCGATTATTTTAAATCTATCAATGACGTATACGGGCATCAATTTGGAGATTTGGTTTTGAAACAGTTTTCTAAGGAATTAAAAAGGATGGTCAGGAGGTATGATCTGGTCATCCGTTCCGGCGGAGAAGAATTTGTAATAGTATCTCCTAATGTCGACAGGCCGCAGGCGTTGATACTTGCCCAGCGGTTGCTGGAGGCGTTATCTCTCGGTAATTTCGGCGATAAGAAGCATGCGGTAAAATTGAAATTCAGTATTGCGGTGGCGTCTTATCCGGAAGACAGGATAGCCAAAGGTATGGATCTGATAAATCTCGCCGACAAGATACTGAATAAGGCCAAGGATTCAGGCGGGAATCGCGTTTACTCGGGCCTTGATATTACCGGTAAGGATAAAAAACTGTTCATGCCTAACGGCACACCAAAGAACAAGAATATCCGCCAGTTAAGAGTAAAGATAGAAAAACTGAATAAGAACGCCAAGCAGAATCTGATGCAAGCGATTTTCGCGTTAGCCAAGACCATAGAACTTAAGGATCATACTACAGGCGAACACGTTGAGCGTACCGTGCATTATGTAACTCAGATAGCAAAGGCCCTGGATTTCTCCGGAGAAGATCTCGATCTTATTAAAGAGGCCGCTATCCTTCACGACCTGGGGAAGATCGGGATAAGCGAAAGCATATTGAACAAGAAGGCTAAGCTTACTAAAAAAGAGTTTGATGAGATTAAAAAACACCCTCAAATCGGAGCCGATATTCTGCGGCCGGTGCAGTTCTTGCATAGTCTTATCCCATATATTTTCTATCATCATGAAAGATGGGATGGCCTTGGGTATCCTAGCGGTGTCAAGGGCGAGGAGATACCTATCGGCGCCAGGATAATCGCAATCGCCGATGTCTTTGAGGCCCTGACCAGTGATCGGCCGTACCGTAAAGCATTCTCCAGGGAGAAGGCTATTGACCTGATCAAAAAAGGCTCCGGAACGCAGTTTGACCCCCGGATAGTCACCATTTTCCTCAAGATCCTGCGGGGAGAAAATAGCAGTCCTACCAAAGGGTAATTTTAGCTTGCCAAAACCCCGTCTAGATAGTAATATATAATATTACGTTTTGGGGCCCATAGCTCAGTGGTTAGAGCAGGTGACTCATAATCACTTGGTCCGGGGTTCAAATCCCTGTGGGCCCATGCGGGCGCATGGCTCAGCTGGTTAGAGCGCCACATTCACATTGTGGAGATCGAAGGTTCGAATCCTTCTGCGCCCACCATTTTACAGGAGACTAACTTGTCGACGGTAGATCTAAAGTCAGAGATTCTTAATTTGGTAAAATTGCAGGCGGTGGATAGCGAGATCTATGCGCTCAAGCACGAGAAAGAGGCTAAGCCGCAGGAGATCAAAGCACTCCAGGAGGAGTTTGAGGCCAAGAAGCAGCATCTTAGTGAACTTGAAAAAAACCATCTTGACCTGCAGAAGCAGAGAAAAGATAAAGAAGGCGAGTTAGGTACAAAGGAAGAAACCACCAAAAAACTGCAGTCCCAGCTCTACTCTTTAAAGACAAATAAGGAATACCAGACAATGCTGCAGCAGATCCAGGATTCCAAAGCTGATGGTTCGGTAATAGAAGATAAAATACTTCAATTATTTGACGCTGCCGATAAAGCTAAGGTTGAAATAGAACAGGAAAAAATCCGGTTAGCCGGCGAGGAAAAAGTTTTTAATGAGCTGAAAAAGAAGGTCGACGACCGGATAAAAGAAATCGACGGCAAGCTTACAGAGCTGGATGCGCAGAGAAAACAGGTCTTACCCGGGATCGAGCCCAAGATTTTAGGCCAGTATGACAGGATCTTGGCCAGCCGCGACGGTTTAGCTATATGTGGGGTCAAGAAAAATTCCTGTTTAGGCTGCAATATGTTTGTTCCGCCGCAGGTGATAAATTTGATCAAGATGTACGAAAGGATCGTTACCTGCGAGATTTGCAATAGAATACTCTATATACCCGATGAGAGCATTTGAGGCCTTTATTGATGGGGCAAGCAAAGGGAATCCGGGGCCGAGCGGCATAGGAGTGGTGATCTGCCGCGACGGAGAAACGATAAAGAACATTTCGAATTTTATCGGAAATGCCACTAACAACGTAGCGGAATATTCAGCCCTGATCTGTGCTTTGCAAGAAGCGTCCGTCCTTAAGGCCGAAAGCTTGAAGGTTAATACTGACAGCCAACTTTTACATCGGCAGATTAAGAGGCTTTATAAAGTAAGGCATCCGAATATTGTTACATTATTTATTCAAGCACAGCAGCTTATATCCGGTTTTAAAGATTTTTCGATAATAAACATCCCGCGCGAGATGAACAAGGGCGCGGATAAATTAGCGACACAGGCGATAAAAAAAGAATTGAAGGCCAAAGGTCTTTGACACTTCGCTTGCGCTCAGTGTCAATGGTGAGCGAAGTTGGATCATTGATAATAGGGTGGATGGAAGGTGGCTGCCTCGCTACTTAATTGTGGCGGGGAGGAAAGTCCGGGCTCCGGAGGACAGCGTAGCGGGTAATTCCCGTCGGCTCGCCAAATTTTATGGCGGGTTAGGATTAGAGCTACAGAGACGAGTCTCTACCGAAAGGCGGAGGGTGAAACGAGGCAATCTCTACGCGGAGTAAGGCTGAATAGGGGATGAGGGCTGGTCCGGCCCGTTAATAATCCCGGGTAAGCTGCTTGAGCCTTCGCGGCAACGCGAGGGTCGAGAGGAATAGTCATCCAGATGCGCAAATATCGTATCAGGACAGAACTCGGCTTATTCCATCCACTCTTTTTTAAAAACAAAAATACAAATAGGAGGTAACACAAATGTCCGGTCATTCTAAATGGAAGACAAATAAGGGTAAGAAATCGTTGGCTGACGCCAAGAGAGGCGCGACCTTCACCAAGATCATCAAGGAGTTGACGGTTATCGCGCGCGAAGGCGGCGGTAATCCCGATACTAATCCTAAGCTGCGCGCAGTTATGCAGAAGGCGAAAGAAGCGAATATGCCTTCGGATAACGTCAAGATGGCGATCAAGCGCGGTACGGGTGAAGTCCCGGGGGTAATTTACGAGAATGTTACGTATGAGGCTTACGGTCCGGGAGGGGTTGCGATCTTGATCGACGCCCTTACCGATAATAAGAACCGCACTACCGCGGAACTGCGCAATATAATGTCTAAAAAAGGCGGGAATATGGCGGGTGCTGGTTCGGTCAGTTGGATGTTTACTAAAAAGGGGTATTTTCTTTTTGAAAAGACCCAGATAAAAGAAGATGACCTGATGGGTATTGCCCTTGACGCCGGAGCCGAGGATATCAAGTCGGATGATAAGAATTTTGAGATCACCACAAATCCCGCGGATTTTGAAAAGGTTAAGCTTGCGCTTACGGCTAAGGGGATAAATTTTCAGGACGCGGAAGTGACCATGATCCCTTCATCATCGGTCAAGGTCATTGGAGGGGAAGCTAAAACAGTATTAGGCTTGGTGGAGGCGCTCGAAGACCACGATGACGTGCAACAGGTTTACGCTAATTTCGATATCCCGGACGAAATACTAGAAGAAGCCAGCGCGGAATAAGCGATGAGGATTTTAGGGGTTGACCCGGCCTTGACCATAACCGGTTACGGCGTAATCGATATTGATAATAAAAAGATCGCTCTTATTGAAGCTGGGATAATTTCAACGAGTAGCAAAGATGAGATCGCTAAACGGCTGGAACGGATCAATAAAGCAGTCAATAAATTAATTGCTGATACGAAACCTGACTGTCTTGTTCTGGAAAAGATTTACGCGCATTACCGTCATCCGACTACAAGTTATATTTTAGGGCAAGCGAGAGGTGTAATATGCCTGGCTTGCGCACAGGCAAAGATCCCTTTAGTGGAATACGCGGCAACGCGGGTGAAGAAGGCAATAGTGGGGAAAGGGTTAGCCTCTAAAACGCAAGTGCAAAGAATGGTCGCTAATACTTTAAATTTAACCAGTATTCCTAAATACACCGATGTAACTGATGCGTTGGCTCTGGCTTTAGCGCACAGCGCCATAATGAGGGCAAGGGTATGATTTCAAAGATCACCGGTAAGGTAAGCGAAAAGGGATTAAATTATCTATCCGTTGACGTCAACGGGCTCTCTTATGAAGTGTTTATCCCTTCTTGCGTTATGCAGCGTGTTGATGAAGTTATCGGCCCGGACGGAAAGATCAGCCTGATCACTTATCATTATCATCAGGTAGAGCCGTCTAAGAGTACACCGGTATTGATCGGATTCCTGAATGATATCGAAAAAGACTTCTTTCAGACTTTTATTACTGTTTCCGGAATCGGTCCGCGCGCAGCGCTCAAAGCCCTGAATAAACCGATATCTCAAATCGCGCAGGCAATTGACGAAGGTGACCTGTCTTTTTTAAGGTCATTACCCGGAATCGGCGAACAGCGGGCAAAAGAAATAGTGGCAAAATTACAGAATAAAGTCGGCAGGTTTGGGCTCATTCAGGACGGTAAGGCAAAAGTGGCAGCCGCCCAGGCTAAAGGAATCATTGAAGAAGCTATAGCGGTCCTTGAACAATTGCAGTATAAAAAATCCGAGGCCTCCGCTATGATAAAGAAAGCGATAGAAATTTTTCCGGATGCGCAGACTACGGAAGAACTGCTTAATATAGTTTACAAGCAAAGGAAAGCGAAATAGCCGTGTCCGATAATAATACCAAATCCGTTATCGAAGCGTTGTTGTTTGCAAGCGAAAAGCCGGTGATGCTCGAACAGATCAAAAAGGCGCTGGATAACTTGGATAGCGAGGAGATCAAGCGTTTGATCGCAGAGCTTAAGTCGGACTATGAAAACTCCGGCCGCGGTATGCGCATAGTTGAGGTTGCCGGCGGATACCAGATGACCACTTTCCCGGGGTTTGCTACTTTTCTGCGTAAGATGTACAGAGAGCGGCAGGCGGATAGGCTCTCGCGTCCGGCGTTAGAGACGTTAGCTATCATCGCTTACAAGCAGCCGTTAACGCGGACAGAAATCGAATCTTTAAGAAATGTAAATGTCGACGGCGTTATGAAGAGCCTCACGGATAAATTTCTCATCCGGATAACAGGAAGAAAGAAAGTTGCAGGGAGGCCATTTGTATACGGGACGACCCGGCAATTCCTCGAGCATTTCGGATTGAAATCTCTGGATGAGCTGCCCAAGATGGAGAATTTTACGGAATTAGCCCAGCAAAAAGAGCAGGAACAAATAGAGACTATCAGCGAAGAGAAAACGGAGGTGGTAAATGAGCCTCAACAGACTGCGTAAAGAAATAGATAATATCGATAAAAAGATAACTCAGATGCTTAATCTGCGTGCAAAGGTCATCATCCGAGTCGGCAAATTAAAGCAGAAGAACGGCAGTAGCGTTTATTCGCCGGAGCGCGAGAGAGAAGTCCTGAAAAAGATTATGCGGGAAAATAAAGGCCCGTTGGGTAAATCGGCTATAGAGGCGATTTATCGCGAGATTATGTCTTCAAGTCTTTCTCTTGAGAAGCCGCTAAAAATCGTTTACATGGGGCCACAGGCAAGTTTTTCGCATCTGGCGGCATTAAAGAAATTCGGTTCGCAGGTCGGATATGTAGCTTGCGACAACATCGGAGATGTATTCCTTGAGGTTGAAAGAGGTGCGGCTGATTACGGCGTTGTTCCTATCGAAAACTCTATTGAGGGTGCCATAAGCTATACCCTTGATATGTTCATGGATTCGGATTTAAGGATCTGCTCCCAGCTTATGCTGGATGTTTCGCATAATCTATTGTCTAATGGCGCTAAAGATAAAATCAAGCGCGTCTACTCTAATCCTAATGTCCTCGGCCAATGCCGTATCTGGCTTCAGGAGAATCTTCCTGGGGTGGATCTGATCGAGGTAACGAGTACGACCCGCGCAGCGCAAATCGCGCGTAGAGAAAAGAATTCAGCTTGCATTGCTTCGGTCTTGGCAGCCGCTGTTTACAAGCTTAAAATAATCGCCAAGGATATCGAGGATTCGCCGCATAATATCACCAGGTTCCTTGTCATCGGCCGGACTCTGGCTAAACAGACCGGGCGCGATAAGACGTCTATTCTATTCTCAATCAAGGATAGCGTGGGTGCACTGCATGATATGCTGGTTCCTTTTAAGAAATGCGGTATTAACCTGACCAAGATAGAGTCCCGGCCGTCGAAAAAGAAAGCCTGGGATTATTATTTCTTCATGGATCTGGAAGGGCATCAGGATAGCCCCAAAGTAAAGAAGGCGCTGGCTGAACTTGAGTCTAAATGCAAATTCTTGAAAATATTGGGGTCATATCCGATAGGAGAGTAAATGAGTTTAGTGCGTAAGCATATATTGAGTATTGCTCCTTATGAGGGTGGTAAGCCTATTGAGGAGTTAAAGCGGCAGCTGGGTTTAAAGGATGTCATAAAGCTGGCCTCTAACGAGAACCCTCTGGGGCCTTCACCGTTAGCGCTGGCGGCTATCCGCCGGAATCTATCCAGTTTAAACCGCTATCCTGACGCAAACGGGTTTTATTTGAGAAAGAAGATTGCCAAGGCCTGTAATGTCGAGTCTTCAGCGATCGTCTTGGGGAACGGCTCTGATGAGCTTATTGATATTATCCTTAAGACTTTTGTCGAGGATGATGAGCATATCCTTACCGCGGATTATACTTTTCTGGAATACGGATTGATCTCCAAGGTCAAGAATCGTACGGTCATCACGGTACCGCTTAAATATTTCCGTTATGACCTTGAAGCTATAAAAAAGCGTATTGATAACAAGACTAAGGTTATTTTTATCTCTAATCCGAATAATCCTACCGGCACGTATGTGACTAAGTATGAACTGGAGGAGTTTTTAAAGGGTTTACCGGATAATGTTATCGTTGTCCTGGATGAGGCTTATGATAATTTCACCGATGTAAACGATTTTCCACAGAGCCTGGATTACATCCGCAAGAATAACATAATAGTTTTAAAGACCTTTTCAAAGTCTTACGGGTTAGCGGGTTTGAGAGTAGGTTACGCCGTGGCTAAACCGGAATTGGCCACCTATATGAATGTGGCGCGCCAGCCGTTCAATGTTAACCTCTTAGCGCAGGCAGGGGCAGTGGCAGCGTTAGATGATAAAAAGTTCCTGAAGAGGACGAGAAGGGTAGTTTTAGAAGGAAAAGATTATCTTTATGATGCCCTGACCAAGATGGGCCTCGCCTATGTGCCGACGGTAGCTAATTTTATTTTGATCGATGTAGCCAGGGATGGAGTCGAGGTCTTTAATAAAATGCTTAAGTTCGGAGTGATCGTGCGCGATATGAAGCAGTACGGGCTTAAGAATTTCATCCGCGTCACCATCGGGACAAAGAAAGAAAACGAAAGATTCGTCAGGGTCTTAAAGAAAATCATTTAGGAGAATAATATGATCATAGTATTGAAACCGGGAGCGTCAGAACAGGAAGTCAACCACATAGTCGATAAAGTTAAGTCGCTCGGGCTTACTCCTCATGTTTCAAAAGGGACGGAGCGCACGATCATCGGCGTGATCGGTCCCGAAGAGATATTACAGGTTACTCCTCTGGAAGTTTTCCCGGGCGTTGAAAAGGTCATGCCGGTCTTAGCGCCCTACAAACTGGTCTCGCGGGAATTCAAGCGCGAAGATTCGGTGATTGATCTAGGCAAGGGTGTAAGAATCGGCGGCAAAAAGATAATCGTTATGGCCGGCCCTTGCGCGGTGGAGGGGCTGGATACGCTCTCTGAAATCGCATCTTTGGTCAAAAAGGCGGGGGCAACGGTTTTACGCGGAGGCGCTTTTAAGCCGCGCACTTCTCCTTACAGTTTTCAGGGATTAGGGGAAGAGGGATTAAAACTATTAAATAAAGTCGGCAATGATCTGGGATTAGTAACGATAAGCGAAGTAATGGATCCGCGCGATGTGGCGCTTGTGGCTAAATACATCGATGTCTTACAGATTGGTGCGCGCAATATGCAGAATTTCAACTTATTGAAGGAAGTGGGGCTGACGAAGAAGCCGGTACTTTTAAAGCGCGGGCTTTCATCGACCATAAAAGAATTATTGATGTCGGCGGAATATATCATGGCAGGAGGGAATTTCAATGTAATCCTCTGCGAGCGCGGCATCAGGACCTTTGAGGAAGCTACGTCCGTCGCATGCGGCGGGAAAGTGGGGCCTGGTCCCGGCATTATCAAAAGCAGCGGTTGCCGGCGGGGCAGACGGCCTGATCATCGAGGTGCATACGCATCCGGAAGAAGCGAAATCAGACGGGGCGCAGTCTCTGATCCCCGCAAATTTTTCCACACTTATCCAAGAATTAAGAATAATCGCGAAAGCGGTAGGAAGAGAAATCTGATGAAGCTGTTTAATAAAGTAGCCATAATAGGCACAGGATTGATTGGCGGTTCTCTAGCTTTGGATATAAAAAAGAAGAAGTTGGCATCGAGTGTCGTAGGCGTGAGCAGGCGTAAGATCAGCTTGGCTAAGGCCAAGAAGATGGGGGCTATTGACACAGGCTCGCGTTCTCTCTCGGTGATCAGGGGAGCTGATCTCGTGGTCTTTGCTACTCCCGTAAGTTCCATACTTAGCCTTGCGCCGAAGATATCCAAGATCATAGATAAGAAATGCGTTGTCATTGATGTCGGCAGCACTAAAGAAGAAATCGTCTCTCGGCTTAGTAGGTTATTTCCCGGTTATGTCGGCACGCATCCTCTTGCCGGTTCGGAAAAGCGCAGCGTCAATAATGCGAAAGCCGGTTTATTTAAGGGTTCTCTCTGCATTTTGACGCCGACCGCAAGAACGGATAAGAAAGCTTTAAATAAAGTAGTGAAGCTCTGGCTTAGTTTGGGAGCAAAGACCGTGGACCTGCAACCTTCCGAGCATGATTTGGCGCTCTCCTTTGTCAGCCATCTTCCTCATGTTGCTGCTTTCTCATTGATGAATTCCGTTCCCAAGGAATTTATGAGTTTCGGTTCAGGCGGGCTTAAAGATACCACTCGTATCGCAGCAAGCGACAGCGGGATCTGGGCGGATATATTTTTAAGTAATTCCGCCAATATTATAAAAGCCTCCAATGTGTTGAATAAGAATATTTCGCTAATAAAAGCGGCGATAGCCAACAAGAACAGAAAAAAACTTGTGAAGATCCTCGCGGCTGCTCAAGCAAAAAGAGAAAAATTAGGATGATAGTCGCAATTGACGGCCCTGCCGGAGCCGGTAAGAGTACCATTGCCAAGATAACAGCCCAGAAAATGGGCTTTCTTTATATTGACACAGGGGCAATGTATCGCGCGCTCACATTAAAGGTCCTGGAATCAAAGGTCGATATCCATAATAGTCAGCGCATTATTGAACTGGCGTTGATCACCAGCATTGATTTAGTCAACGAACCTGACGGAACGCTTAAGGTATTTCTTGATGGCCGCGATGTAAGTAGTGCCATACGTCAACCTTTTATCACTAAGGTCGTCTCGGATATAGCCAAAATAAAAGAAGTGCGTGAAGTTATGGTTAAGCTGCAGAGGCGCATGGGGAAAACGCGCGACTCGATATTAGACGGAAGGGATATCGGGACGGTGGTATTTCCCGACGCGGATAAGAAATTCTTTATCGATGCCAACCCCGAAGAAAGGGTAAAACGGCGCCATAAAGAGTTGATCGGCTTGGGGCAGGATGTAAGCCGCGATGATGTAAAAGCTGATCTGACTAATCGCGATAAAATAGATACTACGCGCGAAGTTGCCCCTCTAAAAAAAGCGGATGATGCTATATATATCGACACAACAGATTTAAGCATTAATCAGGTAGTAAATAAGGTTATGGGTTATTTACGTTAATATGGATAAGAGTCTTATCAGAAATTTCTCGATCATCGCTCACATAGATCACGGTAAGTCTACTCTGGCTGACCGTATATTGGAAGTCACGGGTGCGGTAGATAAGCGCCATAAGGGCGATCAGCTTCTGGATGATATGGATCTTGAAAAAGAGCGCGGTATTACTATCAAGGCCTCGATGGTCAGGCTATCGTACCGTTCTAAAACGCAAGGGAAAGAGTATGTTCTCAATCTGATTGATACCCCAGGACATGTTGATTTTACATACGAGGTCTCCAAATCGTTGGCCGCGTGCGAAGGTGCGGTCCTGGTGGTGGACGCGGGGCAGGGTATTGAGGCGCAGACAGTGGCTAACTATTATCTGGCGCTTGAAAATAATCTTCAGATTATCCCCGTAATAAATAAAATCGATCTAAGCTCTGCCGATGTGCCGAGGGTCAAGAAACAGATAATTAATGTCCTGGGTTTTCGCGAGGAAGATATTATTCTGGCTTCTGCTAAAGAGGGGACCGGAGTAGAGGAGATCCTTGAGCGCATAATCGAAGTAATCCCTGCGCCGGAGGGCGAGATAGATAATCCGTTGAAGGCTTTAGTCTTTGACTGCCGGTTTGACGCTTATAAAGGGGTAGTGGTATTTGTAAGGATCAAGGACGGCAAGATCAACCCATCAACGCAGCTTAAGATGATGCATTCGGGTGCGTTGTATAAAATCGAAGAGCTCGGTGTTTTTAAAAACTTAAAATATGACGCGGTGGATCTTTTGACCGGAGGCGAGGTAGGATATTTTACGGCTAATATCCGCGATCCCAGAGAAATTATCATCGGTGATACTATAACCGATACCAAGAATCCCTGTAAAGAGGCATTGCCGGGTTATAGACAATGCAAACCGTTGGTCTTTTGCGGGATCTATCCGGTCAATCCGGGAGATTTTCCGGAATTGCGCGACGCTATGGATAAATTGAAGCTCTCCGACGCTTCTTTTGTGTTTGAGCCGGAGAATTCGCAGTCATTCGGTTCGGGTTTCCGCTGCGGATTCCTCGGGCTATTGCATATGGAGATAGTGCAGGAGCGCTTAGAGAGGGAGTACGGTTTAAATTTAATTCTCACCGTGCCTAATGTCGTTTATCGGGTCAAGACCGCAAGCGGCGAGCTCATTGAAGTTGATACCCCGGCAAAGCTTCCTACGAACCAGGGTATAGCGGAAGCGCAAGAGCCATACGCGAGCCTGCTTATGATCATCCCCGTGGATAGTATCGAGGCGGTCTGCGATTTCGCCAAGTCGCGCAGAGGGCAATTTGTGGCAAATGAATATTTAGGAGAGGACAGGGTCAAGGTCATCTTCAGTATTCCGCTTTCGGAGATTATTGTTGATTTTTATGATAGAGTAAAGTCGCTTACCCGCGGATACGGTTCCCTGGACTATGAATTCAAAGAATACCTGCCCACAAAACTGGTGCGGCTGGATATATTATTAAACGGTGTCATCTGTGATGCCTTCTCGTCGCTTATGTGCAAGGAGAGGGCACTTTCCAAAGCGCACGCCTTGGTCTCAAAATTAAAAGAGTTGATCCCCCGCCAGTTATTCGAAGTCGCCATACAGGCAGCGGTAGGAAGCCAGATCTTGGCTTCGGAGAAGGTCCGTTCCGTCGGTAAACACGTAACCGCCAAATGCTACGGCGGCGATATTACCCGCAAACGTAAACTTTGGGATGAGCAGAAAAAAGGTAAAAAGCGGCTTAAACAATTCGGCAAGGTAGAGATACCCCAAGAGGCATTTCTGGAGGTCTTAAAAATATGAGCGCAAAAAAGAAATCCGTAATACGCGAATGGCTTGAGGCTTTGGTAGTCGCGGCGT
>JAPLLM010000038.1 GCA_026387555.1 Candidatus Omnitrophota bacterium | reverse complement strand
CTCTACCGGGAATTGCGCAAACTTCAGAGTTTTCCCGTGATGCAGACCGGGCTTACTAATATAAGGCAGTTAGGCGAATTACTGCGCGATTCAGATTGGCAGGTCACCGTTACTTTGGGCAAGAGAAACGATACCGTCGAGATAGTCCTGGTCGAGCCGGGAGATACCTCTGACAAAAACTACGGAATGGCTTTTGATATCGGGACAACTACCATATCCGGACAGTTAGTGGATTTGAACACCTTGCAGGTGTTGGGTACGAAGGCCTCTTACAATAAACAGGCAAGTTTCGGCAGCGACGTGATCAGCCGGATAATCTACGCCCACGAAGAAGGCGGCCTGGAGAAATTACATAGCGCTGTTATAGAGACTATGAACCATATGATCCATGAATTGACTACTGAATATAATGTCGACCTTAATGATGTCACCTGTATGCTTTGCGCAGGGAACACTACGATGATGCATCTTTTGCTTAGCGTCGATCCTACGTACATAAGAAAAGAGCCTTATGTGCCTACGGCAAACTTTCTTCCGGTAGTACGCGCCAAAGAGGCCGGGGTCAATATTAACCCCCGCGGGCTTTTGTCCTGCGTGCCCGGTGTATCCAGTTATGTAGGCGGCGACACTACTTCGGGTGTTCTCTCCAGAGGCCTATATAAAGAAGAAGAGTTGAGTATTCTTATCGATATCGGGACCAACGGAGAGATCTGCTTGGGGAATAAAGATTTTCTGGTTGCCTGCGCTGCTTCTGCCGGCCCGGCATTTGAAGGAAGCGGCCTGACTTGCGGAATGCGCGCGAGCCGGGGTGCAATTCAGGAAGTGAAAATAAATCCTAAAGATTTGAAAGTGAGACTGGAGACTATTGGCACTGCCAAACCTGTGGGTATCTGCGGATCGGGCTACATCGACTTGATCGCTGAAATGCTTAAAGCCGGGATAATCGATAAGGCAGGTAAGATCATTGCCGAGAATGAACGCATCCGCGTAAGTGACATGGGCAAGGAGTTTGTAGTTGCGGATGATATTGTGATCAATGAAGCGGATATTGAGAATTTAAAACGCGCAAAAGCCGCGATATATTCTGCCTGCGCCATATTAGTCAAGCATATGGGGCTTGAGATGGACGCGGTGAAAAAGATTTTTATTGCCGGAGGGTTTGGGACAAGTCTTGATGTTGAGAAAGCAATAGAGATCGGTCTGCTTCCGGATCTACCCAGGAAAAGATTCAAGTTTATCGGGAATAGCTCGCTGGCCGGTGCGCGCCAGATAATTTTATCGGTAGATGCGCAAAAGTGCGCCGATGAAATAGCCCGCAAGATTACTTATTTTGAATTATCGGTCGACCCCGGATATATGGACCAGTATATGGCGGCGTTGTTCTTTCCGCATACAGATTTGAAAATATTCCCAACGGTTAAATTCTGATGGGATACGTCATCGCAATGGCAGGTAAGGGTGGGACAGGCAAGACTACGGTTGCCGCATTGATCGTGCGTATATTAAAAGATAATAAGCTAGGTTCGATTTTGGCGATAGACGCGGACCCTAATTCCAATCTGGCTGACGCGCTCGGCATCAAAGTCAAAGCGAGTATCGGCGAGATCCTGGATGAAATATGCGTGCATCCGGAAAAGGTCCCCGCAGGGATGCCTAAGGAGAGGTTTATCGAATATGAAGTGCAGACCGCGGTCTCCGAGGGCGTTGGATTTGATTGCCTGACTATGGGCAGACCCGAAGGCCCGGGCTGCTATTGTTACGTGAATAATGTCTTAAGGGATGTTTTGGGAAAACTCATCAAAGATTACGATTTTGTCATCATCGATAATGAGGCAGGGTTAGAGCATCTGTCGCGCCGGACTACCCGTAGCGCGGATGCGCTGGTCGTGGTATCCGATGCGTCTAAAGTCGGGCTTAAAGCGGCAGAGAGGATCATAGCACTCGCAAAGGAATTAAAGATACAAACAAAAAAGAATTTGTTGATCATAAACCGGTTTAATAATAATTTGGATAAAGAAAAATTAGAGGGGGTAGAAGCGGAGTATCTGGGGAATCTTGCGCAGGATGCGGGAATAGAGAAAATAAGCTTGAACGGCGGCTCTCTGATGGAGCTAAGCCGCGATGCGTTAGTCCTTACCGCGTTAAACAAAATAGGAGAAAAGATATGGCAGCGGAATTAATGCTGGAGAAATGGTCGGGAGAAGTTTCGGTGGTGACGATCGGTGCGACAAAAGCCGATGGAGGGACAAGGTCGACAACGGTCAAGATCGGCGGACAGAAGACCCTGCCTTTTTTATTCGCTGAAGGCGCTATTCCACACAAACCTGTTATTGCTTTTGAAATATGGGATATCCCGCCGCAAGACTGGCCCGAGGAATCGACTAAACCCTATGGGCAGAGCATCAAAGATCCTTTGGCCTGGGCGCAAATGTGCGTCAAAGAATTTAAAGCCCAGCTTTTATGCGTGCGGTTGCAGGGCGCGCATCCTGATTTCGGGAATAAGAGCACGGAGCAGGAAGCGGAATTCATCAGGGCATTATTAAAGAAAGCGGATGTTCCCTTGATCATCAAAGGTTGCGGGGATGATGCCAAAGATAATCAGATCCTGGCAGCTTGCGCTGAAGCAGCTAAAGGAGAGAGGTGTCTGATCGGCAGCGCAGTGCAGGATAATTATAAGACTCTGGTAGCCGCGGTATTAGCCGACGGCCACAATATAATTGCCGAGTCGCCTATCGATATAAATATCGCTAAACAGTTGAATATCTTGATTTCGGATATGGGATTACCGCTTGAGCGCATTGTCATCGATCCGACTATCGGCGCGTTAGGATATGGGTTGGAGTATGCTTATTCCATTATGGAGCGCGCGCGCCTGGCAGCTTTATCCGGGGATAAGACCGTGGCGTCGCCATTTATTTGTTTTATCGGGCAGGAAGCCTGGAGAGCTAAGGAGGCTAAGGTTGGCAGCGCGGATCAGGGGGTCATGTGGGAAGTAGTCACGGCTTGCGCCCTTATTCAGGCGGGAGGGGATATATTGGTCATGCGTCATCCTAAGGCTGTAGAGAAAGTAAATAAATACATAGGAGAATTATTCGGGAGATAAAATGTTTATAATCGGCGAGCTGATCAACGGTATGTACAATAATATAGGTAGAGCGATTAAGGAGCACGATAGGGCTGTCATCCAAAAGTGCGCTCTGGATCAGATCAATGCGGGAGCGGATTGTCTGGACGTGAACTGCGGCCCGGCTTCCAAACAGCCGATTTCGGACCTGCCCTGGCTGGTCGAGGTGATTCAGGAGGTCACAAATAAACCTTTAAGCCTTGATTCCAGTAAGCCGCAGGTAATCGAGGCGGGTTTGAAGGTCGCGAAGAATAAAATGGTGATTAATTCTGTCACCGCTGATCCGGAGAAGCTTGAAGTCCTGCTCCCGTTAGCCAAGAAATATAATACCAAACTTATCGGCCTGACCATAAGCGCAAAAGGCATACCTCAAAATAAGGACCAGCGTTTGGAATTGGCAGCGACTATAGTCGCGCACTGTGCGGACGCGGGTTTCCCCGTCGAAGACTTGTATCTGGATCCTATAGTCCTTCCGGTAAATGTGGCTCAAGCGCAGATGAAAGACATCCTTGAGTCTATCCATGAGTTCAAGATCATTTCAGATCCCTCGCCGAAAACTATTGTCGGTCACAGGGAACTAAGGCGCGTAATCTGGTCAACCGTATATTCCTGACCATGGCTATAGCTCAAGGTTTGGATGCGGCTATACTGGATCCGTTGGATAATGACCTGATGGACGCGTTGATCACCTCGGAGCTGATCCTTAATAAAAACATATACTGCGATTCCTTTTTAAGCGCCTACAGAAAGAAATAATGAGCCCGAAAAGAGTCTTAAGGCATATATTTAAAATGCACGGTTTTGTAGAAAGCTTTAAGACCGCTTCCAAGGGCGTTGTTTACCTTTTTTTATACCACAGGAATATGCGTGTTATATTCATGATGGGTGTAGCCGCATTTCTTCTGGGTCTTTATTTCTCGCTGCACGGGATTGAATTAATCGCTCTTTGTGTTACAATAACGCTGGTATTTATGGCGGAGATCTTTAATACGGCGATCGAGATGCTTATGGATATGATCACTGCCAAATACCGCATGCGCATCAAATTGGTCAAGGACATCGCCGCGGCAGTGGTAGTGATAACCTGTCTTAATGCTGTGG
>JAPLLM010000132.1 GCA_026387555.1 Candidatus Omnitrophota bacterium | reverse complement strand
GCAGGATGTGGTCGGCGCGTTTTTCTCCGATGTCCCTTCCCCGTTTTACAGCATGATGGTCCGTCTATTGGAACAGACCGGATTCGATTATAAAAAGTACGGTTTCCCTAAAAACTGCAAATGAAGATAGTAGTCATCGGCTCCGGGGCAATCGGGGGCTTAGTCGCGGCTTACTTAAAAGAAAAAGGCGAAGATGTTTATCTGGTGGGCCGTAAAGAGGCGGTCGATGTTATAAACTCGTCCGGTATCAAGGTCTCCGGAGTACGCGGGGAGCATAAGGTGCTGGTTACGGCGCACAGCCAGGTGATCTCTAAACCGGATTTGGCGATACTTGCGGTCAAGACCCAGGATATTGAATATGCGCTAAAAGATAACGCCGCTTTTTTAAAAGATTCGCTAGTCTTGACTACGCAGAACGGTGTCGCTGCCGACGAAATAACAGCAAAATACATCCTTAAAGACAGAATAATCTCAAGTATCGTGATGTTTGGTTCGACCTATCTTGAGCCGGGGCTGATCGTGCATAATTTCGAAGGCGGATGGATCATCGGCAGGCCTTTTGAGAAAGGAACGGACCAGAAATTAATCGACGTAAGCCTGGTCTTAGACGAGATTTTCCCGACGACGATAAGCGATGACATCATGGGGATGAAGTATATGAAGATATTCGTCAATGCCAACAACTGTATCCCCGCGATATTGGGGTTGAGCATGCAGGAGGCGTTTGGCGACCTTGATGTAAGCCGGGTAAGTATTGGGATATGGAAGGAAGGCTTTGACATCATGTGCAAGTCGGGAATCAACCTGGTATCTCTTCCGGGTTTCCCGCTGGAAAATATTACCAAAATGATCTGTATTCCTCCGGCGCAGGCCGCGGGAATATTCTCCGGCATAATGCTTAAATTAAGCAAAGACCCGCTGTATGGATCTATTTTGCAGAGCATAAAAAGAGGTAGGCGTTCGGAGGTAGACTATATTAACGGAGCATTTGTGGGCCTGGCCAAAAAAATCGGGATGAAAGCTCCCTTAAATACCAAGTTGATAGAATTGGTGCACGCGGTTGAAGAGACCGGGCAGTTTTTTACAAAAGCCGAACTTTTAAGTTTTACTAAAGGACTATGCGACTAAAATGAGCGATAAAATTGATTCTCCATTTCCCAGATTAAAACTTACGGTCAATAAGGTCGAAGGCCACTGTTATCACGGCTACAAGATCGGGGATGAGCTGATCCTGGAAGATTTTACTCACCCGCCGAAGTTTTTTTGCTTAGGCCTTGCCCACGCATTGTTCCCGGTGATTTATGCGCTTAGTTTCGGAGCGAAATTCCCTTTCCGGGATAACCAGCGTTCCTTGTTGGTTACTTGTCCCGACGGAGGCAAGCTTGAATTTAAGGCCGAGGTTCTTGATAAAGAGGGCAAGCCGGAATTTGCAGCAAAAGACCCTGATTGGAAGGGGCCTAAACCGAAAAATATGGTCATTGAGGTATTTAAGTCTGACGGCAAGTGCGCGTTTGGCTACAAAGTCGGCGATAAATGGGAGACAACGGGTTTAAAATGCATTCCTGGTTTTTGCGGTGCGGCTTTTCACTGCGCTTTTCCGGCTTTATTTGCCTTGAATTTCGGCGCCAAGTTTTTCTTTATGAAGGACCCTGATACCCTGGATACGGTGACTTGTCCGGATGGGGGCCACATTGTATTCAAAGTCTCAAGGGTTAAGGAAGAGGAGAAAAAATAATTCATGCTTAAACGCAGAGTGGTGATTACGGGTATCGGGGTTGTGTCCCCAAACGGCATCGGTAAAGATAATGCCTGGAAGGGGATGTCCGGAGGTGTCTCCGGAATAAAGCGGGTCGACGGTTTCGACGTTTCGGTCTTTAATACCAAGATCGCCGCAGAGGTGCGCGATTTCGATCCTTTTAAATTAGGTCTTACGCACGCAGAGGCGATGCGTATGGACAGATATGTGCAGTTCGGAGTTGTGGCGGGGAATATGGCGATAAAGGACAGCGGCATAAATTTTTCCAAAGAAAACCCGGAGCGTATCGGGGTTTGCCTTGCCAACGCCATCTGCGGGACAAAGTATATGGAAGAAGAATTCGCCCTGGTCACCGACGACGGAAAGAATCCCATCGATCCTTCCCGGGTCAGGCCTGATCTTTATGACGCGGCGATGTTTAATACGCCCTCCATTGAAATAAGTTCAAAGTACGGCTTAAGAGGAATTTGCAATACCCTCTCTACCGGATGCACTGCTGGTACTGATTCCATGGGTTTTGGTTTAGAGACGATTCAGGACGGAGAGCAGGATATAATGATCTGCGGCGCGGCAGAAGCTCCTATTACACCGATTACCTTTGGGGCATTTGACGTGGTAAATGTTTTGTCAGTGCGTAACGATGAACCGGAGAAAGCGAGCCGTCCTTTTGATAACAAGCGCGACGGGTTTGTCCTCTCCGAAGGCGCAGGTCTCCTAGTTTTAGAGGAATTGAATCACGCTCTTAAACGCAATGCCCATATTTATTGTGAAGTCATGGGTTTCGGGACCAGCTGCAACGCTTTTCATATGACTGACCTTCCCGGTGACGGGGACGCAATGAAGAATTGTATAACTTTGGGCTTAAATGATGCGAATATTAAGCCAGCGGAAATAGATTACATCAATGCCCACGGTTCTTCCACGCGCATGAACGACATCTTTGAAACCAATGCTTATAAGGCGATCTTCGGAGACTATGCTTATAAGCTGCCCATTAGCTCGCTTAAGTCCATGATCGGGCATCCGTTGGCCGCGGCAAATGCCGTAGAGTTTACCATCTGCGCCATGATTTTTGAGAAGAATATTCTTCCTCCGACGATAAATCAGGAAGAGAAAGACCCGCAGTGTGATCTCTACTATATACCCAATCAGGCGATTGCCAAGAAGGTGAACATAATTCTTAAGACATCAAGCGGATTTTCTGGGATCCATTCCGCTTTAGTATTGAAAAGGTTTGGTGGATAATGGAAAAAATAGCAATTACGGGTACCGGTATAGTCGCTCCCTCGGGGATAGGCAAGCGGCAGTTTTGGGCCAATATCAAGTCCGGAAGGTCGTTTGTCAAAGAGATCACCCGTTTTGACGCTTCAAAGTATCCGTCGCACATCGCCGGACAGATCGACGACCTGGAAAAGTATACGCACGTCTCGGAGAGGCTCTTAAAAAAAATCGACGCCTTCTCGCATATGGCCTTGATCGCCTCGGAGATGGCGCTTCAGGACGCCGGGATCGATATAAAGAACGAAGATCCCAATCTTGTCGGGATATTTTTAGGTAATGCTATCGGCGGATGGCTCTATGCCGAGACAGAATTGCGCGACCTGTACATCGAAGGCCGCGAAGGGGTCTCTCCTTATATGGCCTCGGCCTGGTTTCCGGCGGCGCCCCAAGGCCAGGTTTCTATTTATTACGGCATAAAAGGTTTTAGTAAGACTGTGGTGGCTGACCGGGCAAGCTCTCTTATGGCTATAGGATATGCGCGCAAGGTTTTATCCAAGAATAAATTAAATATGATCCTCGCCGGCGGCATGGAAGCCCCTGTTACCCCTTACGCGTTATTGTGCTGTAATACTTATGGCGCACTCTCAAAAAATAATTCGCATCCGTCTGAAGCATATCGCCCTTTTGATAAGAAGCGCGACGGGTTTGTCATCGGAGAAGGCTCGGGGATCATGGTCATGGAGAGCGTTGAGCGGGCAAGGTCGCGTAAAGCGGCTATCCAGGCTTTGATTTCAGGTTACGGCACCAGTTGCGATGCAGTGGACAGGATCAACCCCGCTTCCGACGGAAAAGAACTGGCGCGCGCGATTAAGATGGCGCTGGATGACGCGGGCATGAGCGCGGATAAAATAGATTACATAAGTTTAGACGGCTTAGCCGTAGATATCTGGGATAACTCGGAGATATCCGCCATAAAAAGTGTCTTCGGCGCAAGGGCTAAGGATATTCCGGCCAGCTGCCCCAAGTCTATGTTCGGAAATCTCCTGGGCGCATCAGGCGCCGTTGATTTGATCTCTACGATTTTAGCTATGGAGCATAGCCTTATTCCTCCGATCATCAATCTGGATGAACCGGCGGACAGGTCTTTGAATTATATAGGTAAGGAAGCCAAAGAACAAAAGATAGAAAAGGCATTGATCATCTCGCGCGGCCGCGGCGGAATAAATGCGGCCTTAGTCATTGAAAAGTAACACCCCGCGCTTAAATAGCACCCGGCGCTAATCGGAATTGCGCCGGTGTCCCCTTGTGGGGAAATTGCGCGGGTGTGCCCTTGTGGGCAAGGAGAAGAGTAATGAAAATTTTATTCGTTATGCCGAAAGTCGGTGCGTGGGCGACACACGGGATACACAGGTCACCTAACCAGCTCTACGCCCATTGGGCGGCTTATGTCAGAGAGACCAGGGGTTATGCCGATGTCGCGGTTATCGACGGCAAAGCTGATCAGCTTTCGATGGATGAATTGGTGGAGAAGGTAAAAGCAAAGAATCCTGATGTCGTGGTCATGGGTGAACAGCTGCACGGCTACGGCGGATACGGAGTTTTGAGGCATTTTAAAGACGCGGCGGTTAAGATTAAGCTTGCCTTACCCAAGACTAAGATCGTCTTCGGCGGATTATGGTATTCCGCGATGCCGGTGCATACTTTGGAAGAAAATCCGGCCGTAGACTTCGTGGTCATGGGCGAAGAGGAGTCTTTCGGGGATCTGATCGAGGCAATAGATAAAAAGAAGAATTTTAAAGATGTTGGAGGCGTGACTTCACGCGTCAACGGCGAGATCATTATGGGGCCGCATAAACCGCTGATGATGGATTTGGATAAACTTCCTCTGCCGGCGTATGATTTATTCCCTATGGATAAATATGTGGGCCACACTTACTGGAAGCCGTTTGTGGATATGGTCACTTCCCGCGGCTGCCCTTCGGCCTGCACTTTTTGTTATGAGTGGGACCAGTTTGACCCGCGTTCTCCTTCAGACTTTTTGAAATGGCGCGCGAAATCTCCGGAAAGAGTTATGGAGGAACTGAACCTTTTACACAGAAAATACGGGGTAAAGGTTGTAGTTATCCAAGATGATAATTTTAATGTCGACCCCAAGAGAGTGCAGAAATTCTGCGAACTTAAAAAAGCGTCTAATAATCCGATTAAGTGGGTTTCTTTAGGCCGCGCCATCGATTGGGTCAACTGCGAATCAATTTTGCCGCTTATGAAAGAGAACGGCCTTTTCATGGGCGTATTCGGGATCGAAGTCACCACGCAGTCGGAGCTTAAAAAGATCGCCAAGGGAATTACCCTGGATCAGATCAAGAAGACCATCGAGATTCTACGCAGAAACGATATTGCCATTGTCGCGGATATCATGATGGGTTTTGATTATGATACCGAGGAGAT
>JAPLLM010000102.1 GCA_026387555.1 Candidatus Omnitrophota bacterium | reverse complement strand
TCGGCAGCATAGGAACCAAGGCAGACCTTGATCTGGCTAAGTAAATTATTAGAGTCCTTTATAAACGTATCTTCTCTTTCCGGGGTCCAGGTTACGCCTCCCGTAGGCCCGCGGGGGGTAATGGTGACCTTAAAGACATCTTGAGTGGGCGCAAAGAAATAAGTTACGATTGCGTGCCCCGACTCGTGATAAGCGGTCTGAAGCCTTTCTTTAGGGCTTAATTTTATCCTGCGTTTAATACCTAAGGCAATCCTTTCCCGGGCTTCGTCGATCTCCCTCATGGAAATAGTTTCTTTATTGCTGCGCACGGTGATCAATGCCGCCTCCCGGACGATATTGGATATATCCGCAGGGCTTTGGCCTACGGTTATGCGCGCCAGGCGGTCGATTTTTACATCCTGCGGGTCGTATTTTACTTTTCCTAAGTAATATGAGAAGAGTTTTCCGCGGTCCTCAAGATTAGGTTTATCGACGTATATTTTGCGGTCAAACCTTCCCGGCCTAAGAAGCGCTTCATCGAGGACTTTTTCCTGCACGTTAGTCGCCCCGATCAGGACGATGTTGTATTAATCCGTCCATCTCCACGAGCAGCTGGTTTAAAGTAGTGTTATGTTCCGTGGTTCCGCCGAAGCCCTTATCCATGGCGCGCTGGGCGCCTACGGCGTCGATTTCATCGATAAAGATAAGGCATCCGCCTTCTAATTCCGCTAACTGCCGGGCGCGCTTAAAAAGGGAACGCACTCTTCCCGCGCCTACGCCTACGAACATCTCGACGAATTCAGACCCTGACATTGAAATGAAGGGCAGGCCTGATTCAGTAGCGATTGCCTTGGCTAGATAAGTCTTTCCGCATCCCGGGGGGCCGAGCATGAGTATACCCCGCAGGATCTTTCCTCCGATACGCGTCAGCCCTGCGCGGTCTTTGATAAGCTTTACTACTTCCAATGCCTCTTCTTTTGCTTCATCCATCCCAATGACATCGTTCCAAGTGATCCCTATACTTTCTCCGGCGATAGATTTTTTCTGGGATTGAGTGAAACCGCTCATGCCCTTTTTAAAGAACATCCAGTAATACATATAGGTAAAAACTACTGCCTGGACTAATCCCATGATAAGGTATATGTACATCTGCAGGGGCATTGCCGCCATTTGAGACTGCCGCAGATAAGACTCGGATTCATTCCAGGCGCGTATGCCTTTTGTGATCAGAATGGCAAGGGATATGCCTAAGGCTAATAGGCCTATAATTACTAAGATTTTTATCCAGTGTAACCTAAGGTGGAATCTAACCTTTTTCCAATTCATAAGATCTCCATGCGTGCCGATAGGCAGGCTTTAATATTAGTTTAAGCTAAGATAACATAAGCCTCATAGTTAGTCAATCTTTTTTAAGGCATGCTTATTTTCCTTGACGCGGGTATCGTACTATGTATAATAAGATTTCCCTACGCTGAACAAATAATCATAATAAGGAGAAGGACAAATGGCAAAAATTAAGAAGGTTTTGGGAAGGGAAATACTCGATTCCCGCGGCAACCCTACGGTGGAAGTGGATGTGATATTGGATAACGGTATCTTAGGCCGGGCAGCGGTTCCTTCGGGCGCTTCTACGGGTGACAATGAAGCCCTGGAATTAAGGGATGGGGACAAAAAGAGATATTTAGGTAAGGGCGTTACCAAGGCAGTCAACAACGTCAATACCGTAATCGCCTCTAAAATAAAGGGTTTTGCGCCTGATTTTGAAAAGGTAGACCAGGCGTTGATCAAGCTGGACGGCACGGAATATAAGTCAAATCTTGGCGCTAATGCGATTTTGGGCGTATCCATGGCAGTGGCTAAGGCCGCAGCCTTGACTAAGAAACAGCCCTTGTACAGATTTTTAGGTGGAGAGAAGGCGAATATTTTACCCGTACCCCAGATGAATATCTTAAACGGCGGAATGCACGCGGATAATAATCTGGATATTCAGGAATTTATGATCATGCCCGTAGGCGCGCCGAATTTCCGGGAATGTTTAAGAAGCGCTACGGAAGTATTCCATAATTTAAAATCACTGCTTAAGTCTAAGAAACTCTCTACTTCCGTCGGAGATGAGGGCGGATTCGCGCCTAATTTGACCTCAAATCAAGAAGCGCTGGATTTGATCGTTCAGGCTATAGAAAAAGCCGGGTATAAACCGGGCAAGGACGTGTATCTTGCCTTGGATAGCGCGGCGAGCTCTTTCTGCAAGGACGGAAAGTATACTTTTGAAAATTCTCAAAAGAATTCCGATGACCTGATCTCGATTTACGCAAGCTGGTTGAGTAAATACCCGATACTTTCCATCGAAGACGGCCTCTCGGAGCATGACTGGACAGGGTGGAAGAAGATGACTTCCGAGCTCGGCCCTAAATTACAGCTGGTCGGGGACGATATTTTCGTGACCAACCCCAAGATATTCAAGAAAGGGATTGCGGAAAAGATCGGTAATGCTATACTGATCAAAGTAAATCAGATTGGTTCGCTTTCTGAAACACTCGAAGCGATCAACATCGCCAAAAAGAATAAGTACAACGCGGTAATTTCGCACCGCTCCGGGGAAACAGAAGACACCACAATCGCGCATTTGGCGGTTGCAACCGGGGTGGGACAAATCAAGACCGGTTCATTGTCCCGCACGGACAGGATCTGCAAATACAACGAACTCTTAAGGATCGAAGAAGAGCTGGGTGAGAAGGCAGTCTACGCGGGAACCGGCTGGCATAAATAAATGCTTTCAACGTTTAGAAAGGCGTTTTGGCTCTTTGGAATTTCGGCTGCATTGCTGGTGATTTTTCTTCCCGGATACGCCAAGCTGCAGGTTTTAAGGGACAAGAATGTTGAGTTGGCATCAAAATTAAGAAAGCTCAATATCGAAAATGCCCTTCTGCAGCAAGAGGTGGAGCGCGTCCGGGACGATCCGGTTTATCAGGAGAGGATCGCGCGGGAAAAGATGGGCGTGGTGCGCAAAGGCGAAATACCCATCAAGATAATCCCGGAGAAGAAAAGATAATAAATCAGCGCAGTTTAGTGTTATAATATTATCGTTCTTAATAAAGATATCGCGGGGTGGAGCAGCCTGGTAGCTCGCAAGGCTCATAACCTTGAGGTCGTCCGTTCAAATCGGGCCCCCGCAATTTAATTAAAACCCGCTGGGAATTCCGGCGGGTTTTTTTATTAGTTTAAGTTTTATTCAGTGGTATAATAATACAGAGGTAAGATAGATGGGCAAGAGATCCGTATTTTTGTTTTTAGCGGCCATCGCCGCCCTGTGTATCTTTAATCCTGTTGTTTTTTCCGCACCTGAAGATAGCCCCCCTGAAACAAAAACAATAGACATTGAAAAACACCCTAATAAAGGCCTGGTCCAGGCAGCCTGGGATTCCTATAATGCCAAAAATTATGATGCGGCGCTATCATATGCCGAAAGAAGTATTGCGACTTATGATAATAAGGGACCCATCAATATTGGCCCCTCAATGATGTAGCTACGGCAAAATTCATTAAGGCTAGGATACTTTGGCTGCGCAAGGATGAATTAGGCTCCAGGCAGGTATTGAGCGATATCATCAATAATTATAGTTATGCAATGGCTTATGATGTTCGGGGGTGGTTTTGGAACGTCGCTAACGCTGCCCGAGATATGCTTAAGGCGATGGAGCTGGGCATTGATTTCGGGGATTCTTCTTCGAGTTATCTTACTTTTAAAGCCTGGGAGGCGTATACCAAGAAAGATTACAAATCTTGCCTGGGATATTCCAAGCAGTGCGTTGAGATGTATAAACAGGCAGCGCTCTGGCAGCAAAAATCACTTACCCGTTACCCCAGAAAAGAAGAGATAAAGAAATATTGGGCCCTTAATGACGTGGGGACATGTTGTTTTCTTGCCGGAAAAGCGTCCCAGAAACTGGGTATGGCTAAAGAGGCCAAGGAGTACTTTAATTTTGTGAAGAAGGATCTTTATTATGCCAGCTGCTGGGATTCCGATGGCTGGTATTGGAAGGTGGCTGAAGCCGTAAGATAGGAGTATTTTTTAAGAGTATTTTTTTAAAGCAAGTTTCCTGATTATCTCGAAAGTCGCAATATAAATACCTACCTCGAGTATTATCGTCGAAAGCGCGGCCCCCGCGTAAGAAAAATAATAAATCAAAATACAGATCAAAGGCAGGCCGATGATCGCGGCAATGACATGGATTTTAGAGTAGATGTCGGGTTTCCCGCAGACGAGCAAAAACTGTACCCGGAAGGCATTGGCGATGATGCAGAATACGGCTAAAAGCAGAAGCCGCAGGGTTATGATTACTTCGGGATAAGCGACACCGCAGGCAATGCGGGTTATCCAGGGGGCGAAGTAATAAGCCAGGGGTATCACTACTAAATAGGAAAATATAAAGGAAGTCTGAACTGTATGCATGATCTTGGCGGCGCGCTTGCGTGAGCGCGTAAATATTTTGCTGATACGCGGGTAGAGCGCCTGCGAAAACGCATCCAGGGGAAAGGTCTGTATGGCATTTGCGATGCGCTCGGCGATAGCGTAATATCCGGTCAGGATATTATTGGTCAAAAGCCCGATGGCAAATACCCGGGTTGTGGTAT
>JAPLLM010000024.1:2291-3595 GCA_026387555.1 Candidatus Omnitrophota bacterium | reverse complement strand
GGCTACTACCGAACCTGCGCCCGTTACTGCGCGTCTACCCACCGTCACCGGAGCGACCAGAATGGTATCCGATCCGATAGAAGCGCCGTCTTTTATTACCGTGATATTCTTTTTTCCTTTATCGAAATTCGCGGTCACCGTGCCGGCTCCGATATTCACATTCCGGCCGATGCGGGTATCGCCGATATAGGAAAAATGTTTGGCTAGAGTTTTTGCTTTCAGGTTTGAGCGGGTGATTTCAATGAAATTGCCCGCTACCACATCATCTTCAAGGCGGGTGCCTTCTCTCAAGTGCGCGAAAGGCCCTACAAAGCAACGTTTTCCGATTTTAACATCCCTTTCGATCACTGTAAAGGGATAAATTACCGTATCCAATCCGATTTTTGTGCCAAAACTGATAAAAGTAGTGACCGGGTCAGTGATAGTTATGCCCATATGCATATACCGCTCATTAAGGCGCCTCTGCATTATGCTGTTAGCTTGAGCCAGTTCAACCCGCGAGTTAATGCCTAAAGCCTCATTAAGGTCGGCTATTTTTACGCTTTCGATCAAATACCCTTTTTTATGAAATAACCCAATGATGTCCGTCAGGTAATATTCTTTTTTGCGGTTATTCGGCCGGACGTCTTTTAAAGCGGCAGCTAATTTCTCTTTATTAAAACAGATTATGCCGGTGTTGATCTCTTTTATCGCCTTCTGAACGTCATCCGCATCCTTATCCTCGATTATCCCGGATATGCTTGAATATTTATCCCGCAAAATCCTGCCGTATCCGGCGGGCTTCTTTACCTGCGCGGTTAAAATGGTGGCATCCAGGTCATTCTGCATGTGATGCTTGATAAGCCTATCGACGGTCTCTTTCTTTAAGAGCGGGATATCGCCGTAGAGGATCAATACCGTGCCCTTGAAACCCTTTAATTGCGTAAGTGCTACTTTTACCGCATCAGCCGTCCCTACAAGTTTTATTTGCACGGCAACCTTTACCCCGGGAGGAAGAATTTTCTTTACTTCAGCGGAGCCAACTCCTAAAACAGCTACCGTTGTCCTTAATTTCAACTCGCGCGTGAGGTCCAATACATAAGAAACCATGGGCCTGCCGCAAATAGAATGCAAGACCTTGGGTGTCGCGGATTTCATCCGCACGCCTTTACCAGCCGCCAAGATTATCGCTGCTATATTTTTCATGTTTTTTAAGTTGCCCGGCAAGGATTCGAACCTTGACAGTCAGACCCAAATTCTGATGTGCTACCATTACACTACCGGGCAGAAATTACTCGACCGCCTTTTGCGCCGAGGGGCCTCTC
>JAPLLM010000024.1:0-2257 GCA_026387555.1 Candidatus Omnitrophota bacterium | reverse complement strand
TATATCCTTGTGTTCCAACTGGGAACTCCCGGTAGCGTCCATCGTCGCCGACGCCTTAGGAGCAACAGGAAGCTGACTGCCGCACTGATTACAGTATTTAGAACGTAATTCGTTCTTAAAATTACATTTGGGGCAGGGCTGCTTTACTTTTCTCGACGGCATAGCGATAAACAAACCGCTGGTGCCCTCGATGACTTTTATATTCCTGACCACAAAGGCATTGTCAAAAGTAACGGTGGCGTATGCCTTCAATTTCTTATCCGGAGAGTCTTTTAAAACAACTCTGGCTTCGGTTATCTCCATTGCTGCCCCCTCGCTTTAGCTAAATCGTCCGAACTAAAAATCTTCGCGCGCGCTGAACTTGCGCGCCGAACCTCCTGTTGGATAAAACGGCCTCTTTTTTGGACTGAAAAATACCGAATACTGCCGGGCCGCTTCCGGACATAAGGACAGAATTAAAACCGATATGATTTTGTAATTTAGCCTTGAGGCGATCAACCTGCGGGAGCTCTTTACGGGTAACCGCTTCCAAGTTGTTAAATAGCAATCCGCGCCTTAAGCATACGGGTTTTTTCTTTCAGGCAGAGGTTAGTATTTTAACATTATACACAGGCCTTGTCAACCCAGAAAATTGGTCAAATTTACGGTAGATTAACGGCGTAGAAACATGGATATTAGGCACAACAAGCAGGTGCCAGAGCCGCACTTTTTTCATATTACCAAGCGGGTAGATTTTATCTCCGCGAGAAGTACCTAAGGCGAAAGGAACGTTATAAATAAAGAACGGGACGTCAGAACCTATTTTACCGGATAAACTTACAAGCCTGCTTAAACTTAAATCAAGCCCCCAGAGTTTGTTCAGGCCAAGCAAAGTCGCCGCGGCATTAGATGATCCACCCCCTAATCCGGCGCCAACGGGAATACGCTTCTTAATGATTATATCGACGCCCTTATCTACCCCGCATGTATCCTGCAAAAGCGAGGCTGCGCGAAAACAGAGATTACTCTTGCCGGAAGGAACATTACGATCACTGCAGATAACGCGGATTTTACTATCTGCACGCTTCTTAAGAGTAATAGAATCGAAAAGATCAATCCGCTCGAATAACGTTATCAGGTTGTGGTAGCTATCTTTGCGCTGACGCTTAAATACTTGCAGAAAGAGGTTTAGTTTAGCGTAGGATTTAAGGATCAATTTGCTTAACTGATGCAGGTAATGACTGTTTTCTCGATATCGGCCGCGGTCAGATTATAAGCCTTTAAAAGTTCCGCCGGTTCGCCCGACTGTCCGAACCTGTTTTTAACTCCCATGCGGATGACCTTTACCGGATTATTCTCGGCTACGACTTCGTCTACGGCCGAGGCAAGCCCTCCGACGACGTTATGCTCTTCGCAGACGACTATTGCCTTAGTTTCGCTTGCCGCCTTTAAGACTATTTCTTTGTCTATGGGCCGTATTGTGTGTATATTTATAAGGCGCGCTTTAATCCCTTTAAGCTTCAGGTTATACACTGCCACTAACGCTTCGCTGACCATCACCCCGCAGGCAATAATCGAAATATCATTACCTTCGCAGAGCAATTGGCCAACCCCAATCTTGAATTCGCCTTTATTTTCTACGGTAGCGACTTTAGATCTGCCTAAACGCACATAAAAAGGCCCTTTGGTGTTTGCAGCTGCCTTCACTGCATCCGCAGTCTGTGGCCCGTCACAAGGGACAATCACTGTCATGTTGGGGATGACCCGCATCAAAGCGATATCTTCCAGGGCTTGATGGCTCGCCCCGTCGGGCCCTACGGTAAGTCCAGCGTGCGTGGCCACGATCTTAACATTTAAATTACTGTAGCAAACGGAATTTCTCACCTGGTCCCAAGCCCGGCCGCTGGCAAAAATCGCAAAAGTCGAGACAAAGACCGTCTTACCGCATGCGGCTAACCCTGCGGCAGATGCCACCATATTTTGCTCTGCGACCCCAAAATTAAAAAACCTCTCCGGGAATTCTTTGGCAAACATGGCGGTGCGCGTAGAGCTGGACAGATCCGCATCCAAAACAATGATATCCTTGTTAGTCTTGGCTAACTCGATCAGCGTCTTACCGTATACATCTCTCTGATAAAAAAGTTCTGCCATTACGCTAATTCCCTTAGTGCTATTTCCGTTTCTTCTTTAGTCGGTGCGCGTCCGTGAAAATCGCAGACATTCTCCATAAAAGAGACACCCTTGCCTTTAATAGTGCGTGCGATAATAATCGAGGGTT
>JAPLLM010000078.1 GCA_026387555.1 Candidatus Omnitrophota bacterium | reverse complement strand
GCTGATCACTTTGTGGCCGCTGCGGCTGGTGCGGGGAAAACGGAAATTACCGATACTCTCAGACGGATCCTGCGGAAGGACAACAGCTTCTTTTTCCAGACGCTCCAAAGCCGTACGCTTGGAACGCACTGCCGCGGCCTTATTCGGCTGGGCGTGAAAACGCGCGACAAAGGTTTCCAGCTGTTCCCGCTTCTTCTCCTGCTCCTTGAACTGCTTCTCTAAATGTATGCGCCTCTCTTTTTTTATCTGCTCAAAATGCTCGTAATTTCCTTTAACCTTAAAAATTGAACCATTCTCTAAAATCAAAGTATAATTAGTGACATCGGTTAAAAATGCCTTATCGTGGGAGATCATGATAAATGTGCCCCGGAAACCCGCCAAATAATCCTTAAGCCAGATCGCGGCGTTTAAATCTAAATAGTTCGTAGGCTCGTCCAACAGCAATAGATCATAGCGGTAGGTCAGGAGTTTGGCTAAAAGCGTGCGCATCTGCCAGCCTCCGCTCATCTCTCGAATGGGGCGGGTAAAATCTTTTTCCTTAAAACCCAGGCCCATTAATATTTTCTTGGCCTTATGCTCTAATTCGAAATAACCCAGAGATTCCAAATCGTGCAAAACTTCACCGTAACGGCGCGAGCCGGCTTCATTTTTCTCCTCCAGCCCCTCCTTCTCTTTCTTGAGGCCCAGAATCCTATCATCACCTTCGGTCAATTCCGCTAAAACAGTGCGCTCGGAATTAAATTTTGACTCCTGCGCAAGGTAGCCGATATAGGTATTTTTGTTTACCTTGATCTCTCCAGACGTTGGTTCGACATCTTTAAGGATAAGCGCGAATAAAGTGGATTTACCCGCGCCATTAGGGCCGATCAGGCCGATCTTCTCCCCCTGGTTGATATTCAGGTTGATATCCTGAAAAAGTATTTTACTTCCGTAGTTTTTGGAGAGTCCGGCAATGGTAATCATAGCTTAAATTGTGCGGCGGGATTCTAAGGCTTTTGAAAGAGTGGTGGAATCTGCGTATTCGAGGTTTGAGCCGACGGGTAAACCCAAACCGATGCGGCTTAAATTTACACCCAAGGGCTTGATGAGTTTAGCCAAATACATGGACGTAGTTTCGCCTTCGGTATCGGCGTCGGTTGCGATAATCACTTCCTTGATATTATCTTCTTTTATCCGTTTTAAAAGGCCTTCTATTTTTAAATCACTCGGGCCCCGGCCCTCAAGAGGAGAAATAGAACCGAGCAAAACATGGTAAACGCCGTGAAAGGTCCCGGATCTTTCTATTGCGGTGACATCACCCGGTTTTTCCACAATACAGATCACTTCTTTATGGCGCTGCATATCCTGACAGACCCGGCAGATCTCCTGCTCGCTTAAATTATTGCAGATGCGGCAGAAACGCACGCTCTCTTTTACCTTGATTATCGTCTCTGCGAGGTTTTTTATCTCATCTTTTGAAGCCCCGAGTATATAATTGACCACGCGCTCGGCGCTGCGCCTGCCGATCCCAGGCAACCTTGTGAGTGCCTCAATCAGTTTTTCTATGGATTCAGTGTAAGTGCTCATTAATCTTCCTTGATCACCCTTCCGTTAAACATATCCAGCGCGGATTTGATAAAAGGGCTATTTCCGTTATCCTCCCTCTCCTTGGCTTCGGCGGAAAGGATAAAACTGACCCTTAAATTCTCGTTAAATAACTGCGAGATATTCTTTTCAACGATCTCTTTATTTTCTTTCATCTCAAGTGATTCTTTATGCAAGGAATAATTTTTGGGGAAAGCGATAGTAAGGATATTCCCTTGCAATTTAAGAGGCTGGCCTTCGTTCATATATGTGGCGACCGACATCTTAATCCGGCTTAAGTTCTCGATAATATTATTCCACCCTTCCTTTATATTATCCAGGGTTATGGATAATACCGTCGGCGGAGACTCAGGCTTAGCCTCTTCTTTTTTTATAAAATGTGCCGCCTTATGCTCTTTTACCGGAGTCTCTTTTGCCGGCAGACTAACTACCGGCGACTGATTCTTCTTATCATACGCCAGCCTGACCAAGCTTATCTCTAACGGTATGCGCAGAGAATCAAGCCGCTTAGACATCTCTTGGGTCGCAACCATTATATTAAAAGCAGTAAAGATCTCTTCAAGAGTTAAAGCATTGCCCTGCTTAAGAAGTTTATCGCAGGCCTCCTGTGGCAAATCGATTAATTTGGAGTCACCCTTAGTCACCCGCGCGATCATCAGGTTGCGGAAGTGCTCGATAAGGCTGGATAAAAATACGCTGACATCTTTTCCGTCATCAATCAACCGGTTGAGTACGTTCAATGCACCCAACGGGTCCTTGCGGATAATGGTATCGGTTATTTCAAAAAGTGCATCCTGCTCCACCAAGCCTAAAATCGAGACTACATCTTTTAACGAAATCTTATCTTTAGAAAAAGAGACCAACTGGTCCAAAATCGATTCCGCATCCCTTAAAGCTCCGTCGCTGGATTTGGCGATGGCAAACAGGACTTCCTTGTCTACGCTAAGCTTCTCCCCTGCCACGATCTTCTCCAGCTGCGCGATCATCTCCATAACCGTAATCCTTCTAAAATCCATACGCTGGCAGCGCGAAAGGATGGTCGGCATGATTTTATTGGGATGGGTGGTCGCGAAAATGAATTTAACGTAAGGCGGCGGCTCTTCTAAGGTTTTTAAGAGGGCGTTAAAACCGTCGGGGGTGATCTGGTGGACTTCGTCGATTATGTAGACTTTAAATTTGCCGGCCACAGGCGCGAATTTTACGTTTTCACGCAGCGTACGTATCTCCTCGATGCCGCGGTTAGAGGCTCCGTCGATCTCAATTACATCAAGGGATGTGCCTTTGGCGATTTCAAGGCAGGACGGGCATTTTCCGCAAGGGTTAGCCGTAGGGCCTTCCTTACAATTCAGGGCTTTGGCTAAAATTCTTGCGGTAGAAGTTTTCCCTACTCCTCGCGGCCCGGCAAAAAGATACGCGTGGGCGAGGCGATTCTTCTGGATCGCGCTTTTAAGGGTGGTGGTGACGTGGTTCTGGCCGATGATTTCATCGAAACTTTTCGGCCGCCACTTTAAGGCAAATACTGTGTAGGACATAATATATTTTGGTGTCGGCGCCGCTCTCGCTGCTCGGCTTGTCGCCTCGCTACGCTCACTTCAGTGCCATTTTATTTTTCCTTATCGGAAAAATAAAATGGACAGGATAGGATTCGAACCTATGAAGCACAAGTGCAGCAGATTTACAGTC
>JAPLLM010000107.1:9048-13818 GCA_026387555.1 Candidatus Omnitrophota bacterium | reverse complement strand
CATCGCCACGATTCCGGCGGTAAATATGGCGGTATTCGGAGCGGCGTTAATTTATATCCTGGGCGCCATCATCGGTTTATTCAGCCTTTTAAGAAAGTAGAGTAAGATGAGCGTAATTACAAAAGTAGTCAATTGGGCTAGGCTTAAGTCGCCTTGGGTCCTGCATTTTAACACCGGGGCATGCAACGCCTGCGATATAGAAATCGTGGCAGCGCTTACTCCGCGTTATGACATCGAGCGCTTCGGTATGATCATAAAAGGCACACCGCGCCACGCAGATGTTTTGCTCTGTTCCGGCCCGGTCACCAAACAGATGGAATCGCGCTTAAAGAGGATATATGAACAGATGCCTGCCCCGAAGTTTGTGGTTGCCATCGGCACCTGCGCTTGTTCGGGCGGTGTATTCAAGGGTTGCTACAGCGTCAAGGCCGGCATAGATACGGTCATACCCGTGTCAGCTTATATCCCGGGTTGTCCGGCAAGCCCTAAGGCGATCATTGATGGAGTGGCAAAACTATTAGCCAGTTTAGAGGAAAGCGAAAAGAAATGAGCGCTGAAGAGAGCATAAAACAAGAGTTAGAGAATAAATTTCCTTTTTTTAAGGACGCCGTAGTTATAAAGCGCCAGCGCCGTATTTTTGCGGATGTGCCCCAAGAGCGTTTTTTTGACGTCTTTAATTATCTGGTCCGCGATATGCAATTCAGCCATCTGTGTACCATTACCGGGATGGATGAGGGGGAGACATTCGGCGTTATCTATCACTTAAGCCGGGATGGGGTAGTAGTTTTTTCTTTAAGGATTCATATTTCACACGAAGCCCCGAAAATAAAGACCGTGACCGGGTATTTTCTGGAAGCCGATGCCTATGAGAGGGAGTTGGAAGACCTTTTAGGCATTAAGGTCGAAGGGCTTGCCTCCGGTCAGCGGTATCCATTACCGGATAATTGGCCTAAGGATGACCATCCTTTACGCAAAGACTGGAAATTAAAAAGCGAGGTTGACCATGCATAATTCCCAAGACGTCCAGGTCCCTTTCGGACCGCAGCACCCTGCATTAAAAGAGCCGGAGAGTTTCCTAATCACTCTGCGCGGCGAAAAGATCACCGCTTCCAGTGTTAAAATAGGATACAACCACCGCGGCATTGAAAAGGCCTGCGAAGAGAGGACGTATATTCAGGACCTTTATCTGATTGAGAGGATCTGCGGGATATGTTCGCATTCGCACGCTACAGCCTTTGCTCAAGCAGTAGAAGAGATCGCCGGACTTGAAATCCCCAAGCGCGCTCTTTATATCCGCTCTTTGATTGGAGAATTAGAGAGAGTGCATTCGCATCTCTTGTGGCTGGGTGTTGCCGGGCATGAAATCGGTTTCGATACTTTATTAATGTACACTTGGCGCGACCGCGAAGTAGTCATGGATATATTGGCATTACTCACCGGTAACCGCGTTAATTACGGAATGAATACTATCGGCGGAGTCAGGCGCGATATCACTCCTAGTCAGGCCAAAGAAGTGCTTAAGGCAGTGGATATTCTTGAAGAGAGGACCAAGTATTATATTAAAATCGCCACCCAGGAGACTACAATCATCGAGAGGCTCTCTGGTGTAGGGGTTTTAAGCAAGAAAGACGCTATCAGCCTGGGTGCTGTGGGACCGACTGCGCGCGCATCCGGTGTGGCGCGCGATGTGCGTAAAGATGACCCATATGCCGCTTACGGCGAACTCGATTTTAAGGTAATCACCAGCGATAAATGCGATGTTTACGGAAGAACAGTAGTGCGTGTTCTGGAACTGATGGAGTCTTATAAAATGATCCGTCAGATCTTAAAGGATATGCCGGAAGGACCGCTTACGGTAAGGGCGCCGCGCAAGATTCCGGCGGGAGAAGCAGCTTCCAGATATGAAGCCCCTAGAGGCGAGGATTTCCATTATGTGCGCTCCAACGGTACGGAAAAGCCGGACAGGGTAAAAGTCAGGGCGCCCACATTAGCCAACGTTCAGGCTGTCTCCAAAATGCTTGAAGACAGGTATCTGGCGGATATGCCCATAGTCATCGCGGCTATTGATCCGTGTTTTTCCTGCACTGACAGGTCGATTGTGATTAAAAATTCGGGCACTAGAAACTCAAAGACAATACCGTGGGAAGTCCTGCATGTGCAGAGTATCGAGTGGTATAAAGAACACAAGGGAATAGATTTTTCAGCGCTTAACAAAAAATACGCCAAGAGTTTTAAAATATGATCCAGGCACTTTTTAGCATTTTAATCTTTCCGGGGCTCTTGTTCCTTTTTACTTTCGCGCTTGCCGCAGAGTTTATCGACAGGAAACTTTCTGCCCGGCTACAAAACAGGATGGGGCCTCCGTGGTTCCAGCCGCTGGCTGACTTTATCAAACTCCTGGGGAAAGAAAATATCCTTCCCTGTGATGCGGATGTGCACATCTTTAAGTTTATGCCGGTATTAGCGCTCACTGCCTCGGCTACATCTTTCCTATATATACCCCTTTGGCAGACTAAGGCGCTGAATTCGTTTAACGGCGATGTCATCGTGGTGCTTTATCTTTTGACTATACCTACGCTTACATATTTCTTAGGCGGTTGGTATTCCCGTTCGGTATACTCTATGATAGGAGCTGTGCGTTCTTTAACCCAGTTATTCGCTTATGAAGTTCCGCTCTTTATGTCCATACTTGCCTCCGCATTACTGGCGAACTCCTGGAATTTAAGCGAGATTGCGCTTTTCTATTCCCGGCATCCCGGTTACTGGCTTTTTAATTTCATCGGTTTCAGTATCGCCTTGATTTCATTGTTGGGAAAACTGGAGAAGACCCCTTTTGATATCCCGGAAGCGGAGACTTGATATCCCGGAAGCGGAGACCGAGATCGTCGCGGGAAGTTTTACCGAATACAGCGGAAAACTTCTGGCTTTCTTCAGGCTCTCTATTGACGTGGAGATGGTCGTGGGCGCGTCATTGCTTGCGGCGGTCTTCTTTCCTTTCGGGCTGGGGCTTACGCCGGTATTAGGATTTATTTTATACATCGCCAAGGTTTTATTTATCGTTTCTTTGATCTCGTTTTTACGCACTGTGCTGGCCCGCATGCGCCTTGACCAGATGATCACTTTGTGCTGGAAGTATTTCGCGCCGCTTGCCTTTTTACAGGTCATTATTAACCTTATATTAAAAGGAGCCTTCTTCAAATGATACGGCCGGGCAGGATGTTCCAGCAGTTGGTCGCTTCGTTTTTCAAGAAGCCCGCTACCTTGAATTATCCGGCGGAGCGCTCCGGTATGCCGGAGGGTTTCCGCGGTAAGCTGAAATGAGTGTGAGATAGACCTGGGTAAGTGCATATATTTCGCCCAGTGCGTTGACTCCTGCCCTAAGAAAGCGCTTGAAATCACCCAGGAATTTGAACTCGCCAAGTTAGACCGCAAGAAATTAACCGTAGTTTTTAATGCAGAAAATAAGGGCCAACCTAGCCAGTAAGTTAAAGGGTGCAAAGAAGGTAGCTATCCTCGGAGTGGGTTCGGATTTAAGAGGGGATGACGCTGCCGGCTTGCTTGTCGCCTCCCGTTTGGATAAAAGTTTAAAGAGCCCTAAGGTCAAAGTATTCTTAGGGGATACTGCTCCGGAAAACCTCACCGGAGAAGTAAGAAAATTCAAACCTACCCATTTGGTCATCATCGACTGCGCGGATTTTGAATTAAAAGCCGGGGCGGTGATGATCTTCAAGCCCGAAGATATCGCCGGCATAACATTCTCTACCCATCGTTTGCCGTTAAAGCTGATCGCAGATTATATGGAGAGTGCAATTAAGTGTAAAACTGTTATAATAGGGATACAGCCTAAGGGGATGAAATTTGATTCCGAGGTGTCTGTTGCTATTAAGAATTCAGTAAAAGTATTAGCCGCGGAATTAAAGGAAGCACTTTGTAGCGTATTATAATGAGCCAAAAACTCCGCATAGCTCTGGCGCAAATCAACTGCACGGTAGGAGGCCTCGCCTTAAACCGCGATAAAATACTCGCCTGCATAAAGGACGCTATTGCGCTTAAGGCTGACATTATTGCATTCCCCGAGTTATCCGTAACCGGTTACCCTCCAGAAGACCTTCTCTTAAAGCCAAAATTCATCAAAGACAATTTGGATATCATCAAAGATATCGCGCGTCAGGTCAAAGGTATAATCGCGGTAGTCGGTTTCGTGGATAAATCCGGCGGGGCAATTTACAATGCCGCAGCAGTCATCTATGACGGTAAAATTAAAGGTGTTGCACGTAAGATTTTCCTACCCAACTACGGAGTTTTTGACGAAAAGCGTTATTTTTGCCCCGGGACAAAACCGCTGGTCTTAAAGATCGGTAGTTTGACCTTTGGGGTGAATATCTGCGAAGACATCTGGCATAAAGAAGGCCCGACCAAGGCGCAGGCAAAACTTAAAGCAAAGCTCATACTTAATATCAATGCCTCGCCTTATTACGCGGGAAGGATCAAGGAGAGGGAGGAGATTATCCGTAAGCAGGCCAAGGCGAATAAGGTCTTTATCGCTTATACTAATTTAGTCGGCGGGCAGGACGAATTGGTTTTTGACGGCCAAAGCATGGTTGTAAATGCCGGAGGAAGGATTATCGGCCGCGCCGGGGCATTCAAGGAAGATATTTTAGTAAGAGATTTAGATTTGCCGGCTGCATTATCGGATAATTTAAGGCCTGCTATTCCTAGAGAGGCTGTAAAGCCGCTGGATACGGTTGCCGAAGTTTATCAGGCTTTGAT
>JAPLLM010000107.1:0-9012 GCA_026387555.1 Candidatus Omnitrophota bacterium | reverse complement strand
TTAAGCGGAGGGATTGATTCTTCGCTGGTCGCTGCCCTTGCCGTGGATGCACTAGGCAGAGATAATGTCATGGGTATTTTTATGCCTACGCGCCACTCTTCCAAGGAGTCGCAGGATTACGCGCGCAAACTTGCCGAGAATTTGGGCATAAAATTCGCGGTTATCCCTATAGACCAGACTTATAATATGTATTTGGCGGTGCTTGAGCCGCATTTTGCCGGGACTGCCAGGAATATTACGGAAGAAAATCTCCAGGCGCGTATCCGCGGGAATATCATTATGGCATTCTCCAATAAATTCGGTTGGATGGTGCTTACAACAGGGAACAAGTCGGAGATGAGCACGGGGTATGCCACACTTTACGGAGATATGGCCGGTGGGCTGGCGGTGATCAAGGACGTGCCGAAGGTTTTAGTCTATAAATTATCCCGATACAGAAATTCCATAAGCAAAGATATCCCCGAAGAAGTAATTAGCCGTGCGCCGACTGCGGAATTACGTCCAAACCAGAAAGATAGCGATACCCTGCCATGAAACTCTAGATCCGATATTAAAGGCCTATGTCGAAGAAGACAAGGAGCTTGAGAAAATTGCAGGCATGGGTTTTGATAAGGAAACCGTAGCCAGAGTCCTGCGTATGGTCGATGGAAGCGAATACAAACGCAGGCAGTCTCCTCCCGGGATCAAGATCACTCCCAAGGCATTCGGCCGCGACCGCCGCATGCCAATCACCAACAAATATAAAGGTTAATCGGTTACCAACTCAAGCGTTTTTACACTTGTATTCATAAGAATTTGAGCTATACTTTTATTTAACGCTTAATCTTGCTCCGGGCAGTATTGCCGGGATGATAGCGGGGGAACCAAGAGCGACTTAATAAGTCTTGGGGTTAATATCCGAAGTTTTGGATTAGGGTAACTCAAACCCGGGCCCGACAGCTAACCTCGTAAGCGCATGTATTGAGGAATGTAACCAGAGAAAACATTCTCTGGTTTTTTCTTTGGGTTACCTGGGGAGAAGATATGAGGAATAAAGTTTACTGGGTAGGCGTCGGCGTCTGTGTTATAATATTCCTATATTTGATAATAAGCTGTTTTTTGCGCCGATAGAACAGGGTACTTAAGTAAAGGGATAATAATGGACGTTTTAGTAGTGGCAATAATACTGATTACGGGATTAATTACTTTTGCTTTTATTCGCCTTTGCGATAAGGTCTAACACCCGGCCATAAAGGATTGGCCGGTGTGCACTTTCTGTGCTAGGAGGGAACTATGTTGATTATTTATTGGATTAGCGGAATTATTGCCCTATTCCTGTTTATTTATCTTTTGATAGCCCTTTTAAAACCGGAGATATTCTAGTGAACCTGAACAATTTTATTCAAATAGCTATCTATTTGGCAATTTTGCTTCTCTTAGTTAAGCCGCTGGGTACCTATATGGCGCGAGTCTATGAAGGAAAGCCCTGCGGATTAAATGTCTGGTTTGGTGGGTTAGAGAAGCTTATCTATCGGTTTATAGGAACTAACCCTGAACAGGGGATGTCCTGGAAAACCTATGCCGTAGCAGTAATGTTATTTAATATTATGGGTATAATTATAGTATATGCTATCCAGCGTCTTCAGGCGCACCTTCCTTTAAATCCGATGGCCATGCCAGGGGTAGGCGCAGACCTCTCATTCAATACGGCCATAAGTTTTGCTACCAATACAAACTGGCAGAGCTATGGTGGCGAAACCACCTTAAGTTATTTTACCCAAATGATGGGTTTAACCGTGCAGAATTTCGTCTCAGCGGCGACAGGGATGGCGGTTTTAGTAGCTTCTATCAGGGGTTTTGTCCAGAAACAAATTGAAACTATCGGAAACTTTTGGGTTGATTTGGTCAGGTCGACTCTCTATATTTTGCTGCCGCTTTCTTTAATTCTAGCGTTGGTATTAGTATCGCAAGGGATGGTGCAGACTTTTAAACCAAGCGCAAGGGTTGATTTACTTCAGTCGATAAAAGATTCTAATGGAAAAATAGTTTCACAGCAGGAGATTGCCTTGGGACCGGCTGCATCTCAAATAGCCATTAAGCAATTGGGAACTAACGGGGGAGGATTCTTTAATGTCAATTCAGCCCATCCCTTTGAAAATCCCACGCCTTTATCAAATTTTCTAGAGGTGCTAGCAATACTCCTGATAGCCGCATCACTATGTTATACGTTTGGGTATATGGTTAAAGATAAACGTCAGGGTTGGGCCTTATTGATTGCCATGCTGATTATTTTTATTCCCTGTCTTTGGGCCAGCGTCCATTATGAACAAAAAGGCAACCCTTTGTTAAATAGCCTTGGTATTGATCAAAAGCATTCGGTAATGCAGCCGGGTGGGAATATGGAGGGGAAAGAGGCGCGATTTGGCATCGTAAATTCCGCTATCTGGGCTACAGCTACTACCGCAGCTTCTAATGGTTCAGTAAACTCAATGCATGATTCTTACATGCCTTTAGGCGGCTTGGTTCCGATGTGGCTTATGCAATTAGGCGAAGTAGTTTTTGGAGGAGTCGGTTCAGGCCTTTATGGCATGCTTGCTTTTGTAATCGTAGCTGTATTTATTTCGGGGTTAATGATCGGCAGGACTCCCGAATACCTGGGAAAGAAAATCGAGAGTTATGAAATGAAAATGGCTGCGCTCATTCTTTTGATCCCGCATATGTGCGTGCTCTTAGGGACAGCTTTAGCGGTTATCTTACCCAAAGCAAGGGCGGCGATATTAAACCCCGGGGCGCACGGCTTTAGCGAAATACTCTATGCTTTTACTTCTGCCGGGAACAATAACGGAAGCGCATTTGCGGGCTTGTCGACTAATACATTCTTTTATAATATTGCATTAGGGCTGGCAATGTTTTTCTCAAGATACTGGCTCATTATACCGATGCTGGCGATTGCCGGATCGCTTTCCAAAAAAAAGATTGTTCCGGCTAGTTCTGGGACATTGCCTACGCATACTCCGTTATTTATAATCTTTCTGGTAATGGTTGTTTTGATCGTGGGAGCGCTCACATTTTTCCCTGCTTTGTCTCTCGGCCCCATCGTCGAACATTTGATGCTATATAAGGTCTAATTATGGCTAAACCGCATAAATCAAAATCTCTATTTGACCCCACAATCGCCAAAAACGCGGTCCTTGATTCATTTAAGAAATTAAACCCGCGGCACCAAATTAAGAATCCGGTAATGTTCGTGGTTTTGGTAGGAAGCATTTTGACTACCGGTCTGTATTTCCAGTCGTTGACCAGACACGGGGAAGCCTTGCCTGGTTTTATCCTGGCTATAACTTTATGGTTATGGTTTACGCTTATTTTTGCCAATTTTACCGAGGCTATGGCTGAAGGAAGGGGTAAGGCTCAAGCCGAAAGTTTAAGAAAAGCGCGCAAAGACACCGCTGCTAAAAAGCTTTCAAAGCCTTTATATGGCTCAAGCTATGAATTGGTTTCCGCAACCGTTCTTAGGAAGGGCGATGTCGTCCTTATTGAATCCGGAGATATGATCCCTATGGACGGGGACGTAATTGAGGGAGTCGCTTCGGTTGATGAGAGTGCGATTACGGGAGAAAGCGCGCCTGTTATACGCGAGAGCGGAGGAGACCGGAGCGCCGTTACCGGAGGCACGAGAGTACTCTCCGATTGGCTTATTGTGCGTATCAGTTCCAATCCAGGTGAAACTTTCCTTGACCATATGATTGCTATGGTAGAAGGTGAAATCGCCCTAAGCATATTGCTTGCGGTTTTTACGATAATATTCCTTTTAGCTACAGTTACCCTTTTGCCTTTTTCGATTTACAGCGTAAACGCAGCAGGTAAAGGTATGCCTATTACTGTTACGGTATTGGTGGCATTGTTGGTATGCCTTATTCCTACAACCATCGGAGGGCTATTATCCGCAATCGGAATCGCGGGGATGGATAGAATGATCCAGGCTAATGTAATCGCTACTTCAGGCCGCGCAGTGGAAGCAGCCGGAGATGTGGATGTTTTACTTCTGGATAAAACAGGGACTATAACTTTGGGAAACCGACAGGCCGTTGCTTTTATTCCGGCTAAAGATATCAGGCGGGACGCTCTGGCTGATGCGGCCCAACTCGCATCTTTGTCAGATGAGACACCGGAAGGAAGGAGTATCGTGGTGCTGGCAAAAGAAAAATACGGAATAAGGGAGCGCCACATCCATGAGCTTGACGCGCATTTTATTCCTTTCTCTGCGCAGACCAGGATGAGCGGAGTAAATTTGGGGGATGGCAGGCAAATAAGAAAAGGGGCAGCTGATGCCATTGAAGAATACGTAAAAAATCTCGGAGGGTTTTTCCCTGATGATCTAAGGGCGAGCGTTGAGGCAATATCAAAGGCAGGCGGTACTCCTCTGGTAGTAGCCGAGCATAAGAATGTATTGGGGGTTATTCAGTTAAAGGATATTATTAAGGGTGGGATTAAAGAGCGTTTTGCGGAACTTCGCCGCATGGGTATTAAGACCGTGATGATTACCGGGGATAATCCGCTGACCGCCGCAGCGATCGCCGCTGAAGCGGGCATGGATGATTTCCTGGCGCAAGCTACTCCTGAAACTAAACTTAAATATATACGCCAGATGCAATCTGGAGGCAGGCTTGTAGCTATGACCGGAGACGGGACAAATGACGCTCCGGCCCTGGCGCAGGCAGATGTTGCCGTTGCTATGAATACGGGAACGCAGGCTGCCAAAGAAGCGGGGAACATGGTCGATCTTGATTCTAACCCGACAAAGCTTATTGAAATCGTTGAAATCGGTAAACAGCTTCTTATGACGCGCGGTTCATTAACTACCTTCAGCATAGCCAATGATATATCCAAGTATTTTGCTATTATCCCTGCGGCTTTCGTAGGGACATATCCTGCGCTTAAGGCGCTTAACATTATGCATCTAGCTACACCGGAGAGCGCGGTGTTATCTGCGGTGATCTTTAATGCCCTTATTATTATATTCCTTATTCCTTTGGCGTTGCGTGGCGTACCTTATAAACCAATGCCGGCAAGCCGACTTCTAAGAGATAATCTTTGGATTTACGGCGCCGGAGGGATCATCGCTCCGTTCATAGGCATTAAATTGATCGATATGATCCTGGTTGCGTTGCATCTAGTCAGGTAGGTAACTATGTTTAAAAAACAGATCAAATCAGCAATATTAGCTTTGATAATCTTGACCGTAATAACAGGGGTGATCTATCCTCTTGTTGTTACCGGTTTCGCGCAGCTATTTTTTAATAAACAAGCTAACGGGAGTTTGATTTATAGCAGCGGTAAACCGTTAGGCTCCCGGCTTATCGGGCAGGCTTTTGATGACCCTAAGTATTTTTGGGGGAGGAATTCAGCTACTTCCTCTGTTTGCAATGCTGCTTCTTCATCCGGTTCTAATTTAGGGCCCTCTAATCCTGCGCTGCTTGATGAAGTTAATACGCGTATAAAGGCATTGAAAGAAGCTGAACCGGTTAACTCTGATCCGATTCCCGTAGACCTTGTTACTTCTTCGGCTAGCGGTTTAGATCCCCATATAAGCTTAGCAGCAGCGTATTATCAGGCCCCGCGCATTGCCAGAGTCCGCGGCATATCACGAGATACAGTCAAAGATATAATCAGACAGCATACCTATGGGCGTTTTCTGGGACTATTAGGCGAACCGGTAGTAAATGTGCTGGAAGCAAATCTAGCTTTAGATGGATACAGAAATAGGTAGCGCGGATAATAAAAAGGATATAATATATAACTTATGGAAAATCGCCCTAATCCGGATGATCTTTTAGCCAGAGCTAAGGCTGAAGAAGCTAACCGGGGTAAACTTAAAATATTCTTTGGAGCAGTCGCAGGCGTCGGTAAGACCTACTCGATGCTTGAGGCAGCCCGTCTGCGTAAAAGAGAAGGCATAGATGTCGTAGTCGGGTATGTAGAAACACATAAGCGCGCTGAGACTGAAGCGCTGCTGGAGGGTCTTGAAATACTCCCGTCTAAGATCATTTCTTATAAAAATGTTCAGCTTCGCGAATTTGACATTGATGCTGCTCTAAAGAGAAAGCCGAAGATAATTCTAATAGATGAATTAGCGCATACTAATGCCCCCGGTTCACGTCATCCGAAGCGCTGGCAGGATATTCAGGAATTGCTTGAACAAGGTATCGATGTGTACACTACCTTAAATGTCCAGCATTGCGAAAGCGCAAATGATATCGTTGCTCAGGTGACAGGGGTGGTAGTTCGCGAAACAGTAGCCGATACTTTTATTGAACAGGCAGACGAGATAGAATTGATCGATCTTCCTACGGAAGAGCTTCTCAAGCGGTTAAAAGAGGGAAAGGTTTATCTCGGCGAACAAGCCCAGGCAGCAACAGAGCATTTCTTCCAGCCGGGAAATTTGATCGCTTTGCGTCAGCTGGCCCTGCGTTACACAGAGCGCAACGTAGATACGAAGCTCATGTCGTATAAGAAGGAGCATGCTGTCTCAAAGGTTTGGAATGTTCGGGACAGATTCTTGGTCTGTATCAGCCCCAGCCCCTCTGCAATGGCTCTAATCAGGGCGGGGAAGCGTATTGCTCTGGATCTGGGAGTCGAGTGGATTGTAGCATATGTAGAATCTTTTGCCGAGTTGCGGCCGGAAGATAAGAGCAGGGTATCTGAAATGCTCAATTTCGCGGAAAAATTAGGTGCACAAACTGTAACGCTTAGCGGACAGGATGTTGCGGATACATTGATTTCATATGCCCGCTCAAAGAATGTAACGAAGATAATCATTGGAAAGCCCGGAAAACCGAGATTGCGGGAACTACTTCTTGGTTCATTATTCGATAAGTTAGCCCGTAAATGCCAGGAGATCGATCTGTATTTGTTAAGCGGTGATACCAGGGAGCAGCCGGTTAAATTCAAGCCGCCTGCTCTCGCGCCTTTTTCCTGGAAGAATCTTGGTTACACAATAGGCATCGTCATTCTTTGTACTTTGTTAAATTTGATACTTTCTACGCGCCTATCTTTGGTAAATTTAATAATGATTTATTTAGTCGGACTTACGTGGGTCGCCTTTCGTTATGGCCGGCGCCTCTCTTTGATAGCATCGTTTTTTAATGTTTTATTCTTTGATTTCTTCTTTGTACCACCTTATTTCAGTTTTAAAGTAGCGGATGTTGAATATCTTTTTACATTCGCAGTGATGTTTGGCGTCGGTTTCATGATTGCGCATCTTACAGGGAAACTCAGGCTTCAGACTATTTCGATGAAGGTGCGTGAATCCAAGACTAAAACGCTCTACGATCTAAGCCGTGAGCTTTCAAGAAGCTCTTATCCTGATGAGTTGTTTAAAATCGCGCTAACCCACATCGAAGATTTCTTTAAATGCGGAGCAGTTATTTTTGTACCCGATAAAAGCAAAAAACTGGAAGTCCAGTTTGGAGAAGTGACGCAATTAGCGTTAGATTCAAATGAAACCGCAGTTGCGCAGTGGGTTTTTGAACATAAGAAGCCTGCGGGTAAGAGGACTGAAACTCTACCGGGATCAAGCGGAATGTACTTGCCTTTTACGGGAGCGGAGAAGACAGTGGGTGTCTTGGGGGTTTACCCGACAGAAGAGAAGCAATTCGTTGATCCGGAACAGCTACATATACTGGAGATGTTTGTTAATCAAACCGCTTTGGCGGTCGAAGGCGCCCAACTTGCCGCAACAGCCCTTGATGCGGAATCTAAGATTGAAAATGAACGGCTAAGAAATTTAATTCTTACTACTTTTTCTTCGGGACTTGCTGAACCGCTTACCTCTATTTCTCATACTGCCTCTGAATTGTTGAATCCTGCAAATATTAAAGATGAAGCAAGGCGCGATGCGCTGATAGGAAAAATGCGTAAGGAGGTGGAGCGTTTAAATATCCTTATAGCTGAATTACCTCAAATCCTTGAGGCTAAAGAATAGGGCTTGACAAGTAGCGGTTGCGTGGTATACTTATTTTGTAGTTAGGGTAAGACAATGATGTCTTTCTGGCAATAGTGCCGGAAAGACATTTTTTTTAGCCCGCTCATAAGGCGGGCATGGACTAAGGCGTCCAAAATCCAATTGTGGATTTCGGGCGCTTTTTTGTTTTTAAGAGGTACAACCATGAGTTTTGAAGAGTTAATTAAGAAAGTATCTCCTAAATTAAAAGGGATAATCTATCGCCTGGGTGGACGTTTCAGCGGTTTCGGAGACGACGACCTGTACCAAGAGGCGATGATCTATCTCTGGGAAGAGTTTTCCCGCGGGACACTGCAGGATAAAACCGATAGCTACATTTTGCAAGGGTGCTATTTTTATCTGAAGAATCATATGCGTAAATTCGCCCCGAAATTGCGTATTGCCTCCCCTGAATATCTTGAGGATTGTGAGGACGATGTTTCTCTGGACCCCATGCTTAATGTGGCAAGTCCTGAATCGCTCCACGATACGGTCCATTGTGAGATGCTAATTGAGCAGATCCGTAATAATGGCTTGACCAGGCAGGAGAAGAAGATTTTCAATTTTTCCCTGGAAGGGCTGACGGTCAGGGAGATAGGCGCGCGCATCGGTGTGTCGCATGTGAGGGTGGTGAAGTTACGTAAGTCTATCGCGCTAAAGTGCCTTAAACACATGGATGTGATTTAAGGTTACCAAGATATAAGGTTTTTTACTTGTAGTATTGAAAGGGCGCAATGAATGCGCCAAAATTAACGAAGACGTTCTAGTAGCAAGAAGAACGTCTTTTTTGTTTCATAGGTATCTTTAAGACGCCGGCGTCTTTAATCCGATCAAGAATGATTAAAGGCGCTTTTTTGTTGTAAAAAAGAGGGAGGTAAATATGGAACATGGTGATTCGTCTTTAGTGAAGCCCAAGCTTGGCCTTATGGGAGCTGCGATGAATGCTATGGCGTTAATCGCTCCCGGGGCTTTCCTGTGGATTACCTTCCAGTTGCAGGCTGCTGCTACCGCTCCCAGCGGGGCATCAGTAG
>JAPLLM010000040.1:1947-2622 GCA_026387555.1 Candidatus Omnitrophota bacterium | reverse complement strand
TCATTAATACCTACTTCATATTTCTTGAGAATTTTATCCAAGACCTTGCTCTTCGGGGAGACATCGGCGTAGATCTCGGCGACCTGCATATCTTTTGCGCGGGGCAAAATAGAACGCGAGCCCTTAGCCGTAATCAGAACGGTTTTAATACCTGCCTTGCTTAAAGCATAGACCCCCATCCCGTCGTGCACGTCGAAAAATTTAGAATCGCGGCCGCGGGAATCATAGATGATCCTGCCGTCGGTCAAAACCCCGTCCACATCCAGAAGAAGCAGTTTGACTTTTTTAGCTAACCCTCTTAATTCCTCTTTTACTTCCAGATTAAGCATGATTATTAAGCTAAGCCCGCCTTAAGCAGATCCTGCACGTCAAGAAGCCCCACCGGTTTATTGGATTTATCCACTACCGGTACTTCGTCTATTCTTTTCGCCTGCATTATGCGCATAGCTTCGACAGCAAGCATCTGCGGGTTAACGCTGGTAGGGTTTTTAGTCATCACATCCTTCATCTTACGCAATGTAAGCTGGCTATCCGATTCCAGATGCCGGCGCAGGTCTCCGTCGGTAAATATCCCTTTTAATTTTCCCGAGGCGTCCACTATCGTAGCTGAACCGGCGCGCGACTGGGTTATCTTCAATAGCACTTCCGAAACCTTTTTTTCCTGATTTACAATGG
>JAPLLM010000040.1:0-1922 GCA_026387555.1 Candidatus Omnitrophota bacterium | reverse complement strand
CCATCCGGGATGGAAGAACGCAAAATCCTTTTCTTTAAAATGCTTTAATTCGAGGAGGCATACGGCTAAGGCGTCGGTCATAGCCAGCGCCGCAGTCGTGGAAGCAGTAGGCGCTAATCCCAAAGGACAGGCCTCTTTTTTCACCGAAACATCTAAAACTACATCGCTGTATTTAGCAAGTATTGATTTTGCGTTACCCGTAAGGGCAATGATCTTGCATCCTATTTTCTTCAATAAAGGGACTAACTGTTTCATCTCTTCGGTCGCCCCGCTGTTAGACAAGATTATGACCACATCATCACCGGTAACTTTTCCTAAGTCGCCGTGTATGGCTTCCGCGGTATGCAAAAATAAACTGGGCGTTCCCGTAGAAGCAAGGGTCGCGGAAAACTTTTGGGCGATAATCCCGGTCTTACCCATACCGCTTACTATTGCGCGGCCTTTTGACTTAAGGATAAGATTGAGCGCTTTCTGAAAATCATTATTGATACGTGATTTCAGCCCTTTGATGGCGCTCGCCTCGATATCCAAAACTTCTCTTGCTCTTTTTATAACATTTATTTTCATAGCGCTTCCCTGATTTTTTTAACCTGTTTTAAAAGCCTCTCCAATTGTTTTAAATCTATCATATTCGGGCCGTCGCAAGGAGCCTTATCCGGATCGGGATGGACCTCTAAAAATAAACCGTCGCATCCAAAGGCAACCGACGCACGCGATAAACCTTCCACAAATTCCCTCTGTCCGCCGGAAACCCCTCCCTTTCCTCCGGGCAGCTGCACGCTGTGCGTGGCGTCATATATTACCGGATAACCGAATGAACGCATGATCGCCAGGGCGCGAAAATCCGTGACTAAATTGTTGTAGCCAAAGCTTACCCCGCGTTCAGTGATAATGATCTTTTTATTCCCAGTTGACTCTGCTTTCTTAATTATAGGCAAAATATCCCAGGGCGCTAAGAATTGCCCCTTCTTTATATTTATGACCTTTCCGGTCCGGGCAACGGCTACCACAATATCCGTCTGACGGCAGAGAAACGCCGGTATCTGGATTATATCTAACACTTTCGCCGCTTCGGCAATCTCTTTGGCGCAATGTATATCGCTTAAGACCGGGACTTTTAATTTTTGTTTTACTTTTTGCAACACCTCCAGGCCCTTTTTCATTCCCGGGCCGCGAAAAGACTCTAAAGAAAGACGGTTCGCTTTATCAAAACTGGATTTAAAGATATATGGAATACCGAGTTTGTTCGTAATATCCAGTATTTTCTTCCCGGTCTCAAGGCAGAGGCGTTCGGACTCTATAACGCATGGTCCGGCGATAAGCACTAGTTTATTTTTGTCTCCGATCTTGATATTTTTAACGTTTACCTGCTGCATTATTTCTTCTCGCTTTCCAGATAAGCCCTTACTTTTTCCAGATCATCCGGCGTATCCACTCCTACAGTATCATGTTCAGTCTCAATGACCTTGATGCGGAAACCCTCCTGGAGCACCCTTAACTGCTCAAGGCACTCGGTTCTCTCAAGGACAGATACCGGAAGCTGTTTATAAGTAAAAAGGAAATCTTTGGTGTAGCTGTATAAACCGATATGTTTGTAATAAACCGGCTGGCTTATCTCCGAATTAATGGCCCGATATGGAATTGCTGCGCGCGAAAAATAAAGCGCGAAATTATTGCTGTCTACCACAACTTTGACCACATGTGGGTCGTTGATTATCGCCGGGTCTTCTATTTTCTTCATAAGCGTAGCCATGACCAGAGTCTTATCCTCTAAAAGAGCGCGGGCAACTTTTTCAATCATCACCGGCTGGATCAGCGGTTCATCGCCCTGAATATTTACGATCACCTTTACGTCCAGAGGATTTACCACTTCGGATATTCTATCCGTACCCGAGGCATGTCCTTTAGAGGTAAGTACGACC
>JAPLLM010000075.1:701-3934 GCA_026387555.1 Candidatus Omnitrophota bacterium | reverse complement strand
TCCCTGATTCTTGACGATTAACTGCCTTGCCCTCTCTCCCAGCGACCGCGCCTCTTGCGGGGAATTCAAAAGAAAAGTGATCTGTTTTTTCAGCTCTTCTTCGTTCTGGACCATGACTCCCGCGTTTTCTTTCAGGAATAAATCCGCGATGTCCCGGAAATTAAACATATGCGGCCCGAAGATAACGGGCTTGGCAAAAATAGCCGGCTCGAGGATATTGTGCCCGCCGGTGCGCACGAGGCTCCCGCCGACAAATACTAAATCCGCCGCTTTATAAAATTCCAGAAGGTTACCGATAGTATCCAGAATAAAAACCGGATGCGTCATGCAGGTGGCGCATTCATAAGGAAGACGGGATATTTTTACGCCCTTAAAACCTGACTTAGCAACTATAGATAGAATCTCTTCGCTTCTATCGGGATGGCGCGGGGCAATCACCAGCAAGAGATTGCTAAACTCCGGGAGTAATTCTTTATAGGCTTTCAAAATGATTTCTTCTTCCCCGGGCCGCGTCGAGCCGCAGACTAAAAGCTTATCCGTAGGATGAAGCATCATATCCTTACGTAATTTAATTTGCGCGTCTTCCTGAAATACCGGAATACTGAAGTCAAACTTCATGTTGCCTGTTATCCTGATCCTACTCTCTTTAGCGCCTAAGGCTTCCTTGAATCTCCGGGCGTCGCGCTCTGACTGCGCGCAGATAAGATTTAGTTTATTCACGATTCTTTTAAGCAGAAATTTTACTAAACGGTATCCCCTGGCTGATGAATCGGAAATCCTTCCGTTGACGATCATAACCGGAATTCTTTTCTTGTTGAGCGCGCAGATCAGATTCGGCCAGATCTCGGTTTCAGCGATGATAAAAATACTGGGATTGATCCTTGATAAGACCGAGTTGACTATGAAGCTGAGGTCAAACGGAAGATAAAGCAGGAAGATATTGGTGTCTGCTATTGATTTTGCGATCTGGTTTCCGGTAGCGGTGACCGTAGAAAGCACGATCTGCCTGCCGGGATATACCTTTCTTATCTCACGGATAAGGCCCTTGACCGACATCACTTCTCCGACGCTGACCGCATGCACCCAAATCGGGCGCGACCAGGCCACCTTAGGTAAGAAACCGAGGCGCTCCAGCAGCCCGCGATGCAATTTACCCTTAAACAGGTAAACCGGCAGGCTGATTATCGCAAACATCAGAAATATTAGATCGTAAAGTATAAACATAATTATTGCCTATGCATGTGGATGCGCCTTATCATAAATACTCTTTAATTTGTCCGTAGTCAAATGCGTATAAATCTGGGTTGAGGATAGATTAGCGTGCCCCAGCAATTCCTGCACTGTCCTTAAATCCGCCCCGCGGTTTAAAAGATGCGTGGCGAATGAATGCCTCAATGTATGCGGCGAAACTCCATGCTTAAGCCCGGCAATATGGATATATTTTCCCACTATATCGCGCACACCGCGAATACCGATACGTTTCCCGAACTTGTTCAAAAATACGGCATCAGTCTGCTTCTTCCTCTTCTCCAGATATTTTCTGATCGTCTTTAGTGCCGCGTCTCCGATAGGGACAATGCGCTCCTTTTTCCCCTTGCCATAGACTTTGGCAGTGCCTCCGATAAAATCAACATCATCGAGGCTTAAACCGACAAGCTCGGCAATACGTATACCGGTAGAATAAAAGGTCTCAAGTATCGCGCGGTCGCGTAGCCCCATTTGGTCTTCTTCGTTTTTGCCAAAAGCGCTCTCGATCAATTTAGCGGTCTCTTCCTCGGTCAAAAACTGCGGGAGGTGCTTATCCAGTTTTGGGCTGGAGAGCATAAGGATCGGGTTAGTTTTGATCAATCCCTCGCGGGTGAGAAATTTAAAAAACGTTCGCAAGGCCGAGAGCCTTCTTCCGACGGAGCGGGCGCCTAAACTTTTCTCCTTTAATACCGCAAGGTATTTTCTTAAAAGAAGATAATCTACTTTATCTATAGAGCTTTCGGAAATAAATTTGGCAAAATCGGCGAGGTCAAGTTTGTAGTTTAGGATAGTGTTCGGCGAGTAATTTTTTTCTATTTCCAGATATCGAATGAACTTTTCGATATATTTATCCATTATCTTTAGCTGTTTCCGGGAGCGTCCTTGAAGTAAAGGTGCATTTGGGGAAATTCGAGCAGCCGTAGAAAAACCCGCGTTTGGAGCGGCGCTCGATCAACTCTCCGCCGCATCCCTCGCTAGGACACTTGACACCGGTGGTTATGGATTTGGAGTTCTTGCACGTCGGAAAATCAGAGCAGCTTAGGAACTTTCCGCGCCTGCCCCATTTGATGATCATCGGTTTGCCGCATTTATCGCAGACCTGATCAGTAGTGACTACTTCTTTTTTAATATTTGCCTGCGCGTAATCAAGACTCTCTTTAAAAGGCGCGTAGAAATCCTTCAAGACTTTCAGGCGGCTAAGCCTCCCCTCCTCGACATCGTCGAGCTCTTCTTCCATGAGCGCGGTGAACTTAATATCCATGATCTTAGGAAAAAATTCCACCAGCATATCGCAGACCTTAAAACCCAGCTCCGACGGCTGGAGATAACCCTTGATCCTGCGCACGTAGTCGCGCACCAGCAAAGTATAAATTATGGGCGCATAAGTCGAAGGCCGGCCTATCCCCTCTTCTTCTAAAGCCTTGATCAAGGAACTATCGGAAAAACGCGCCGGCGGTTTAGTAAAATGCTGCGAAGGTAATAAATTCAAAAGCTCCAGAATTTCACCATCAGTCAATTCCGGTATATTATTCTTGTCTTTTTCGTCAACATTTTTATTGTAGACTACGCTAAAACCGTCAAAGATCATGCTGCTCCCGGTTGCGCTAAACAAATACTTCCCTGCTGTAATATCTACTGCGGTCGCCAGATAGCGCGCCGGGGTCATCTGGCTTGAGACGAACCTGCGGTAGATCAACTCATAAAGCTTGAATTGTTCAGGTGTCAGGAATTTTTCCAGGCTCTCCGGAGAATGCGTGATCATCGACGGGCGTATTGCTTCGTGCGCCTCTTGAGCGAGTTTCTTGACTTTGTAAACATTAGGTTTTTCCGGCAAGTAAGGCGCGCCGTATTTCTTTTTTATCAGACTCCTTACCTCGGTAATCGCTTCAGGAGCAACACGCGGTGAATCGGTGCGCATATAAGTAATAAGACCGACGGGGTTCTCCTCTCCTATATCAATACCTTCATATAATTGCTGCGCCAGG
>JAPLLM010000075.1:0-691 GCA_026387555.1 Candidatus Omnitrophota bacterium | reverse complement strand
GGGCGTTATACCTTAATTTATTAAACGCCTCCTGCTGCATGGTAGAGGTGATAAAAGGCGCGTCAGGATAGCGGTTCTTCTCCTGCTTTTTGATCTGCGCTACCTTAAATTCTTCCTTACGGATCTCATCGGCGATATTTTCCGCGTCAGTCTTATTATTTATATCCGCTTCTTTTCCACTTATCTTCTGTAGCTTGGCTTTAAAAGAACCTTCCTTGCCTTTCTTCGCCAGTTCCGCCTCGACCTCCCAATATTCCTGCGGGACAAACTTCTGAATTTCTCTTTCCCTATCGGTAATAAGCCTTAAAGCAACAGACTGCACCCTTCCGGCGCTTAAGCCGCGGGCGATTTTTTTCCAGAGAAGCGGGCTTAAGAAATATCCCACGAGCCGGTCCAGCACGCGCCTGCCTACCTGCGCCTCGACCATATTTCCGTCGAATTCGCGCGGATGCTTGAAGGCCGCCTCAACAGCCGCCGGAGTGATCTCGTGAAAAACAACGCGTAAAACTTTACTCTTCTTAAATATCCTATCCTTTAAATGCCAGCCGATAGCCTCGCCCTCGCGGTCAGGGTCAGTAGCCAGATAAACTTTCTCTTTACCTTTAGCCTCTTTTTTTAATTCGGTGAGTACCTTGCTACGGCCGGTAAGAACCGTATACTCCGGTTCAAAATCCTTCTCCACGTCTACGCC
>JAPLLM010000017.1 GCA_026387555.1 Candidatus Omnitrophota bacterium | reverse complement strand
TCCCTGTCCCACCGAGAAAAGTAGTGGTCTTCAAGGCTGGCTTAGAGATGAAGCAGAAGATTAAATAATCCGCAAAACCCAAACTAAATAACTAATGTTTAAGAGAGTCCCGGGGACTAAAGATATTTTGCCAGAGGAAGCCCCTTTATGGCTGAAGCTGGAAGAAACAAGCCGCGCTATATTTTCTCTTTATAATTTTAAAGAGATCCGCCCGCCCATGCTCGAAGAAGAGTCTTTGTTTAACCGTTCTTTGGGCGAAAGCGCAGAGATCGTCCAGAAGCAGATGTTCGTGATTAAAAATAAAGAAGACGTCTACGCCTTAAGGCCGGAAGGGACAGCTTCTATTGTTCGGGCATACCTTGAGAATAATCTGGATAAGACCGCGGGGTTTTCTAAACTCTATTATATCGGCCCGATGTTCCGCCTGGAGCGGCCGCAAAAAGGGCGCCTGCGCCAGTTCCATCATATCGGTTGCGAAGCCATAGGTTCGCAGGACGCGGATCTGGATGTTGAGGTAATAAGCCTAGCGGATTATCTGCTTAAGGCTTACGAGATCAGCGGGTATAATATCAAGATCAACACTCTCGGTTGCCCCAAAGACAAAAGTGAATTGAATTCCGTATTACATAAGGCGCTTAAAGATAAACTTCCTAAACTTTGCGATGATTGCAAGGATAGGTTTAAGAAGAACACGTTAAGGATCTTAGATTGCAAGAATGAATCGTGTAAAGAGATCATCAAAGATTTAAGGATCGGCGATAGCCATATTTGCCCTGAATGCAAAGAGCATTTTGCCAAAGTAAGGGGTGGACTGGACGCGTTAGGGGTTTCTTATGAGGTTGTCCCGCTTTTAGTGCGCGGCTTAGATTATTATAACGGAACGGTATTTGAGATCACACATCCGGATTTAGGTTCGCAGGACGCAATAGGCGCCGGCGGAAGATACAACCATCTGGTAAAAGAGTTAGGCGGCCCGGAGTTCGGGGCAATAGGTTTTGCGTTTGGAGTGGAGAGGTTATTATTAGTCGCTAAGCCTCAATCATCGTCTAGCGGTCAGAAGCCGGTGTATCTTATCACTTTGGGAGAAGAAGCTAAGAAGGCAGGCTTAAAAATATTATCGCAGCTGCGCCAGGCGGGTATTCCCTGCGATACGGATTACGAGGGAAAGTCTTTAAAGGGTGCTATGCGAAAGGCTAACGACTTAGGCGCAAAATATGTTTTAATTTTAGGGGATAACGAGATTAAGAGCGGCACAGTAACTCTCAAAAATATGGAGAACAGCGAGCAGAAGGAAGTAATGCTTGCGGATATTACCAAGGAATTAAAATGTTAAGGACCTATACTTGCGGCCAGTTGACCGGTGCGGATGCGGGAAAAGAAGTGGTTTTGTGCGGCTGGGTGGCGAAGCGCCGCGACCACGGCAAGCTTATTTTTATCGACATCCGCGACAGATACGGACTTACTCAAGTGACATTTATCCCTAGAGATGCGGGCGAGTCTTATAAATTAGCCCAGGATATCCGTTCGGAATATGTGATCAAGGTAACCGGCATAGTGAATAAGCGGCCCGCCAATACTGTGAATGCAAAACTTCCCACCGGAGAAATCGAAGTCTTAGCTAAGGATTTAGAGATTTTAAACGCCAGCCTTACACCGCCCTTTGAAATAGAGGATGAATCAAACGTAACCGAAGAAGCGCGGCTTAAATATCGCTATCTTGATTTGAGGAGGCAGAAGGTATTTAATAATTTCACTTTGCGCAGTAAAGTCAATCAGATCATCCGCAATTATCTGGATAAACATGATTTTATTGAATGCGAGACCCCGATACTTACTAAATCTACTCCCGAGGGCGCGCGCGACTATCTTGTTCCGTCAAGGCTAAACCCCGGGCATTTTTATGCTTTACCGCAGTCACCGCAGCTATTCAAGCAGATACTCATGGTGGCTGGTATAGAAAGATATTACCAGATCGCTAAGTGTTTCCGCGATGAAGACCTGCGCGCAGACCGCCAGCCGGAATTCACCCAGCTGGACTTAGAGATGTCTTTTATAAACGAAGAAGATATCTACGCTCTTATTGAAGAGTTGATGAAAATAATCCTAAAAGATGCCAAGGGGTTGGATATAAAAACTCCTTTTCCTCGTATCACTTACGCGGATGCCCAGAATAAATACAAAACGGACAAGCCGGATTTAAGAAAAGAACTTAATAGCGATTTCGCTTTCTGCTGGGTGGTCGATTTTCCGCTTTTTAAATACAATAAAGAGGAAAAGCGCTGGGAGAGCGAGCATCATCCTTTTACCGCGCCGGCCGCAGAAGACCTGGAGTCTATAGAACAACACCCGGAAAAAGTCAAATCGCGTTCTTATGACTTAGTCTTGAACGGCACAGAGCTCGGCTCCGGCTCGATCAGAATCCATCAGCAGAAATTGCAGGAGAAGATATTCAAGATAATCGGAATAGAAGAAGAGGATAGCCGCAGGCGTTTTGGATTCCTTTTAGAGGCATTCCAGTATGGCGCGCCTCCGCACGGAGGTTTTGCCTTCGGGATGGATAGATTATTAGCGATACTCTCTGGGGAAGAGAGTATTAGGGAAGTGATCGCATTTCCTAAAACGAGCGCCGGGGCCTGTCCTTTGACTGACGCGCCTTCAGAGGTCGATGAAAAACAACTCAATGAATTATATTTAACCGTTAAGAAAGGGAGGGTAAAGTAATGGAAAGACGTTTTACGGGTTTGTTAGCGCTGCTTTCAGTTTTTGTTTTATCGGGTTGTATCGTAAGGACGTATCCTTTAACCAGGGATAGAGTAGATCAGGATATGACCGGAAACCGCGGATATCTCCAGGGCCAGGCGCCTGCCGGAGAAGAAAAACCAAAGGCAACGACTCGCAGGACACAGATAGTTGAAATTGAATTAGGCTCACCGATTAAATTTGAGAAAATGAAGCATTCTAAAAAAGAGAACGCTCCTGCACCGGCAACAGACGGACTTTCGTCTTCGGAGGGAAACCGCGGATATATAAGCCAGAGCGTTTCTCCTGAAATCGCCACACCTGAATACCAGAAATACACAGTTCAGAAAGGGGATACTTTACAGAAGATATCCAAGAAATATTTCGGAACAACCAAGAAGTGGACCAATATCTACGAAGCGAATAAAGACACTATGTCGGGGCCGGATAAAATATACCCGGGTAAAGTCATCAATATTCCTGCTTTACCTGAAACAAAGACCGGCAGCGCTCCTGTTCAGGAGAACCTAAAATAACCTAAATGGAAAAAAGCATAAAGCTCCAAACTCACCGTGAGGCCCAGGCACTCTGCGGGCCTCACGATGAATTTCTTAAATTGACCGAGAAAGAGTTTAAGATAAAACTCTTTGTCCGCGGCGACCACCTAAGGTTAAGCGGGACCGCCACCAGCATCAAAAAGGCGCACGGTTTTATAGAGTATATTTTAGAAGCGGTGCGCGCGGGCCAGACTGAATTGAGGAGGCAGGATTTTCATTATATCCTCGATAATTTCAAAAATCCCAAAAAAGAAAATACCCTGGATATGCCCAAGTGCGATATCACGGTCTCATCTACCGGCAGAAAGATCGGGCCACGGACTCAAGGCCAGCGTGAATATGTCGAAGCGATAAGTAAATTCGATATAGTTTTTGGAGTGGGGCCTGCGGGAACCGGCAAGACTTATCTGGCAATGGCTGCGGCAGTGGAGGCATTAAGAAAGCAGGAGGTGCGCAGGATCATCCTTACGCGCCCGGCGATAGAGGCAGGTGAATCATTAGGGTTCCTGCCCGGAGATATGATCGCAAAGATCTCGCCTTATTTAAGGCCCCTGTATGATGCGATCTACGATATGCTGGAAGCGGAGAGGATAGAAAAATACCTGGAGACGGGAATCGTGGAGGTTGCTCCCCTGGCTTATATGAGAGGAAGGACGCTTAACGACGCTTTTATAATCCTGATGTTCCTGACCCGCCTGGGTTTTGATTCCAAAGCGGTGATCACCGGTGATTTGACCCAGAGCGACCTTCCTGAAGGCAAACCCATCGGCCTTATGCAGGCGCAGGAGATATTAAAAGAAATCGAAGGCATAAAGTTCGTTTATTTCACCGGTCACGATGTGGTGCGGCATGCTTTAGTGCAGAGGATAATCGAGGCTTATGACAAGACCAGTAAATAAAAAGAAAATATTCTCCGTGTTGGCAGGTATAGGTGTGTTGCTCTTGGCCTGGTTGACCGGCACGTCTCTTGCCGCAGCACTATTCCTTCTAATACTCGCCTTTTACTTAAAATACCGCAGGAATAATATCCAGAAATTCAGCCTGTTGAATTTTTCTTTCCTTTATGTTTTAATCTTTTCTGCTTCTTATTTAATGGTAAAACACGGAATTCCCGTGTATTACGTTCCGTTTGCTATCGGCCCGATGCTGGCGATGCTGCTTTTTAATAGCTTAGAGTTGTCGCTCTTATTGAATCTTGCCTGCGGAGTTACAGTATCTGCTTTCAGCTCGGATTCCTTTACCGTACTTTTATTATTTTTAATCAGCGGATCGCTTGCCAGTATATTAGTCAGAGGCGCGCGCAGGCGCACTACCATTATTGCCAGCGGACTTGTTATCGGATGCGCCCAGGTCGTAACGCTCATATTTATCGACCAGTTATGGCTGGGCGTGCCTTCCCGCTACACAGCGCTTTTTCTAAACGGTCTAGCGTCCGGCGCCATTGTTTTAGCCATACTTCCGGTTTTCGAATATCTCTTTGGTACGGTCACCAATATAAGCCTGCTGGAGCTGGCGGATTTTAATCATCCGCTTTTACAGAGGATGATCCAGGAGGCTCCGGGCACATATCATCGTAGCCTAGTAGTGGGTAATCTTTCTGAAAGTGCTTGCCGCGCGATAGGCTGCAATGCCCTGCTTGCCCGCGTGGGCGCTTATTACCACGATATCGGGAAACTGCATAAACCGGAATATTTCAGCGAGAATCAGGATATTAGCGCAAGTAAGCACGACAAACTCGCTCCGACTATGAGCAAGCTTATTATTATGAATCATGTAAAAGAGGGCGCCGAGTTGGCCGCTAAATACAGGCTAAGCCCCGCGCTTGCGGATTTTATTTTGCAGCATCACGGAAATAGCCTGGTATATTATTTCTACCGGCGCGCCCTTGAGGAGTTGGAGGATGATCATGAGGTGAAAGAGGAGGGTTTCCGCTACCCCGGCCCCAAGCCTAACACCAAGGAGACCGCGATTGTCCTTTTGGCGGATTCCGCAGAGGCGGCAACCCGCGCGCTTAAAGATTGTGCTCCGGCAAAAATAGAGGAACTGGTTCATAAGGTCATCAATAATAAGTTCATCGACGGACAGCTTGATGAGTGCGATCTTACTTTAAAGGACCTGGAAAAGATTTCCGCGGTATTTATCAGGATTTTAAGCGGCATATATCACGCCCGCGTGGGTTATCCGGAAGGATCGATCAGTGAAAATAACCATAAAAAATCTGCAAAAGAAAATTCCCATCCATCCGATAAGGATAAAAAAGGCAATTCTTAAAGTCCTCGAGTCAGAGGGCAAACATTTGTCCGGTAATATCAGTGTCTGTTTTGTAAATAATAAGAAAATAAAAGAGCTTAACTCAAGGTTTCACGCAAGGCCGGAGGTTACCGATGTCTTGGCATTTGATTTAAGGAATGCTTTAGATAAAGGTAAATTGTTCGCGGATATCGCGATATCTACGGATAAGGCTAAGGAGAATGCCGAAATATTTGATACGTCTAATCAACAGAAGCTGGATTTGTACGCGGTTCACGGAGTTTTACACCTTTTAGGCTACAATGACTCAACCCCCAAGAAAAAGGCGCGCATGCGCGAAAAAGAATGCCAATTCATAAAACTGAAGCAATAGTCCTGAATAAGCGGGATTTTAGGGAGACCTCATTAATCGTGGACCTCTATACCCGGGATTTCGGAAAAATCGGCGGGCTCTTAAAGGGTTTCCGCACCGAGCCGGGTAAATTTGCCAGCAACTTAGAGACGTTTTCTTTCAATGAAGTCATATTTTATCATAAAAGAGATTCCGGACTGCATCTGGTGACCCAGTGCGATATTAAGGATAGTTTTGACCGGGTAAGGGCAAGTATCGATAGAATCACCGCCGCAAGTTTTATGATGGAGTTGATCAATGCGGTGATGCAGGCAGAGGACAAAAACGAGGAGGTTTTTGACCTGGCCTTGAACTGTCTTAGTGAACTTAAGGTTTCGCCCTTTCCGGAAAAAATACTCACCATCTTTAAAATTAAGATGCTCACCCTTTCGGGATTTAAGCCCCATTTTGATTCATGCATTTCCTGTGATGAGAGGATACTTGGCCAGGCAAGATTCAGTTTGTCTCTGGGCGGGCTTTTGTGCGAGAAGTGCCAGCGCAGAGATTTGGGAAGCCGCGCGATTTTTCGCGGTACGGTAGCCACGATATTACATATTGAAAGAAGCGAATTTAAGGTAGCGCTTAATTTAGGGATGAATCCCCAGATTAAGAAAGAGCTGGAGATCATATTAAACGCGTTTCTCAATTTTCATTTGGAGCGCGAGTTAAAGTCTCAAAAAGTAATCAATAAGATGGCCGCGCTGGCGGTTTAGGAGGATTAATGAAGATTGTTATTGTTGGCCCGGGAGCGATGGGTTCATTATTAGGCTCGTTTTTCTCTAAGTCCAAAGAAGAAGTGTGGCTTCTGGATAAAAACAACGACCGGGCAAGCCGTATCAATGCCGGAGGCATAAGTATTGAAGGCGTATCCGGAGAGTGGCAGGTAAAAGCCCGTAGTACGGTCAATGCCAAAGAAATAGGAGAAGCGGATTTAGTCATCATCTGCGTCAAGTCTTACGATACCCGGGAAGCGGCGCTGGCGGCTAAGCCGGCGATTGGCGCTAAAACCCGAGTGCTTACTTTACAAAACGGAATTGGTAATGTGGAGGTTATTAGCGAGGTTGTCGGAGCTGAAAAGGTGATCGGCGGGGTGACTAATCTCGGGGCAACACTTATTGAGCCCGGTAAGGTAAGGCATGCCGGAAAAGGCGAGACAATTATCGGACGCATCGACGGAAAAATAACCGCGGAACTACGTTCCATCCGCGAGGTATTCATAAAATCAGGATTAGAGACACGGATATCCAAAGACATAAAAGGCGCGCTCTGGTCAAAACTGATCATTAACGCGGGTATCAATGCCTTAACCGCGATCACGCGCCTTAACAACGGAAGGTTGGTAGAATTTGACGGTACGAGAAAAATATTAAGAGAGGCGGTAGCGGAAGCGACTAAGGTAGCCAAAAGAAAGAGGATCAAGCTCATTTACGATGACCCTTTGGCCAAAGTCGAAGCGGTCTGCGAGGCAACTGCCGCCAATGTTTCTTCTATGCTTGCGGATGTATTAAGAAAGAAGCGCACGGAGATAGATTACATTAATGGTGTCGTCGTGCGTCAGGGCCAGGAACTCGGTATTCCTGTGCCAATAAATTCAGTCCTCGTAGATTTAGTCAGGACTATCGAGGCAAGTTATTCCCGCGAAGTAAAAAGATAATTTTGCTTTAAATCCGCGGATATCGTGGTAGAATTATTTTTTAAATTAAGGAAAATTAAATGTTCAAAATAATAGAAAAGGAAGAATTAGCCAAGGAAGTCACCAAATTTGTTATTCATGCCCCGGATATCGCTAAAAAGGCCAAGGCCGGACAGTTTGTCGTCCTGGTTATAGATGATAAAGGAGAGCGTATTCCTCTAACCCTCGCTGACTGGGACTCTTCCGCAGGCACTATAACGCTTATTTTTCAAAAGGTAGGCTTTACGACGAAGAAGTTAGGCGCTTTAAATGCCGGGGATAGTATTGTTCATATCCTCGGTCCTTTGGGGCATCCGACTCCGGTAGAAGATCTCGGCGAAGTTTATTGCATCGGAGGCGGAGTCGGGATTGCCGAGGTCTATCCGGTATCGCGGGCTTTCAAAGCTGCGGGCAACAGGGTCATCGGCATAATCGGCAGCCGCAACAAAGACCTGATCATACTTGAAGATAAAATGAGAGAGATATGCGATGAGTTGTTCATTACTACTGACGACGGTTCTTACGGAACGAAGGGGTTAGTTCTAGACGTCTTAAAAGAGCTGTTTGGGTCAATCGAAAAATCAACGCATACTAAATATCCGGGCCTAGTTTATGCCATCGGCCCGGTCCCGATGATGAAAGCGGTTGCGGATTTTACCCGGGAGTCCCATATTAAAACATTAGTAAGCCTTAATCCGATCATGGTCGACGCTACGGGGATGTGCGGCGCGTGCCGCTGTTCTGTGGGAGGCAAGACCGTTTTTGGCTGCGTAGACGGGCCGGATTTTGACGGGCATTTGGTAGATTTCGAAGAACTAAAGACGCGTCTGCGTTTATTCAGAGAGCAGGAAGGCCGGGTATTAAACCAGCAATGATGGACAGTATCCAGAAAAAATTTATATTTTTATCCCAACTGATCGATATCGCGGTCATCGACTCCGTGACGGGAAGGAAATTCGCGCGTACTTTGGATTGCGTCGCTTCCCTTAAAGAGATGTATCCCAGAGTCAACGGCCTGCTCGTGCGCGATAACAAATTAAAGGTAAAATTTTATGTCCCCTGGAAGAACGTGAAGATGGTTATTGAAGACAAGGCAATTTATATTGAGAACGCTGCTGATGCCTTGAAACAGGATTACAAGTTGGGGGAGTCGGAGATTTTGCTGCGGACTACTTTCTGGGATAAGCAGATCGTGGACATCAACGGCTCAAAGGTGGTCCGGGTCAATGACCTGCATTTATTGAAGGAGGGGTTAAGTCTCTGGCTGGTGCACGTGGATATCGGGTTTACCGGCATTGTGCGCAGGCTGGGGTGTTTGGGTTTCGTGCAGTTTTTCGTTAAGCTTATGTCGTCGGTAGAATTAAAAGACAGGCTCATACCGTGGAAGACAGTCCAGCCTCTTACATCCAATGTAGGAAGCGACGCGCTCGCCCTTAAGGTGCATCATTCAAGGTTAGCGGAATTACACCCAGCGGATTTAGCGGATATCCTCATTGATTTAGGGACCGAGGAGATGGTCACTATTCTAAAATCTTTAGATAACGTCACAGCTGCGGGCACTTTTCAGCAGCTGCCTATGAAGATCAGAATACAGATTGCGGATTTTCTCGACCAGAAACAACTGGTTGACCTGATCGATGAGATGGCGATTGATGAAGCGGTGGATTTGCTCTCGCAGCTTCCGAAGAAAAAACTTAATAACCTTATGCAGCGCCTTCCGCCGGAAAAAGTCACCCAGATATCCGAACTACTCGGGCACGGCCAGGATGTGGCTGGGAGCATCATGAATACCGAATT
>JAPLLM010000022.1 GCA_026387555.1 Candidatus Omnitrophota bacterium | reverse complement strand
GTGCGTGGAGTATTACCGGAAGTTAGTTAAGGAAACCGAAGTATAAAGGAGGCCGGAATGGGCGTGTTGCTATTCACTAAGAGTACTACGGCTGCGTTTATGATCACTTTGGCGGTCGGTGATGTGATCTGCGTCCTGGCTAACAAAGAGAAAGGTTTTCTAAGGAAGGCGGGGATGGTCATCGGAGCCGGCATAATCATATCAAGCATCTTGCTTGTGTCTTGTAAAATAGCCTGGCGCTTAAAGACGGCCTGCGATGTTTACCAAGGAACATATTCCGCGCAAAGATTACGTTAATTAAATAAATTTTGGGGGTTGCCGTAAAGCAACCCTAAAAAATGCTCATTTATGGGTTAGTACCCATAATAACCGGGGCGTTAAAAGTAAGTAAGTTTGAGTAAAGAGAATGCAAATACGAGGAAGGCCTAAGAAATACCGTATCGTCCGACAGGATCCTAAGATCAACCAGTTCAGCCCCCGGGGCAAGCCCGGCCGACCGGATGAAGTGGAATTATCTATGGATGAATTTGAGGCCTTGCGCCTAAGTGATTATATGGGTTTGCCCCAGAAAGATTCCGCCCAATCTATGCATGTATCCCAGCAGACCTTCAGCCGTATCCTTAAAAAAGCCCGCAAGAGCCTGACCGCAGGCCTGATTAAAGGGGCGACAATAAAGATACAGGGCGGCCATTATGTTGTTTCAACCCATAAAGATTTCTCGCCAGATTCCCGCATCAAGCCCTAAAAATTCATATAAATCCCGGTAAGTTTAATTATTCGGCAGTCCATTAGAGACAAGCCTTTGGCCACCATAGCACTATATTGCCAACTTCCTATAATAGATATTATGTTAACTTGGCTATATAGTGAAGCTCGATTTAAGCCTTTTGGCCCCTAAGGGTTAGGTCGGGTTGGGATTTAGCTGTGGATAAGCGAAATTCCGATTACTTGGATTTACCGGGATTTCAAAAGCTTGACAAGGTTAGTCAGATTGAGGCTCTTCTTTACTGGGATTTTTTGCCTTTAATTGATTATTTTACTCTACGGGTTAAATCTACTTGGGCAGGGTAAATCGAGCCGTCTCCGAAGCGGCTGTTGATGCGGTCCAGGGCTTTAATTAACCCCTCCCTCTGGTTTTGTTTTAAGAACAGGGAAAGGCCTTCTTGGGGGATTAATTGGCTGGCTGTAACCCCCAGTGCTCGGATTTTAGGCCTTTTTTGGGGCACTTGGGAGGCGATTTTGAGGCTGCGGGAATAGATCTCAAAACTGTCACTTGTAGCCAGTGCAAAGGTTTTTTGGGCCCCAAAATTACCTATTTCCGGGCCGTTTAGCCAGAGATGTATGGTCTTAGTTGAAATATTCCGATGCCTTAAGCGCTCACCGACCATTTCGGATAATAGCCGTATCCATGCCTGGATAACCATAGGGTTTTCCAGGGGCCTGGGTAAGGTATATGAGTGGCCTATAGACTTAGGTTTCTCGGGTTCTTCATTAAACTTACCGGGATTTTCTTCAAAAAATTCCGGCATTTTAAGGTAAAGATCCCAGGCAGTCTGCATTCCCCGGGTAGACAAAATCGCTCCGGTTTTTCCAGCCATGCCGCAGACTTTCCCTAATGGTGTCCGGCTTAAGACTTCTTTAAGGTTAGCATTGGTTATCAGGGTAACGCCGTTAGGTTTCTTAACCTTGGAAGCAGTCTTTGCCAGGAGCCAGTTTTTGGCAATGCCGATTGAAGCGGTAATGTTAAAGTTTGCATATATCTGCTTTTGTAAATCTTCGGCTAATTTCAGGGGTTCGGGATGAGCCCCGATATCCATCTGGAACTCATCAATTGAGGTGTAGTTTAGAGGAAAACCAAAGCCTTCGAGCATGGCAAATATCTGTTCCGAAGTCCAGATATATTTGCCTTGTTCAGCTGAAACAAACTCCAAGCTGGGGCATATCCGCAAGGCCTCTTTAGAACTCATCCCGGAACCTATGCCTAATCGCTTGGCTTCGTAGCTAGCGGCACAAACTACGGTGCGCATTTTATTCCCGCGCGAGCCGACAATCAGAGGTTTGCCTTTTAAGCGTGGATTTATGGCCTGTTCAATGGAAGCAAAGAAAGCATCCATATCAATGTGCAGGATCATAATACTTTATCTAATCTCCACCCAAAACTGGTATTGTTAAAAGATATCTGGTAGGCGTCTGTTCCGGTTGATACGGAGAAAAAATTGATGACTTCCTGGCCGCGGCGCTCCTGCCAGTTGTAGTTTATGGTTTTTATTTCATATTCTTTATTATGGCAGGTGAATCTCTGCGGATAGATTTTACCGGATTTAAATAAGACAAGGCAATCGATGCGCTGGTTTAAAAATTCCTCTCCGGCTGAATCTGAATCTTCCGGGATATGCATATCCCAGCGCGCTTTGGGGCTGAAACCTGATTGGTGCATGACTGGATCAGTACTTTCTAATTACTGTAATAAGCTTTCCGATGACCTTAAACTCTTCGAATATTGGCGGGTAGTTTGCATTGGCAGCTTCCAGATGGAACTTACCGGCTTTACTACGCAATCTCTTTAAAGTTACTTCATTGTTATCCAATAGAGCGGCGACCACATCATTATTATTGGCATCAGGACGTTTCTTGATAATGGCAATGTCGCCTTCGAGTATGCCGGCATCGATCATACTGTCACCTTTAACCCTTAGAGCAAATACATCATCAAAGCCCAAACGGCCGAGGAACAGATCATCGGCATCCACATAACCCTGTATTTCTTCATAAGCCAAACCGGGTTTTCCGGCCATAATGGTACCGATTATGGGTATCTTAAAACTTGCGCGTTCAGTTAACTCCAAAGCCCTGGACTTATTATTCATACGCCTCACCAAGCCTTTCTGTATTAAGACCTTTAAATAATCCCTTACCGTGCCGGTGGATTTAAATCCTAGTTCCTCCCCTATTTCGCGAATCGTAGGAGGGAGCCTCTCCCCCACCCGTTTCCTTATAAAATTAAGCACCTTTTCCTGTTTTGGTGTCAAAACCATCTTCTTTTCCATATTCATACATATACCACACAAATGTGTGGTATGTCAAGCAAAAAATATATGGCCGGTCTCTTATTGCTTCGTTTTACGTCCACTCAACATCCTCACTGCCCACAGAATAAAGCGCGCGATGGCGAGAACTGGATAGCCGAGCATAGCTATGTTTAAGCCTAAAGACATTGCTCTTATGTATGGGGTATAGCCTACAAGGATGTATTGCATATTCTGCACATACTTAAACTTGGCTTCCGGGTGCGCGGCTATATAGGCAGTATTTAAATTCCTGGCTATAAAATATATGCCTAATCCCAGGAGCAGAACGCCTAACAGGATCAGCCCTTCTCTTGTTATCAACTTCTTGACGGTAGTTTTATTAGAGTTCATATTATTTACAACACGTTATTAAATCGGTAAAGTAGGAAGCGCCATTGAAAGATTGTCTCATTCCTGTCATTGCATATCCGGATGAGCATCGAAGCGGCCCTGTGTACCACGCTCCGGTAGTTTGATCGCAACCTGGAACGGGTTGGAAACATAAAGTATAACATGTATCTCCGATGCTGCCGCCAAACTGTTTCCAGGTGTTGGTGTTATCCATGTACATGAACTGGTGCAGGCCGGTATTATAATAAAGGCTTCCCTCTCCTACTCCGTTTACTCCTGTTGCGGGGGGATTATTTGCGCCTCGGACATTGATTGACCCTGTTGCGGCGGAGCTATTATTGATGTTAAGATTGACCGTATTCAGCTCGACATAGCTTCCGTAAGGCGAAGGATAATATGTGGTGAGGGTGATTTCTTCGGTTTCTTGGGCGAACGCGGTTAAAGCAGCTGCGCATAGTATTGTTATTAAAACCGAAGTTATTTTTTTAGACATTAGCCAGTCCTTTTTAATATTTATAATNNNATATCTTACCGCTTCAATAATACATACACGGATGGCTTTCTCCATGGGCGTATTGGCGTATCCGCCCAGGCCGACTCCTAATCCCCAGTTACCGAAGAAACCTACTCCGAGTCCACCTGCTATATCCGTAGCCTGTCCCTGCACACGTGTTGCAGCCAAGACTTCCGAGGTCGAGGTATCAACTATACGGATATCCAATGCCATATGAGATTTGTTCATGCCGCCGCCCAATAGGCCACCTAACACTCCGGCTCCGACTCCGCCGTAACCTCCGATACCGCCTCCACCGCCTGATGCCTGCGGTTCAAATTCGGTTACTGCGGCAGTAACGATAATATCCGCGGTCTTGATCTTTCCTCTCTGTGGTCCGCCGGCTCCTGTTTGCGCTGCACCCGATGCGGATAATTCCTGTTCCTGCATCACTGAACTCAATGCCTGGCGTTCTAACACGCTGAAACGCCCGCTGTTAATCAAGGCTGTGGTCAGCATCTCGCGCAGGCCCGTTCCGATCTCACCCTGTGCCTTAGCTGCTTTTACGTCGAAATCAGCGACAGCAATTCTAGCCTTTGGTCCGGAGTACGGCGGCAGTGGTTGAACTCCGGCGTTGTTATCGACTTGTGCCGTAGGCTGCATCATGGAATCAAGCGATGCGCATCCGACTGTAGTAAGAGCTAATAAGAATACAAGAACAGCAATAAATCTCTTCATTTATTTTCCCCCTTCTTTGGCCAATGCGGCGATGATTTTAGCCGATAAATCTTCTCCCGCATTTTTTAAAGCCTCTTTTCCTCCGGTTATCACATCCATGTGCGCGGAATTGCCCGTTGCGTCCAGATAAGCAATAACCTTACCGTCTTTTACCCGAATAACTTTAGCGGTGATATTGGCAAAGCATGAGCGCATAGTTGATTGCGGGACATTCCCGCCGCTGGAAGCAATCGCCTTACCTAATATTACATAATCTGCGGCAGAGAGCCTTCCTAGTTTTGTAGAACTTTGCTCTCCGATATCGACAATGCGGAATGCCGGATTCTGCGTAATAGTCTTGTTGAGTACGGAGGGTTCGATTATTTCGTATCCTTGGGTCAGCAGATTCTGGGCAACTGCCGCTTCGGTTACAGATAGATCGACTTCGCTCGCCCACCAGCATTTCTGTGGGCTTTCGATATTCTGCTCTGAGATCATAAGGATGAGTTTAGGTTTCGAGTTTGTGTCTGCTGCGAAGGCGCTGGTAAAAACTAAAGTAGAAAATAATATTATGGCAAAACTTAAATATTTCTTTAACATCGTTCCTCCTTTTAAGGATTTTATTCTACATCAAACTTAATATTAAGGCAATAAAATAATATCCTAAACTTGTCCGGATTTATTCAAATCGACCATCCCAATATCGCCGTAGATGGTATTGGGTACGGGTTTAGTGATGCGGGATAACTTTTCCGTAGCCTCGCGGATACGCTCAAAGTCAGCCTTGACCGTGGCTATGCGTTTCTTGATATTTTCCGGTAATCCATCCGGCTCTATAAGTTCAAGGTTTCCTCTGATGGCCAGGAGCGGGTTGTTGATTTCATGGCCTACGGTGAGCACGGTCTCGGTTACCGCGGCCAAGCGACTCTTCTCCATTAGTTCGGAGAGCATATTCATAAACATGCGCCTTCCCACGAATATCCCGAGCATAAAGATCGTGACGGTAAGCAGCATGATATACCCGACTTCTCCGGTAAAGATCCTGAAATCGGATATCTTGCGTGTGATCAAATAGAACACTACTAATAAAGGTATCACCCCGGTAAGACAAACAGAAATATTCATGTCGCGTTTTTTATCCAAAATCATATCATTTATCCGCATGCTTCCTCCCTTTAAAATATTTTATTAAGAACAGAGTAGCTAAATAAGCTATAAATCCGAAAACCAATCCGATCAACACATAACCCATAGCCACCGGAAAAATGAATTTAATCGGGGCGTTGCGGATATCCTGCCAATGCATCCCGAATAACAAAGCCCCGCATTTTATCGCCAGGATAAAAGCGACAAAACTTATCCAGGTGTTGGTGAGCAGGCAGCCGATAAGGCTTGCCGGCCGGTTGACGCGTAAGAGTAATGATAAAAATAACGCGGCTATCGGACCGGTCCCCGGGAATATGCCTAAAAATACCCCTAGGCCGAATCCCAGCGCTACTTTTTGGGGAGAATCGTCGATCTTGAATAATTTCAGGTATAGTGATTTAAAAAATGCTTTTATTTTTTTCAAGTCAATCTTTTTTAAGCATGGGCTTAATGTTCACGCCGGCGAATCTTTCCAGGCCGTAAGACTCCTGGACCCAGCCGTTATATAATCCGTATTTATGCATTATTTTCTGCGCTTGCTCGTACTCCGAAACTTTTAGCCGTCGCGATAGATCCGGGAATTCTTTTGCCCTGTGGTACGGTAGATACTGGCTCATTAAACTGATATAAGTCTCCGGTGACAATTCTTGCGCGATGAATTTCATGATCTCTTTGGTACCGGAGATATCATTCGGCAAGACCAGGTGCTTTATCGAATTTTGCAATTCCTACCTGGCGGTGCATCTCTTTTACCGCAGGTCGGTTATATTTCGGGTAATCCGGAGCGTTTGAATATTTCTTGGCCAAGTCATTACTTGCGTAACGCATGTCCGGCAGGTAGATATCCATGATACCATCAAGCATTTGGATCATTTCCGGCAGCTCGTATCCGCCCGTGTTATAAACTAACGGTATTCGCAGGCCTTTATCAATAGCAATTTCCAATGATTTCAGGATCTGCGGCATGATATGGGTAGGAGTGACAAAATTGATGTTGTGGCATCCAGAATTTTGCAGGTCGAGCATAAATTGCGCTAATTCCTCGAATTCAACCTCTCTCCCCTGTCCTAATTGGCTGAATTCATAGTTCTGGCAATAGCTGCAGCTCATATTGCAGTTAGAAATGAATATTGTTCCTGAACCCTTAGTCCCGGAAATAGGCGGTTCTTCGCCTTGATGGGATATGAAACTGCAGACCTTGGGCTTTAGCCCGGTCTTGCAGAATCCGAGTTTGTCTTTAAGCCTGTTAACCCGGCATTTACGCGGGCAAATGGCGCAGGATTCCAGGAGCTTGAGCGCCGACGCCGATGCTTTTTTAAGTTTTTTTAATTTGTCCCGGCTCATGGCTCTTAAGCCAGATGGGCTGTCTCTTGAGGAAGGAATCGATTGATGTATTGGGTGATCTTTTTTCGTTGGTCGTCTTTGATGCGGTTAAAGAATATAGCGATATTAAAGCCTCCGTCAGATGCATCTTCGGTGCGGACGATGACCCCGTTACATTCTACCGGCAAATCGCCGCCGGATTTATTCGCAACCGGGAGCGCGAGTTTTATGAAAACCCGGGTAAAGGGCGGGACGTATTTATCGATGTGGCAATAGGCGCCCAAACAGCTGATATTTTGCGTGGTGGTAGAGAAATCAAAACCGTTAGCCGCCACTTTTAGCGGCAGGGTAGAATCGACCCTGGGGTGTAATCTTCTCTCGTCCGGTTTAAAAGGCTTCATTGTTTAGCTTCTTCCTTGGATTTAGCCAGAAAATCCTTCCAGCATCTTTTGGTGCAATAGTATTTACCGTCGCGGTAATACCTTCTGATCTTCTTAATGGGTTTATTGCAGCTTAAACAATTTGTCTGAACTTCAACTTGCGGCGCTTCCTGCGTAGTTGCTTTTGCTTGTTCTGCCATTTCTAATTCAACTCATCCTTTCTTTACTATGCCTGGCTCAATCTTGTATCGATGTAGTCCGTTAGATACTTCTGGTCTTCCTCCGCAACTTCCAAAAACTCTACTCCCAAACGGTTCCTGTAAGAATGCGGCAAAGGGCTGGCCCAGGTGATCCTGCCGATTGTGTGTAAAACGCGCGAAAGAACGTTAAACTCGAGCATTACCTTGGTGTCGGGTGCCAAAAAGGCGTCAGTAGTAAAACTTAATCCGCCGACACTGACATTATCACTTACCGCGTTATCAAAATGAGGGTCGCCTCTGATCTGATAGCGTAAGGGTGCGTGCAGGTTTAACCTGGGGAACCGCCTTTTATTCTCTTCTTTAATAATCATAAGCTCTCTTTTGTTTAAAGAGAAGCCGTGGCTTACATTCCCTTTATAAAAGATTAACATAATTAGGGTGCCGTGTCAATACTTTACATTTTCGCTGTTTTTGTTATAATACATCCATGTATCGTAACTTCTACCGCTTAAAAGAAAGGCCTTTCAATGTAACCAGCGATCCCGCCTTTTTCTTTTTCAGCAAGAAACATAAAGAGGCGCTCTCTCATCTCTTTTACGGGGTCTCCCAGAGAAAGGGTATCATTGTTTTGTCCGGCGAAATAGGCACCGGAAAGACCACCCTCTGCCGTTTTTTCTTAAACCAGTTAGGCGCGAACGTAAAGACTGCCTTTATCCTTAATCCCTTCTTTTCCGAGCTGCAATTACTGGAAGCCATAGTCAAAGATTTCGGCATAACCGTCAAAGACAAATCCCGCTTGGGTTTGATCAAGGAATTGAATAAGTTCTTGCTTAAAGAAACGGAAGCAGCCAATAATGTCCTCTTACTTATTGACGAGGCGCAGAACCTTAAGTCTTCGACTCTGGAGCAGGTGCGCCTGCTTTCCAATCTGGAGACTGACAAAGAAAAATTGTTGCAAGTTGTTTTAGTGGGGCAGCCGGAATTGAACCGCAAGCTTAACCTGCATAATTTAAGGCAGCTGCGCCAGAGGATAATGGTCAGATTCCATATCATGCCTCTGGATCAGGATGAGATAAAAGATTATATAAACCATCGCCTGAATCGCGCCGGTTCCGACGGAAGGATAAAATTTAGCGACGAGGCGTTAAAGCTGATCTGGGATTTCTCTAAGGGGACCCCGCGTTTG
>JAPLLM010000044.1 GCA_026387555.1 Candidatus Omnitrophota bacterium | reverse complement strand
GGATATGGCAGTAGAGGTGTAGAGCGGTTTAGCCGCGAACAACTCTTGGAGGCCTTTGCGCATGCGATGGCATTTCTTGAAAATGAAAATCGTGATGTAGTTATTCAGCAAGATATAACTACTGACAGAAATATCAGAGCGTATATATACAGAAAGAATGGCAGTATAAAAACAATTAATTTAACGAGCATTGGTTTCCCCGGATCTGGACTCCCGCGCGTATTTACCGAGGGTAATCTTACCGCAGATGAACAGAGAGCGCTGGATATTCTTACCGTCAATCTTTATGAGGCTGTTCAGGAAAGGGTGGGAGAGGATCCAGTTTTACTCTCCGTAGACATGATATTAAATCATGACGGCAAACCTTTAGTCCTTGAGGTAAATCCGGGATTCTTCTCATTTACCCCGCTTGATAATGCACATGGTAGCGCTATGCTGCAACTGGCGCATGACATTTTTGATGTTCTTTTTGCGCGCGCAGTGGTAGCACGCGAAAAAGCAGCTTCTTCTGTTTCCCCGGCTACGCCGGAGACGGCTAGTAAGAAGGTTATTAACTCGGTTGAGGTTAAGCAACAGGCCGATCAGCAGTTGCAGATTCCCGGGTTAGCAAAACAACAACTTGAGACTGAAATTGATTCCGTGGATTCTTCTAAAACCAGCATAAACTTTGACTCTGATTTAGAAAACAAAGGCTTAAGGCAGCTGGCCCTAAATAGACCAATTAAGCAACCCGAAGGTGTTCAGGTCTTTCGTAATTCCGGTTTATCGGCTTTTATGACCGGAGAATCAAGTATGGTATGGGGAACCCCGCAGGATATAAGCCGATTTACAACCCTTGGCATTACAGAGTGCGTTGGCGTAGCTATTTATGGTCGTAAGCCAGATGGGACCATTGTCAATGGCTTAGCTCATATATTAGCGATAGAAGGATACGAAAACAATTTCGCTGTTCAAACAGAGGAAGTGACGAGAGAACTTAAGAGGCTTAAAAGTGAAGGCGTAGAGGATCTGAGGCTAGCGGTTTATTATAATGATTCAAATGATATAAGCTCAGGAAGAATGGATGGAATCTTTAAGTTCTTGCAAGATCTAAATGGACTAAGCGGGGTATTCAAAGAGTTCACCTTAGAGCCTTTTGCTAATTACGATTTAGTCTCCAGGAGTACCAGAATACTTGTCTCTAGGGATGGGTTCGTAATTTCCTCCGAAGGGCTACCTAAAGAAACTCATCTTTGGTCAGAGTTAGCTCCGAATCCTGAGCAAGCGAAACTAGCCGCACCAGAAGCTTCTGCGCAAGTCGAAAAATGGCGCATAGCAGCTGATATGACTAGCGGACCTTTAGTGCATGGTGACAATCTAGCCAGCATTCTAAATATTAAGGGAATAAAGATTACCATTAAAAAGGGCGCCTCGGGTAAATTTACCGCCACTTTTGGAGAGCATGGTGAATTCGGCGTACGTTTGCTTAAATCCGGTATTGTCTCAGATGATCCTGTTCTTCCGGGATTAGATATAGCCATCCGCGCAACAGATCACGGAATAGTTACTTTACAGAATAAATCCAAGAGCGAAGTATTAGATTATACTATTCAAAGGATAGATTTCCCGTCTATAGACACTGGGGCACCGGTTCAAGCAGTTAGCGTAGGACTTAGCGCAGAACAGCTTGATGATTTTAGAAATGTTATTCGCGCTGCGGCGATAGATACAAATCCTAGAAAGCCTTCAAAAGAAGAGCTTCTTGCCGCTCTTCCAAATAATGACGCCTCCGTAAATATGAAAAAAGCATTAGAGAATCTTTTTAGCCGCACAACCCCACCTTCAGATGACGAAATTAATCTTTTAATGCAGGAATTAAATCAGCATGAACAGGTAGCTCTGGTTTTAGTTATTCAACCAGGACAGGGCCAAGGCGCAACGAGTAAGCCCAGTGAAGAAAATGTAGTTATTACTCTTGATCAGGTTCGTCAGGAGCACTTGCAATTAGATAAATACTTGCCGGAAAATGTTGAGCCAACTTTAGTATCTGGCGGTCAAATTCAAATAGTGAGCAAGAACGTTGCTTTAGGTGTGAATAATTTAATTAACGGCGTCGCGATAGTTATTATCCCTTATGATAACAGCACGCATTTAGTAGCGAATATTGATAGCGAGGCAGTTGCGCAGAATTTAGCAGCAAGTTTAAAAGGATTAGATTTAAATAATAGTGAAATTTATCTTTTGGAAGGCTCTAACGCTAGTCAGGTAG
>JAPLLM010000110.1 GCA_026387555.1 Candidatus Omnitrophota bacterium | reverse complement strand
TTCTTATATTCAGGACCTGCCATAAATGTCCTGGCTATCATTCTAACGGCGCGTATCCTTGGCTGGCAGTTAGGATTGGCTCGTGCCGTAGGAGCAGTGGTTTTTAGTGTTGTTATCGGTCTTTTAATGCATCTCATGTTCTTAAAGGAAGAAAGAGCGCGTCAGGTAAGTGGTGATTTCAATGTAGGAGAAGTAAAGGAAACCCATTCTTTAGGCAAAACGGTTCTTTATTTCGGCTCTATGGTTGTTTTTCTCGTATTTGCTAACTGGGGCAAACCGCTTGAAGGTGACCATGGGATTTGGTCAATAATTTATCAGTACAAGTGGTGGATCTCGGGATTTTCTCTTATAAGTCTAGCGGTCATGCTTTTTAAATGGTTCAAAAGGGACGAATTAAAAGAGTGGACTGGTGCCACATGGGGTTTTGCTTTACAGATACTACCGCTTTTACTAGGAGGAGTGCTTGTTTCAGGGTTCTTATTAGGTAGAGTTGGGCATGAAGGTGTTATCCCCTCTAGATTTGTTGAGATGCTTGTGGGAGGGAATTCATTGCGGGCGAATTTCTTCTCATCAATCGTTGCGGCGTTTATGTATTTTGCCACGCTTACTGAGGTGCCGATATTGCAAGGTTTGATGAATTCAGGGATGGGTAAGGGGCCTGCTTTAGCGCTTCTTTTAGCCGGGCCAGCGTTGAGTCTCCCGAGCATGCTCGTTATCCGAGGTATTATAGGCACTAAGAAAACAGTTGTTTATGTGAGTTTGGTAGTAGTTATGGCTACTATTACAGGAATGATTTTTGGAGTAATAGTTAAGTAAGATAAAAATGCATATGCATAAAGAAAATAATAAAGAGAGCCGTTTGATTATATCCGCAGGGCTTAATCTTGCTACGACTGTAGCGCAGATTATCGGTGGTGTCCTTTCAGGAAGCCTTTCGTTGATCTCTGACGCGCTGCATAATTTAAGCGATACGATGGCCTTGGTGATCAGTTTTTTTGCGGTGCGTCTCGCTAAGCGTAAAAATACCGAAGCTCAGACTTTCGGTTATAAACGCGCTGAGATTCTGGCTGCGCTCTTTAATGCCTGCGCGCTGGTAGTAGTCTCAATATTTCTATTTAAGGAGGCCATTGCCAGATTTTCTCATCTTCATCCGATTAACAGCGTGCTTATGTTGTCTATTGCTTCAGTTGGCTTGATTGCAAACATTGTTTCTGTATTTCTACTTAAGGCGCATGCGCATGAAGATTTAAATATACGGGCAGCATATGTGCATCTTTTTTCTGATTTTCTTTCTTCTATTGCGGTGATTATTGGTGCCGTAGCAATCCTTATTTCCAAAGCCTATTGGATTGATCCGGCTTTAACTATTCTGATTGGTATTTATGTGTTAAGGGAAGGGTATAAGATTATTGAAGAAAGCACCCACATCCTCATGGAGCATGTTCCCAAGGGGATAAACTTAAGGGAAATCCAGGAGTTTATTGAGGATATTGAGGGAGTTAAAGATATTCATCATGCGCATCTATGGGCAGTAACTGAGCGAGACATCCATTTTGAGGCACATATCAATGTGTCGCGCGATATGGCGGTTAGCGAAACCTGCCTTTTAGTAAAACAAGTAGAAGAAACGCTTAAAGAACATTTTGCTATTACGCACGTAACTTTACAGCTTGAATTTAATTCGTGTACAGGAGTGCCTCTAATTAAGGCATAAGGTATGGAGATAAAGAAACTCATTAGTCTTAATGAAGATGATTTACTTAAGGTAGAACAGATTGTTCTTGATTGCGACAAAGATGGGGCGATGAGTTTCGTCAAGGAAGTGGTTAAGAAGCAAATCGATAAAGAAAATGCCTCAAAGATGAAGCGAGAAAAAATATAGGGGAAGATATGCAAAATAAAGCGAAAGAAATTAAGAAAATCGTTAGGGATGGTTATGCTAAGGCACTCACTCAAAGCACATCTTGTTGTTCCACGAATTCTTGTTGTTGCGGAACTGACCAGGCAAAAGAGATTAGTAAAAAGGTTGGTTACAGTGATTCTGAAATGAACGCTGTCCCTGAAGGCGCGAATTTAGGTTTTGGCTGCGGCAATCCGGTAGCCATTGCATCTTTAAAAGAAGGGGATGTGGTGCTTGATTTAGGTAGCGGAGCAGGATTTGATGCTTTTCTTGCTTCTCCTAAGGTTGGGAAAACCGGCCGCGTTATTGGAGTTGATATGACACCCGAGATGATTGAGAAAGCCCAAGTGAATGCCAAGAAAGGCAATTATACGAATGTAGAATTCAGGTTTGGTGAGATTGAAAAGTTACCAGTGGATAATAGTTCGATTGATGTGATCATCTCAAACTGCGTTATTAATCTTTCGCCTGATAAAGAACAGGTATTTAAGGAGGCTTTTAGGGTATTAAAACCTAGTGGTAGGCTAATGGTTTCAGATTTGGTGCTTGTCAAAGATTTGCCGGATACTATTAAAGAGTCGGTTGAGGCGTATGTGGGTTGCCTTGCCGGAGCTATTGAAAAAGACGAGTATTTGAAGTTTATAGA
>JAPLLM010000134.1 GCA_026387555.1 Candidatus Omnitrophota bacterium | reverse complement strand
TTAATCGCACCCCTTGGGCGCTGCGGCCGGTCTCGCGTATATCTTTTACCGCGCAGCGCAAAAACACGCCGTTCTGGGTAATGACCATCAACTCGTCTTTATCGGTGACGGCTTTTATGTTTATGGCTTCGCCGTTTTTATCGGTAACCTTAAGATTGATAACGCCTTTGCCGCCGCGCGAAGTCAGGCGGTATTCATCAACAGTGGTGCGCTTGGCAAAGCCTAATGAGGTAACGGTTAAAATATCCGCGCCCTTACCGGGGACGATCATATCGATTACTTCATCTTTTTTAGCCAACGCTACTCCCCGCACTCCGCCAGCCTGTCTGCCCATGTCGCGCACCATGCTTTCGGGAAACCGGATGGCTTTCCCCTGGCGCGTGCCGATCAATAATTCCTGTTTACCGTCGGTAAGTTCCACGCCGATAAGCTCGTCCCCTTTATCCAGAGAGATGCCGATGATCCCGGCCTTGCGCGGGTTGCCGTAAGCATCAAGCCTGGTTTTCTTGATTTTACCCTGGCGCGTAGCCATGACTAAATATTTATCCCCGGTGAATTCTTTTACGGGGATAGTGGAGCTGACTTTAGCCGCTACCTCCATCTGCACCAGATTTACAATCGCTTTGCCTTTAGACTGGCGGCTCGCTTGTGGTATTTCATAGACCTTTAACCAGTGCACCTGCCCTTTATCGGTAAAAATCAACAAGTAGTCTTTGGTGGAGGCGACAAATAAGTGCTCGATAAAATCTTCTTCTTTGACCTCTGCCCCGGTTGCGCCCCTTCCTCCGCGTTTCTGTTTGCGATACGCGCTCACCGGAAGGCGCTTCATATATCCGCCGTGGCTGATCGTGACTACCACGTCTTCTTCGGCGATTAAATCCTCTACTTCAATCTCTTCTGCTTCGCCTACGATATCAGTGCGGCGCTCATCTCCGTATTTTTTCTTTAAATTTTCCAGCTCTTCCTTAATAATAGCTTCGACTTTCTTGTCCGACGCTAAAATCGCCCGGCAGATTTCGATTTTTTTCAATAACTCCGCATACTCCGCGTCGAGCTTGTCCCGTTCAAGCGCGGTAAGGCGCTGCAGCTGCATTTCGAGTATTGCTTGGGCCTGAATTTCGGATAGCTCAAATTCTTTTACTAGCCTCTCTTTAGCGTGTTCCGTATTTTTAGAAGTTTTGATAGTCTTAATGATCTGGTCGATATATTTAAGCGCGATCTTTAGGCCCTCTAAAATGTGCGCGCGCTTCAAGGCCTTATCTAATTCAAACTGGGTCCTGCGGCGGATGATCACTTTGCGGTGTTCTATGTAAGCGGCAAGGATCTGGTGCAGGTTTAACACCTTGGGCCGGTTATCGATAAGAGCGAGAAGAATAATGCCGAATGTCGTTTCGAGCTGCGTATGTTTAAAGAGCTGATTTAAAATTATCTGCGATTCGATATCGCGCTTTAATTCCACCACAATGCGCATACCGTCCTTATCCGACTCATCGCGGATGTCAGAGATACCCTCGATCTTTTTGTCATCCACCAGCCCGGCAATGGTTTCAATAAGTGTGGCTTTATTGACCTGGTAAGGGATCTCATTAATGACAATAAGATCCTTACCGTTCTTCTGATGCTCCACTGTCGCCCGGGCGCGCACAGTCAATTTTCCGCGCCCCGTAGCATACGCTTCTTTAATCCCGGCTTTCCCGCAGATAAGCCCACCCGTCGGAAAATCCGGGCCCTTGATAAAGCGTATCAGGTCTTTGACTTCCACGTTGGGATTATCCAGCAAATAGATTATGGCGTCCGCGACTTCATTTAAATTGTGCGGCGGGATATTCGTAGCCATGCCGACGGCGATACCACTTGAGCCGTTTACCAAAAGATTGGGTAGGGCCGCCGGAAATAATAATGGCTCTTTTAAAGAGGCGTCGAAGTTGGGCCCGAAATTAACCGTATCCTTATCAATATCTCCGAGCATGTCATCGGAGATAGCGGCAAGCCGGGCCTCGGTGTAGCGCATAGCCGCGGCTGCGTCTCCGTCGACCGAACCGAAGTTACCTTGGCCATCAACCAGAGGATAGCGTAGAGAGAAATCTTGCGCCATGCGCACTAAAGTATCATAAATAGCCATATCGCCATGAGGATGATACTTACCCATGGTTTCGCCGACGATACGCGCGCATTTTTTGTATGGCTTAGAGTGTTCGAGATTTAACTCCTGCATCGCAAATAATATCCTGCGATGTACCGGCTTTAGCCCGTCGCGCACATCGGGAAGGGCGCGGCCTACGATTACGCTCATAGCGTAATTAAGGTAGGAATCCTTTACCTCTTCTTCGATGTAGACCGGGATTATCTTTTCGTTTCTAGTATACATATTAAATATCCAGATTCTTTACTTGATGCGCAAACTCTTCTATAAATTGGCGGCGCGGCTCAACAGCGTCACCCATTAAAACCGTAAACATTTTGTCTGCTTCCACCGAATCTTCTAAGGTGACCTTTAAAATAGTGCGTTTTTCCGGATCCATAGTAGTATCCCAAAGTTGGTGCGGATTCATTTCTCCCAAGCCCTTATATCTTTGGATATGCATACCACGGCTCGCCACTTCTTTAATATAAACCAAAACGTCTTTTAAATTAAACAGGTCTTTATCGTCCTTTTCATTGGTTATTTTGAATAGCGGCTTGGGCTTTTTAGCTACTTCCTTACCTCTTGGCTCCGCAACCAACGCTGCGCCCGCAGCATAAGTTTCCATATCCAGGCCCATTTTTTCGACTTTAGCCATCAACTCCTCAATCTCTTGGGATTCATAGAGTTCCAGCACATCTCGACCCGCTTCTTTCTCGTCTTTGTCTGAAAGTGCGGCTAATTCCTTATCAGAATAGACAAAATGCTCTTTTCCCTCCACTTTTACCCTATAAATAGGCATCTTTTTGGACTTTGGGTGACTAAGAGTGAGGTATTTCGTAAAATCCACTCCCTTTTTCTCCAGAATACGGCCCGCTCTCTCCAACTCCACCAAGAGATCCAGGAGATCTTTAAACTTGTTGTCTGTAAAGGCTTCTTTGTCTTTCATACGCACAAACTTATGTCCTTCCCTGCCCAGCTCCAAAAGCATATCATTCAACTGCTGCTCGGTCTGAATGTACTCTTCGCGCTGGCCCCTTTTAATTTTATAAAGCGGCGGCTGGGTAATATATACATACCCTCCCTCAACCAGCTTAGGCAAATGGCGATAGAGCAGAGTCAAGAGTAGGGTCCTTATGTGCGAACCATCCACGTCCGCATCCGCCATCAGCATTATTTTATGATAACGCAGCTTGGCAATATCGAATTCTTCGCCAATACCCGTCCCCAAAGCAGTAATAATAGTGCGGATCTCATCGTTAGACAAGATTTTATCCATGCGCGATTTTTCTACGTTCAATATCTTTCCTTTAATAGGGAGTATCGCTTGGAACCTTCTGTCACGGCCTTGTTTGGCTGAACCGCCGGCGGAATCTCCTTCTACGATATATAATTCGCAGAGCGCTGCGTCGCGCTCCGAGCAGTCGGCTAATTTCCCCGGCAGGCCCGCGCCTTCTAACGCGCCCTTGCGCCGCGTAAGCTCTCTGGCTTTGCGCGCTGCCTCGCGCGCGCGCGATGCCACGATGACCTTATCGATTATTTTATTAGCTACCGACGGATTCTCCTCAAAATAAGAACTCAGCGATTCAAAGCTTGCCGAGGCGACCAGGCCTTCGACTTCAGAGTTGCCTAATTTAGTTTTGGTCTGGCCTTCGAATTGCGGATTAGGCACCTTTACGCTGATGACCGCGGTAAGGCCTTCGCGCACATCATCCCCGGTAATGGCGATGTCGTCCTTAAGCAGATTCTTAGACTTAGCGTACTGGTTGATGGCGCGCGTAAGTGCTGACTTAAACCCGGATAAATGCGTGCCGCCCTCGATGGTGTTTATATTATTAGCAAAAGAGTACATCGTCTCGGCATACCCGTCGTTATATTGCAGGGCCACCTCGACCACAATATCGTCTTGCGTCTTTTGGAAATACACCACTTTGTTGTGCAGCGGGTTTTTATTTTTATTTAAATACTCGACGAAAGAGACTATCCCGCCGGCAAACTCAAATACCGATTCTTTATCCGTGCGGTCGTCGG
>JAPLLM010000126.1:9567-23580 GCA_026387555.1 Candidatus Omnitrophota bacterium | reverse complement strand
GGGCTTGAGGAAGCGACTAACTCTCCCCCCTTATCCCCGCCTTCCGGCCCCAGATCGATAATGTAATCCGCGCATTTGATCACTTCCAGATTATGTTCGATCACTACGACCGTATTACCTTTGTCGGTAAGCCTCTGCAGCACTGAAATAAGCTTTTCCACATCCGCAAAATGCAACCCCGTAGTAGGCTCGTCCAGAATATAAAGCGTCTTCCCAGTTGAGCGCTTGCTCAATTCAGAAGAAAGCTTAACGCGCTGCGCTTCTCCCCCTGAAAGGGTCGTAGCGAACTGGCCCAACTGAATATACCCCAAACCCACCTCAACAAGAAGCGCCAGGGTGTTTCTTATCGGCGGAATGTTAGCAAATAATTCTACGGCCTCTTCCACGGTCAAATCCAGAACGTCAGAGATAGATTTACCTTTATACTTTACTTCCAGGGTAGCTTCATTGAATCTTAGCCCTTTGCAGACATCGCACTTCACATAGACGTCAGGCAAAAAGTGCATCTCGATCTTTTTTATCCCGTCGCCCATGCATGCCTCGCAGCGCCCGCCCTTGACATTGAAAGAAAAACGCCCGGCTTTGTATCCGCGTATTTTAGCCTCGGGAAGATTTGCAAATAAATCTCGGATGTGAGAATATACCCCGGTATAAGTCGCCGGGTTCGAACGCGGGGTGCGCCCGATAGGAGACTGGTCCACTTCGATTATTTTATCGACATGCTCCGTACCGGTAATCTTAATGTAAGCCCCAGGCTTGTCTTTTGACTTATAAAGCCTTTGCGCCAGGGCCTTATACAATATTTCATCGATCAGCGTTGATTTGCCGGAACCGGATACTCCGGTTACGCAGATAAAATTACCCAGAGGAAATTTGACATCGATATTTTTTAAATTATGCTCGCTTGCCCCTTTTATCTCAAGCATCTTGGCCGGGTCTTGGGGCCTTCTTCTATCCGGAGGTCTTATCGTTAATTCGCGGCGCAGGTATTTCGCGGTTAACGAAGTACTATCTTTAAGCAGCCCCTGGATATTTCCCGCAAAGACTACTTCTCCTCCGTGCCTACCTGCGCCCGGGCCAAGGTCAACGATATAATCTGCGGCGCGTATTGTCGCTTCGTCATGCTCGACAACGATCAGGGTATTGCCGAGGTCGCGCAGCGCTATCAGGGTCTTAAGCAATTTAAAATTATCCTTCTGGTGCAGGCCGATGCTCGGCTCATCCAGCACATAAAGGACGCCGACTAACCCGGAGCCTACTTGAGTAGCCAGGCGTATCCTCTGCGCTTCTCCGCCGGACAAGGTAGCGCTCTTCCTATCCAAGGTAAGATAATCAAGGCCGACGTTGACGCAGAATTCCAGTTTCTGATTTATTTCCTTGAGGACTTGCCTGGAGATAAGTTTATCTTTTTCGCTTAAATCGAGCGCGCTAAAGTAATGGCGCGCTTCTTTAATGGATAGCTGGGTCACCTCCCGGATATTCTTATTATTTACTTTTACGCTCAAAGACTCTTTCCTGAGCCTTGCCCCGTTGCAAGACGGACACGGTAGACTGGACATGAACTTAGTGATCTCTTCTTTCAGATAATCGCTCTCCGTCGTCCGGAATAGCCTCTCCAGATGCGGTATCACTCCCTCGTAAGGCTTATTTCCCACAAACTCTTCCGAACCGTAAAGTATTGCTTTTTGCGTAGCCTTATTCAGTTTCTTAAAAGGAAGATCTAGATCAAAACCCAAAAGGCTCGAGAGTTCGCGGATGAGCCAGCGGTAATATAAAATATAGCCTCTCCCGCCCCTCTTCCAGGGAGCGATCGCGCCCTCGTTAATGGATTTATTCTTGTCCGGAACCACCAGATCCGGATCAAATTCAAGCTTAATCCCCAAGCCGTTGCATTCGGGGCAGGCGCCGAACGGAGAGTTAAAAGAAAATGAACGCGGCTCAACCTCCGTATAACTTATCCCGCATTTTGCGCAGGCATATTTTTCGCTAAACACCAGGTCGGTTTTCCCGGGTTGAGAAATGATTACGATACCCTTACCGACCTTAAGCGCAGTCTCCACCGAATCCGTAAGGCGCTTTTTTGAATCGGGTTTGACATTAAGCCTATCCACTACTACCTCAATATTATGCGCCTTGTATTTGGCCAGCTTTAAATTAAACGGCAGCTCGTTGATCTTCCCGTCCACCCGGCAGCGCACAAATCCTGTTTTCTGAATAGAACTGAAAATATCGCGGCACTCTCCCTTTTTTCCGCTGATTAACGGAGCCAAGATCATAATGTCGGCCAAGCTGTATTTTGAAATTATCTTTTCTATTATCTCTTGAGCGCTTTGCCTCTCTATGGGTGCTGCGCATTTATAACAATATACTTTACCTATGCGGGCGAATAACAGCCTCAAATAATCATAGATCTCGGTCTGCGTTGCGACCGTTGAACGGGGATTACTCCCGGCGCTGCGCTGCTCAATGGCTATCGTCGGCGACAAGCCCGCGATATGTTCCACGTCAGGCTTCTGCAGCTGCTGTAAGAACTGACGGGCATAACTGGAAAGGCTCTCTACAAACCTGCGCTGGCCCTCGGCGTAAATAGTATCAAAGGCTATGCTGGACTTACCCGAACCCGATAACCCGGTGAACACAATGAGTTTATTGCGGGGAAGTTCCAGGTTTATGTTCTTTAGATTATGTTCTTTTGCCCCGCGGATAATTATAGAATCACTTTGCGTCATATAGCTCCTTAAACCGGATCAGATGGGGTTTCTACTTACGGGATCATGTGATTGGCTTTAAACAAAGAAAAACTTACCGGGTCATAAACAGCCTCGCGGACAAAAATACTATGAAAATTCAGATAATCGGCGCTTACCAATAAAAGCACACAGACGGTCATCGCCGGCATGACGGCTTTGGGAAAATATCTCTGACATAACTCCTTTATCATCAGCAGAGTAAACAACCTTAAGGGCATATCCAGCAAGATCACATAGCGGACATTTTTAGTAAATAAGTTAAACAAACAGAAGGCTGCCAGAAAAACAAAGATGAAATAAGAAACCGTTCCCTCGCGTTTTTTTAAGGTAAAATAATACGTAATAAAACCCAGGGACAAGATCATTACCAACGGGGATAGCGCAAAGAAATCTATTAAGTAGCGAAACCACGGCCCTCGCCCGAAAAGTAAGGCGTAAGCGTTATTCGAAGGCGAACATATAATGATCTGTGAAATATATGCAATATAGGGACCTCCCCCCAAGACAATAAGCGCAAGCACGAATAATACCGGAGGTAATACGCAGATAGCAATAACTTCGGCAAGCGTAACTCTTAATTTAAAATAAAGGGCGCGGATCAGGAGAAAACCGGCAAAAACAATTGACAACAACACCGAGCTCTCCTTGATCAAAATTGCCGCGGCATATACCAACGCGAAAATAAACAGCTTATAACTCTTGCGCCTTTGCAGGTAGTCCCAGAATAGCCAGATAGAAGCGCTGCAAGTAAGCGCTACCGCGCTTTCAAGCAGGGCTCGCCTTGCCATAGCCATTTCAATCGGAGAAAACGCCAGAAGTATAGTAAAAAGGAGCGCCAAATTACTACCAAAATAAACCCTGGAAAAATAAAAGTTTACCGCTAAAAATAATAAATAAAAGAATACGGAGAGACAGGCAAGGTTAAAGAAAGAGTGGCCTAGAATCTTGAGCCAGAGAGCGGAAATGATCAAGAAACCGGCGCGCAGGGGACTGGCAAAGATCCACCAATCAGGATTCTGCGTGTATTTCCAGAATAAGTCTTTGTACGACCCGATTCCGTTTGCCTCCAAGTGGCTGGCATATCCCAGATAATGCCCTTCGTCGGCGACACCGTTAAACTCGATGCCCTTTAGGCTCAAGCAAACGGCAGTAAACGCCAAGGCCAGAAGCAGGAAGAATATTAAATTAGATTTTTTTTCCATTGGGGTCAAAAATTGGAAAAGCAGCCAACTTTGATTTCTGCAGGATGAATTTTATTCCCGTTGCCAGCACTCCGAAACCGTAAGCAACACTTCTTTTAAAAGATATGGATGATGAATCAAGGGTATATTTTGAAGGCGCTGTTATCTCGCCTATTTTAAAACCGAAATACGCAGTCTGGGCGAGCATCTGGTTATCAAAGACAAAATCGTCGGAGTTTTCCAACAGGGGGAGTTTTAACAGTACCTCCCTGGAAAAGGCCCGATACCCTGTGTGATATTCGGATAATTTCTCACCTAGGAGGATATTCCCGACAAAAGTAAGCGCGCGATTAGATATATATTTATAAAAAGGCATCCCGCCTTTTAAGGCCATACCTCCGAGTATCCTGGAGCCGAGGACTACGTCAAACATACCGGATGCGATAAGCCCGGCCATGGCAGTAATCAACTTAGGCGGATACTGGTAATCCGGATGAAGCATCACTACTATATCCGCGCCTTTTTTAAGCGCCTCTTTATAGCAGGTCTTCTGGTTTGCCCCATAACCCAAATTTTTATCATGCTCAAAGACTTCAAGTCCGAGACGCCGCGCCACCTCCACTGTCCTGTCGTGGCTATGGTCATCCACAACCAACACATCATCAACAACGCCTTTGGGGATATCGCGAAAAGTATCTTCCAGCGTCTTTTCCGCGTTGTAGGCGGGCATCACTACCACTATCTTTTTGCCTTCTAACATAGGTCAGATTATAACAAAAAAGAAAGCCCCTGTAAATGTAAGTTAATGATTAGTCCATTACAGGAGCTTTCTTTTTTAAACAAACTCTTATCTCTTTTTTCTCTTGCCGCCCCTCTTCATCTTGGCGCAGGAGACATCGCCTTTCTTATCCAAGAAATAAAGATAGCCTTCTTTTCTTTTGATGCCTACCTTGGCCACCTTCTTCGGGCTTCCGCCTTTCTTGGTACCTCTCGCCATCTTGGCGCATGAAACATCACCTTGTTTGTCAATGTAATAGAGGCAACCCTTGACTCTTTTGATACCCAGCTTCACTAATTTTTCTGCCATTGTCTTAATTCACCTCCTTCTTTTTATTTATTTTTATTACGTGCCGATTTTAACCGGCTCTAAAATCTGGTTTAACACTGCCTTCGCCGAAAGAACGGCTAAAAAACTTGTCTTAGGGTTATCCGGATGCAAAATATTCTCGGTACGCGTAAAGATATCCCCTGCCTCGGCAATAATATTGATCTCGTGTATATTCTTCTTTACCTTAGGAGAGGCGATGATTTTGACTATTGTTTTAGCAGCACCCACTCCCGCCAGGCTTAATACCGCGGCGACATTGATATTCTGTGGGAAATATTTCACCGCCTTCAGCGCCGGGCCCGAGAATAAAACCAGAGGCTTCTTAATATTCCTTAAACTACCGAACTTATCCTCAACGTATTTAACCCCTTTAAAAGCCAGAGGATTTTTTGTAGTGGTTAAAGTAGCTTTCTTTATTCTGCCCATGCGCGCTGCCTTCACGGCATCGATGCCGGATATAGCCCCGCTGGGGATATAAACCTTACGGCCCATTTTTACAGCCAGAGATTTTATTTTATCGATCTTCCCGACCAACCCGCCGACGCTCATTACCATTACATCCCGCCGGGAATTTAACGCCGCGTACGCTATATCCGCTGAAACTTTTGCCGAAGCCGCTTCTATTACCAGATCGCTTTTACTGATCAGCTGGCTAAGTTTACTGACTGCGATATTTCTCGCAAGCACCCGAGACAAATCCTTAGTTTTCTTTAAATTAATATCGTAGAGCGCGGATAACCGGGCACCTTTAGAAAAATCCCTGGCCACTGCCTTAGCCAGAGAAGTCCCGATCGCGCCGCAGCCAACAATTCCAACCCTGATTTTCTTCATACTTTGAGTAATACGTTATCGATCAATCTAGTTTTACCGATACGCACCGCCAGAGCAATAAGACAGTTTCCTCTAATCTTATTCAGCGGCTCCAAGGTCTCGGCATTTACAATCGCAATATAATCGATCTTCGCGCTCTTTTTTTTGCTGATTAATTCGCGCACCCTCTTGATGAGCCTTCCTGCATCGCGCAATCCGCCCTTGATCAAGAGTAGAGCTAAGTTTAGCGACTTGAACAACACCAGAGCGTCTTCTTTTTCTTTTTTGTTCAGATAAGCATTACGCGAACTTAAAGCTAAACCATTCTTCTCTCTTACGGTAGACATAACCCGGACTTTAACCGGAAAATTCAGGTCCTCGGCCATTCTCTTGATTATTATTGCCTGCTGCGCGTCTTTCTGGCCCAAATAAAGGATATCCGGCTGCGTGACATTCAATAGCTTTGCCACAACCGTAGCTACTCCTCGGAAATGCCCGGGCCGCGTTCTACCGCACAATACCTGGCTAAGATCGTCGACTGAAACATAAGTCTTGAAACCCTGCGGATAAATATCTTTCGGTAAAGGATAGAATATAAAATCTACTCCGGCCTTGCGGCAGAGCGCGATATCTTTACTAACCGGACGGGGATATTTTTTTAAATCCTCGCCGGGAGCGAATTGCGCGGGATTTACAAAGATACTGACTACTACTATATCATTATCCTTGCGCGCCCTGCGGATCAAACTTAAATGCCCCTCATGCAGTGCGCCCATCGTAGGCACGAATCCGACGCTCTTGCCTTTAGTTTTAACTGCCATGACAGCCTTAAACATGGCATCGGGCTTGGTGATAGTCTTCATAAAACCTCTAGCAGCGGCTTAATCACAAAATCGCGCTCGAATATCCGCGGATGCGGTACGGTTAACTCTTTAGTTTCGATTATCCTGTCCGAATAAAGCAATATATCCAGATCTATCACCCTTGGCCCCCAACGGACCGTCTTTTTGCGTCCCAGCTCGGCTTCTATATTTTTTAACTTCTTGAGGAGTGATAGCGGCGAGAGTTCGGTGCGTAGCTTAATTACGGCATTGAGGAACTTCGGCTGTTTGGGGCCGCCTAAAGGCATAGACTGGATGATTTTAGAAGCTTTAATTATCTTTGTCTCTTTTAACTGTTTGATTTTTTGCAAAGCCTTTAATAAATTTTTGCGTTTATTCCCCAGATTAGAACCCAACCCTACAAAACAATCCTGCATCAAAATATCTTTTTTAAGCGTTCAATTGCCTGGTTTATGCGCTCCTCGGGGACGGTTAGCGCCATGCGGATGTATCCTTCGCCGTATTCCCCGAATCCGACTCCTGGAGTAACCACAATATCCGCTTTTTGAAGTATCTCCGCCGCGAATTTTATTGAGTTCGTCTTTTTGGGAATTCTTATCCAGACATAGAAAGTAGCTTTGGGTAGACTAGCCTTCCACCCCAAAGAATCAAGCCCTCTCATCAACACGTTGCGCCTCTCCTGGTACAAAAGGCACATATTTTTAATATAATCCTGCGGCCCTTCCAGCGCGGCGATTGCGGCAAGCTGCACCGCGGAGAATATCCCCGAATCGATATTAGACTTTATTTTAGCTAAGGCGCTGATTAACTGGGGATTTCCGCAGGCCCAGCCAACGCGCCAACCGGTCATATTGTAAGTTTTGGATAGAGAATGGAACTCTATGCCAACTTCCCGTGCCCCTTCCATCTCAAGAAAACTCGGCGCGCGATATCCATCATAAGTCATCTCCGAATAAGCTAGGTCTGAAACCACGATGAGTTTATGTTTTGTAGCAAAACTCACCACTTCTTTGTAAAAACCTTTATCTGCGCAGGCATTAGTGGGATTGTTCGGATAATTAATATAGAGTAACTTTGTTTTTTTGAGTACGGAGTTCGGAATTTTTTTAAGATCCGGGAGAAAATCGTTAGACTCCAAGAGAGGCATAATAAACGGCTTGCCGCCTGCAAGAATAGTCCCGCCTTTATAGGGAGGATAACACGGGTCAGGAACCAGAGAATAATCTCCGGGGTTAAGAAAAGCCAGAGGAAAATGCGCCAACCCTTCTTTTGAGCCGATCAAAGGGAGTATCTCCGTATCCGGATTGAGATTTACATTAAATCTTCTTTTGTACCAGCCTTCTATAGAGCGACGCAGGGTCGGCATCCCCTGATCCAAGGCATAGCGGTGATTAGCCGAATCCTGGGCTGCCTGATAAAGCGCATCGATGATGAATTTCGGCGTAGGCTGATCCGGGTCTCCTACCCCCAAATCAATGATATCCCGGCCTTCGGCGCGGGCTTTTCTTTTCGCCTTATCTATTTCAAGGAACAGATACGGCGGTAATGACTGGATTTTTTTAGATAACTTAAACATTTTTCTCCTTATTTCAAAACGTCTTGCATTGAATAAAGCCCTGCGGGTTTATTAAAGACCCACTTAGCGGCCCTCAACGCGCCGACAACAAATAAATCACGCGTATGCGCCTGATGCTTCACTTCAATGCGCTCGGAATTACCGCAGAATATCACGGTATGGTCTCCGACGATATCCCCCAAACGTACGGCATGCGTAGGTATCTCTTTTCTGGTAGCATCCGCTAAGACTTGCGCCAACTTCTTGGCGGTCCCCGAAGGCGCATCTTTCTTTCCCTTATGATGCGCTTCGATTATTTCAATACTGTAATCGGGCCCGAGTTTTTTAGCCAACTCCGGAAGCATTGCGAATAATACATTTACTCCGATAGCCATATTCGGAGAAAATACCACCGGGACTATCTTAGATACTTCTTCGACCTTTTTGATCTGGGTATCGCTCAAACCGGTGGTCCCTAAGACCAGCGCCTTTTTGTGGCGGGCCACGTAATCAAGGTTGGTATCGGTGGCTTCGGGTACGGTAAAATCCACCAGAACATCTATAAGGAACATCCCATCGGCGGTAGAGGATATCTTCAATTTACCGATATCTTTACCGATCATGGGCGTGCCTTTCTTCTCCAAGGCTAAAGTAATGTCGAATTCTTTATCGTAAGAGGCAAGTTCAAAAATACGCCTCCCCATCCTTCCGCAAACTCCGGCTATCCCTAATTTGATCATCAATCTTCTCCTTTATCTTAAAAGCCCATAATCCCTAAGGGCCTTCTTTAACTTTTCCTGATTCTCCGCCGACATCGGACACATAGGCAGGCGTAACCCAGGCTCGCACATACCCAATATGCCCATCGCCGTCTTTACGGGGATCGGGTTAGTCTCCAGGAATACCGCTTTTATAAGAGGCAGCAGCTTGTAATGTATTTCTCTGGCTCTCTTGATATTCCCTTTTTCAAATTCACCGACCATCTCCGCCACATCTTTGGGAACGATATTTGAGACAACCGAGACGATTCCCGTGCCGCCGATACTTAAAACAGGCAGGGTTAAAGAATCATCTCCTGAAAGTAATTCAAAATCCTTCGGGCAGAGCTGCTTGATGCGCGACATCTGATCGAGGCTACCCGAGGCTTCTTTTACCGCGATTAAATTTTTACAGTCTTTAGCCAGCTTGGCGATAGTCTCGGGCTCGATATTTACCCCGGTGCGCGAAGCGATATTATAAAGCATGATCGGGATCTTTACCGAATCGGCGATCGCCTTAAAATGCGCGTAAAGGCCGGCTTGGGTCGGGCGGTTATAATAAGGAGAAACCTGCAGAGAAGCATCCGCGCCCGCCTTCTCGGCGTGGCGGGTAAGCATTATGGCTTCTTCCGTAGAATTTGAGCCTGTCCCGGCGATGACCTGGATCCTTTTTTTGGCCTGGTCGATGGCGATCTCAATAACCCGGTCGTGCTCTTCAAAATTAAGGGTCGCTGATTCGCCGGTAGTGCCGCATGGGACTATCCCGGTCGTGCCGTTTTTTATCTGGAAATCGATTAATTCCCGGAATTTCTTTTCATCCACTAATCCATTTCTAAACGGTGTGACCATTGCCGTGATCGAACCTCTAAACATAATATTCTCCTTCGTAAACCTTCCTGGCCTTGCCTTCTAGCCAGACATTTTTAAATTTATCTCCGCATTTATCAAAATAAACTTTCAGAACATCTCCACCTTTAGTCTTTAGTTTGATCGGGCTTCCTTTCGCTCCTTTTAAGGCAAAGACGATCGCCGAAGCAGCGCTCCCTGTGCCACAGGCTAAAGTCTCATCCTCAACCCCACGCTCATAAGTGCGTATCGCTATGGAATTTGGCCCGAGCACCTCGATAAAATTAACGTTTGTCCCGGCGGGAGCGAATTGACGGTGACGGCGGATATACCTGCCTATTAAACCGACATTCAATTTATCCAACCCCTGCACAAATATCACGACGTGCGGGACTCCGGTATTTAAGAAATTGACCTTCATAATCCTGGCCCCGACCTTGATCGGGATGTCTAATTTAATACTCTTAGGGTCGGTTAGTTTTATCCTTGCGTAATCATTCTTTACCCTTGCTTCAATTATGCCTGCAATTGTTTCAATCCCTGATTTAATTTTTGATTTGGCGAATAGTGCTGCGCAGCGCGCCCCGTTTCCGCACATCTCTGCTTCAGACCCGTCGGCGTTAAATATGCGCATGCGCACTCCCGCCCTCTTTGATTTTCCTAAAACCAGGAGTCCGTCTGCACCTGCTCCGAATCTTCTATCGCAGATCGTTTTAGCCAATGGCCCAAGCTTAAAACCCCGCAACTCGGGTTCTACCGCCACCACAAAGTCATTACCGGAAGCTACCATCTTGGTAAAATTAATTTTTTTCATTTTAAATACTCGAAAGAAAAGGTGGAATAGTCTCCTTTTCGGTTAAGTCCTCGTAAGTCTCCCTTTTTCTGATCACGATCGCCCGGTCTTCAAGAACCATGACCTCTGCCGCCCTGCGCCTGGAGTTATAATTCGATGACATACTAAAGCCGTAAGCGCCTGCGCTCATCACTGCCAGATAATCCCCTTCTTTCATCTTAGGAAGCTTGCGCTCTTTGGCAAAGAAATCTCCGCTTTCGCAGATAGGCCCGACTACATCCGCACACTCCAAAGCACCCCTTGATTTATTCAAAGGAAGTACTTGATGATACGCCTCATACAAGGCCGGCCGGATAAGGTCATTCATTCCGGCGTCCACGATGATAAATTTCTTTTTGGGAGTATTCTTAATATACTGCACGCGGGTAACCAGCACTCCGGCATTGCCCGCGATGAACCTGCCCGGCTCCAATATTATCTTTAGGCCGGATTTTCTTAATAAAGGAAGTATCTTTGCCGCAAATCTCTCCGCGGTCTGGGGCGTCTCCTGATTGTAGATTATACCCAGCCCGCCTCCGATATTAAGATATTCAAGTTTTATCCCCTTCTTGCGCAAAGCCCCGACAAACGCGATAGTCTTGTTTATCGCCGCTACATAAGGTTCGCTCTCGGTTATCTGGGAACCGATATGGATATGCAGCCCCGACAATCTCACGTTCGGAAATGCGCGGCGCAATAATAACATCTGACCGGCATTCTTAAAATCAATCCCGAATTTATTGGTGATTTTCCCCGTAGTTATATATTTATGAGTCTTAGGCTCGACATCCGGATTAATGCGGATCGCGGCCTGGACCACGCGGTTAAGCCTGCCCGCGATGCGGTTAATATTCTCTAATTCCGCCGCACTCTCTACGTTAAAAAATAATATCTTGCTCCTGATCGCCTCTTCTATTTCTTTATCGGTTTTACCTACCGAGGCGTAGACTATTTTTTGCGGCGGACATCCAGCTTTAAGCGCGCGGTACAATTCTCCGCCTGAGACAATATCCAAACCCGCTCCGATATTGACCAATGCCCTTAGGATAGCCAGATTGGAATTCGCTTTTACCGAATAACAGATCAACGGCTTAATAGAACGAAAGGCATTGCGTAATTTCAGGAAATGGTCGACTAAAGTATGGTAGCTGTAAACATAGAGCGGCGTACCGAATCTAACCGCCAGCTCCTCGATTTTTATCTTTTCGCAATAAAACTGGTTTCCTTTATATTTGAATTCGTGCATTTATTTTTTACCCCATTTCTCCAACTGCCCTTGCACCTGTTTCGGGCTTGTCCCGCCAAAAGAATTCTTCAGGTTGACCGACGCCCAGGCGCTCAGGAACTTTTTTACGTCAGGCCCGAGCTTAGGCGAATAAACTCTCAGTTGCGCATTGTTTAAACTCGATATCTTTTTACCCTTATCCAAACAATCCCTGACCATTGCACCCACGATATCGTGAGCCTCTCTGTAAGATATGCCTTTCTTGATCAAATACTCGACGATATCCACGGAAAAAAGCGCTTCGTCATCCAGCTTGGAGGCGACTGCTTCTTTTTCTATGACAATATTGGCAAAAAGTGCTACAAATATTTCAAGCATCCCTTTGACCGTATCAATACCGTCAAAGAGCGGCGGTTTATCCAACTGCATATCCCTGTTGTAAGACATGGGTAACCCTTTCATAAGCATCAAAATATTAGAAAGGTCACCCTGGACTTTGCCCACCGAGCCCCTGATCAACTCCAGCACATCGGGATTCTTCTTATGCGGCATAATGCTTGAGCCGGTGCAAAAAGAAAAATCTATGTCGATAAAATTGAATTCCTTGGTCGACCATAAGATCAAGTCTTCGGCGATCCTGGATAAATGCACCGATAAAATCGATAACGCCGCCAAGGTCTCGATTATATAATCTCTATCGCTTACGCTATCAATACTATTTTCGGTGACAGCCTTAAACCCCAGTTCCTTTCTTACCATGTCCCGGTTGATCTTTAAACCGGTTCCGGAAAGAGCGCAGGAACCCAGAGGCATCTTATCCATTCTCCTGTAAGCATCGAGCAATCTCTCTTTATCTCTTTCTAAACTTTCAATATAAGCCAGCATATGGTGCGCCAGAAGCACGCACTGCGCCACCTGTAAATGCGTATATCCCGGAATGATCACCTTAGAATTTGTTTTGGCGAATTTCAATATGGCTTTCTGTAAGTCTGTGACTAACTCCGTCAAAACGCTGATCTCATCCTTGATATACATCTTTACATCTAATGCTATCTGGTCATTTCTTGAACGCGCGGTGTGTAATTTATGCGCTACCTGGCCGATTTTCTTAGCCAAAAGATCCTGAACATTAGAGTGGATATCTTCTGCCTGCGGGTCGAATTTGAATTTACCGCTCTCAACGTCTTTTAAAATGGCGTTCAGCCCTTTTGCGATTTTATTGGCATCCGCAGGCGGAATTATTTTCTGTTTACCCAGCATCTTAGCATGGGCGATGCTACCTAAAATATCATAGACCGCCAGCCTCTTGTCAAAAGCAATGCTTGAGGTAAATTTGTCCGTCAGGCTGTTTGTGCCTTTCGGGAATCTAGTCCCCCATAATTTATTAGCCATTCTATCCCCTATCTTTTATACGGCATGCCCCAAAGCTTGATAAAACCTTCAGCAAGTTTCTGGTCGAATTTATCCTCTTTGCCGTAGGTGCTTAATTCTTTCTTGTAAAGCGAGTGCTTGGATTTTCTGCCTACTGCCACGCAATTACCTTTAAAAAGCTTCAGCCTGATGCTTCCGGTGACGTATTTTTGCGTAGAATTCACAAATCCGTCCAACGCGTCCTTTAATGCACAATACCATAGCCCGTAATAGACTAATTCCGAATATTTCAGCGCCACGATCTCTTTAAAATGCGCCAGCTCCCTATCCAAAACCAAATTCTCCAATTCCCTATGGGCAATATGCAATATAGTCGCTGCCGGCGCTTCATAGATCTCTCTGGACTTAATACCCACGAGCCTGTTTTCAACTAAATCGCTTCTTCCCACGCCATAGAGGCCGCCGATTTCATTAAGGTGGCTGATCAACGTCTTAAGTTTATAAGCCCTCCCGTCGATCCTCTTCGGCACGCCTTTCTCAAAATACACCTCGATATATTTAGGATATGTCGATTGGCCGCTCGGGCTTGAAGTTATCATATAAGCATCTTCCGGCGGCTCCTGCTCCAGATTTTCTAATACGCCCGACTCGATGCTGATCCCCCAGATATTCCTGTCGATACTGTAAGGCTTCTTCTTAGTCACATCGATGGGTATGCCGTTTTCTCTGGCATAT
>JAPLLM010000126.1:0-9558 GCA_026387555.1 Candidatus Omnitrophota bacterium | reverse complement strand
TGAATTCCCACTCCCTTACCGGAGCCAGGATCTCCAATTTCGGATCGAGTATACCGGCAGTGACTTCAAATCTTACCTGATCATTCCCTTTCCCGGTGCAGCCGTGGGCAATCGCAATAGCCTTTTCTTTGTGCGCGATATCGACCAGATATTTAGCGATCAACGGCCTACCTAAGGCAGTAGCCAATAAATATTTACCTTCGTAAACCGCGTTAGCCTTTAAAGCCGGAATGACAAAATCCTCGACGAATTCGTCCTGAAGGTCTTTTATGTAAACTTTAGTCGCTCCTGCGGCGAGAGCTCTCTCTTCTATCGCATCCAAGTCTTCGCCTTTGCCTAAACCCTGGCCAAGGTCAGCCACGAAACAAACTACTTCATAGCCCCTGTCCGCAAGCCATTTCACTATACAGGAAGTATCTAATCCGCCGGAATACGCTAAAACAACCTTCTTCATCATTTATCTCCTAATAATTTTATTAATACCGCTTTCTGGACATGCATCCTATTCTCCGCCTGATCGAAGACCACCGAATTCTTGCTATCGATCACTTCCGCGGTTATCTCTTCCCCCCTGTGCGCGGGCAAACAGTGCATGATCAAACATCCCTTATTGGCTGATTTCAAAAGTTTCGCATTTAGCTGAAACTCCTTAAATATCTTCTTTCTCGCCTCTGTCTCTTTTTCCTGGCCCATGCTTGCCCAGACATCGGTATAAAGTACATCTGACCCCTCAGCCGCGTCAATTGCATTATCGAATAACTTAATGCTTGCCTTTGAAGCTTGCGCTAATTTTATTGATTCCTCTAATACCTTTTTATCCGGCTGATATCCCTTAGGAGCGCCGACATTCATATTTAACCCGGCCTTAGCGCAGGCAAAAAGCAGGGAATTGCAGACATTGTTCCCATCTCCTACATAGACCAGAGTCTTACCTTTCAATTTCTTCAATTTTTCTTTAACCGTATAAACATCCGCCAATGCCTGACAGGGATGCGAGAAATCCGAGAGCCCGTTTATTACAGGGATACTCGCGGCATTCGCCATATCCACGACGGTTTTATGTTCAAAGGTCCTTAAGACTATACCGTCTACATATCTTGAAAGTGTTTTAGCAACATCGGAGATACTCTCTCTTACTCCGAGATTGATCTCGCTGGGGGATAAATATATGGAATTCCCTCCCAACTGGTACATCCCCACCTGAAAAGATACCCGCGTCCTGTTCGAAGGCTTCTGAAAAATAAGCGCGATGGTCTTGCCGGATAATACCTTATTAAATTTCAGCCTATTCTTCTTAAGCTGGCCCGTTAAGCTAAAGATATTCTCGATCTGCGCGCTACTTAAATCTTTTATTGAAATCAGGTCTTTTTTCATTTTAGGACCTCTATTAGTGATTTCTCGATTATATCAATAGCCCTATCCACTTCCTTGATGCTTATATTTAAAGCCGGCATCAGTCTTATTACCGTATCATGCGTACAATTTATTAAAAGCCCTTTCTCAAAACACTTTTCGACCAACGGCTTACCGGGAATATTAAGATCCAGTCCTATCATCAACCCCATCCCCCTTACTTCGTTGATCGCCGGATACCTGTCTCTAAGTTTATGCAGTTTTTCAAGCAGATATTCTCCCGTCTTCTGGGCCTTAGCAAGCAGCTTTTCTTTCTGTATCGCGGTTAATGACGCCAGTGCTGCCTTACAGATAACCGGGCCTCCGCCGAATGTAGAAGCATGCATACCGGGCTGCAAAGTATCCGCGATTTCCTTTTTAACCACCATCATTCCTATGGGTAGCCCTCCACCCAACGCTTTGGCCAGAGTCATAATATCCGGAGTTATCCCGTAATGCTGATAACAGAATAATCTTCCCGTCCTGCCCATCCCAGTCTGGACTTCGTCTACAATCAAGAGCAGGTTTTTCTCTTCGCAAATCTTTTTAATTCCGTGGACAAAATCTTTACTCGCGATATTTATTCCGCCTTCGCCCTGGATCAACTCCAGCATTATCGCCACAGTCTTATCGGTAAGAGCCTTCTTTACCGCTTCAAGATCATTGAACTTCACGGTCTTAAAACCCTCCGGCAGAGGGGCAAACCCCTCCTGGTATTTTTTCTGGCCCGTAGCCGCTAACGTCGCCAGCGTCCTGCCGTGAAAAGAATCTTCAAAAGTGATTATTTCGTATCTGCCCTTACCGAACTTCCTGGCAAATTTTATAGCGCCTTCGTTGGCCTCGGCTCCGGAATTACAGAAGAATACCTTTGCCGGATAGGTCCAGTAAACAATCTCCTTAGCTAATTTTGCCTGCGGCACATGATGATAATTGTTCGGAATAAATATCAACTTAGAGATCTGGTCTCTGACCGCATCCATCACTTTAGGGTGACAATGGCCCAGATTACCGACACCCCATCCCGGAAAGAAATCCAGATATTCTTTCCCTTTAATATCCCACAACTTAGACCCCTTATTCCCTACACCCCACCCCGGGAAAAAATCCAGGTACTCCTTACCCTTAATATCCCATAACTTAGACCCCTTACCTTTCACAAACACCAAAGGCACCTTGGTGTAAGTGGGCATTATATTTTCTTTATAGCTTTCGAAAACCTGTTCTAAATTCATTTTACTATCTCTGTTCCTATCCCCTGGTCGGTAAATATTTCCAGTAAAAGCGCGTGCGGGGTGCGCGCGTCAATCACGTGCGCCTTTTTAACACCTTTATCTAAAGCATCAAAACAAGCATTGACCTTGGGGATCATCCCCTGCTGGATGATATTATCTTTGATCAACCCCTTAGCCTCTTCTTCTGTCAGTGTCGATAAAAACGAGTGCTGGTCATCGGGATTTCTCATAATACCTTTGACGTTGGTCAAAAGTACCAGCTTCTCCGCTTCCATTGCCGCGGCCACACTAGAAGCCGCTTCATCGGCGTTGACGTTATAAAATAATTTATCCTTGCCTTTACCCATCGGCAAGATTACCGCTATTTTATCTTTTTTTAATTCAGCGCTTATCTCTTCGGCGTTGACGCCGATAATGTGCCCTACCAACCCCAGGTCAACTTTAGCCTTTTTCTTCTCGACAATTACAATATCGTTCTTTCCGTTAAGGCCCGCTGCTTTGGCGCCCATATCATTTATCTCTTTGACGATCAGATCATTGAGTTCCTGGAGCTCCTCCTCGACTACTTTCAGAGTTGCCTCATCAGTCACCCTCATCCCGTCCACGAATTCGGTCTTTACACCTGACTGGCGCAGCCTGTCGCTGATATTCGGACCGCCACCGTGGACCAGGACCGGTTTCAGACCCATAAAATTCAAGAATACAATATCCTCGAGGACGCCTTTTCTTATTTTTTCATCGCCCAAGATGCTGCCCCCGTACTTGATCACCACGACCTTCTTGTGGAATTTCTTTATGTACGGGAGCGCCTCGATTAAAACGTCCGCTTTTCTTATGGCTTCTTCCATGATTACTAGTTGTACTCCGCGTTTATCTTTATGTACTCCGGAGTCAGGTCCGAAGTATAAACCGTTGCCTTTGCCTTACCCTTATTTATAGCGCAATAAACCTTTATTTCTTTTTTATCTATTGTGCTAACTTTTATTTTTAAACCCTCTTCGCTCACGTCTATCCCGCTTGCGCCAATGGCTGCGGCTATCCTGCCGAAATTTGGATTCTCTCCGTAAACCGCAGTCTTGAAAAGATTGGAATTAGCCACAGCCAATGCGGCTTTCTTGGCTTCATTTTCGTTTTTGGCTTTATCCACGGTGATCTCAATAAATTTAGTAGTACCTTCTCCGTCTTTTACCACCATTTTCGCTAACTCCAGGCAAACCGAATTTAAAACCCTAGTAAAAATCGTAAGATTCTTCCCACTCGTAATAATAGCATTCCCGGCCGCGCCGTTAGCCAGAAGCATGACGCTATCATTAGTGCTCATGCAACCGTCAACGGTAATGAGATTAAAAGAATTATTCACGCTCTCACTTAGGACCGCTTTCAAAGCGTTCTGCGAGATATCGGCATCAGTAAGTATAAAAACTAACAGGGTAGCCATATCCGGAGAGATCATCCCCGCGCCTTTAGCTACACCTAAAATAGTAACAGGCTTATTGCCTATTAAAAACTTCGCGCCCGCCTCTTTACTAAAGGTATCAGTAGTCAAAATCGCCTTTTTAGCCTGCGCAATACCGCTTTTTGAAAGACCCTTTACCAGCTTAGGGACTGAACTTTTAATTTTATCGACCGCCAGCCTCTTGCCGATGATCCCGGTTGAATTGACCAGGATACTCGCGGGCCTGACTTTTAATTCCTTAGCCAAAAATCCGGCGACGGCGTTTGCGTCTTTTAAACCCGCTCTCCCGGTAAAACAATTAGCGTTACCGCTGTTTACGATTATCGCCCGAAACGACTTATTAGTCTTAAGAAGTCTGATATTCAGCTTTAATGGCGCGGCTTTGATCTTATTCGAGGTAAACACGCAGGCGGCTTTCGCGGATATTTCCGAATAAAATAACGCGAGGTCGGGTTTTCCCGATTTCTTGATTCCGGCGCTAACCCCGCTTGCCTTAAAACCCCTGGGTAATATAGTTTTGCTTAAAAACGTCATAGGAGCGCCGCTTCTTCCGGAAATTTATACATTATATTCATATTCTGCACTGCCTGTCCGGCGGCGCCCTTAAGCAGATTATCGATTGCCGCGATAACAATTACCGATTCACCGTCCTCCTGAATACCGATATCGCAGAAATTCGTATACACTACGTCTTTGAGCCTCGGAAAATCCCCCGGCTTTCTTATTCTTACGAACGGTCCATCTTTATAGAATTTTTTGTAAAGGCTTAAAATATCTCCGGCCTTTCCTTTCGAACCTTGCGTTTTCTTAATATAGCAAGTCGCCAAGATCCCTCTGTTTACCGGTAAAAGATGCGGCACAAAAGTGGCGTGGATCTTTTTACCCGCGAGTTTCGAAATCTCTTGGTCTATCTCCGGGCCGTGCTGGTGCACATTGACTTTGTAGGCCTTGAAATCCTCGTTTACTTCTGAAAAGAGCAATCCCTCGGCGAGTTTCTTCCCTGCTCCGGTGACCCCGGACTTAGCGTCGATGATTATGGATTTTATATCCGCGATCCCCGTTGCTACCAGAGGGGCAACCGAAAGAATACTTACCGTCGGATAGCATCCCGGATTAGCAATAAGCTTTGCCGTCTTTATCTTCGCCTTGTAGATCTCCGGTAAACCGTAAACAGCATCTTTGATATTAAGCTTATCTTTATGTTTGACCGCATAAAACTTTTCATAGACGGCCGTCTCTTTAATCCTGTAATCCGCGCTTAAATCGATGACTCTCTTACCTGCCTTCAACAATTGCGGAACAAAATCCATAGAAGCGGTATGCGGCAGAGCAAGAAAGACCAGATCGCTCTTTGCGCAAATCTTTTTTATATCGGGCTTATCGCAGGTAAGCGTGATCGTCCCTTTGAATCTGGGCGATAGATCATAAAATAATTCGCCGCTTGAACTTCTTGAAGATATATTAGTCAGCTTCACTTGAGGATGCTTTAAGAGGAGTCCAACTAATTCTTCTCCGACATAACCCGTTGCACCGATTATACCTACGTTAATCATTTCTCTCTCCTTTATTCATATTAAATTAATATTAATGCAAAACCCGTCGAGAGTCAAGCCTTTTCTCGTCGGACTAACAATATCTCTGGCGGCTGACGGGGCTTGAGTCGAGCAGCCCATCAAGGGGCCCCGCGAGCGGGTGTGGGCGAGGAAAATTTGACGAGCACACACCCCGAAGCAGGGGACAGAAATTTGGCTGCGAGAAATAAAAAAGGCCCAGCTTCACAGCTGGACCTTTTCAAAACTTATATTTGTAGATTAATTTACATATTACCTCTTAGTCCACTGGAAGCGCTTCCTCGCGCCCTTCTGCCCATACTTCTTACGCTCCTTAGCGCGAGGGTCGCGGGTCAAATATCCCTGCTTGCGCAACAGATCCTTAGACTCCGGCTCTGCCGCGATCAACGCCCGGGCTATCCCTAAACGCAAAGCTCCTGCCTGTCGAGTAAGTCCGCCGCCGGATAGATTAGCCGACACATTATATTTCGCAACGCTATTAGTCGCGACCAACGGCTGGGTAATAATTATCCTGTCCGTCTCTCTTAAAAAATATTTTTCATACGGCTTACCGTTAGCCACAATATCTCCCTTTCCCGGGAGTAACTGCACCCTGGCTACCGATTCTTTTCTTCTGCCTACAGCCGTAAATCTTACCTCATCCATGACTTGATTAAACCTCCAAATTTACCGGGTTCTGCGCTGCCTGCCCGTGCTTATCGTCTACGTAAATCTTTAGCTTCTTGATCAAATCCCTACCTAAAGGCCCTCCGGGGAGCATGCGTTGCACTGCAAGCTTGACCACGGTTGTCGGACGGTTCTTGAGCATATCCTCTAAAACTACTTCTCTCAACCCTCCGGGATACCCTGAATAACGGCGGTAAACCTTCTGCTTAAGCTTTCTGCCGGTGACCTTGATCTTAGCAGCATTGATAACGATGACCCCGTCTCCGGTATCCAGATAGGGGGTAAATATCGGTTTGTGCTTACCGCGCAGCAATACCGCAATCTTAGACGCCATTCTGCCCAAGATCTTGTCCTTAGCATCGATCAGGTACCACTGCCTTTTGATATCTGCTTTTTTGACTGAATACGTTTTACGCATAAGAATGAAAGTATAACATACTTTTGACCGTAGTCAAACAATATTTTTCTCTAATATTTCGCCTTAACCAGGCACAAACCTGCGGGAGAAATGGTCTGACCGGCATATTTCCGGTCCCTCCCCTCTAAAATCCTTTTCATGCTCCCTTTCGGAAACTTTCCCCTGCCGACCGCAACCAAGGTGCCGGCAATATTCCTGACCATATTGTATAGAAACCCGTCCGCCTCGATATCAATCTGGATAATATCTTTATTTCTGCGGATCTTCAGGCCCTTAATGGTCTTTACAGGATTTCTCTCGCGGTAATCGCGAGCCTGAAAAGACTTAAAGTTATGCCTTCCCTTGAGGACCCTGGCTTCCTGCCGCATCAAATTTAGATCAAGCGGATAACGACAGAAATATACACGGCTATTTAAGAGCGCTGACGGGTGTTTCCGGTTTAATATGGTGTAACGGTAAATCTTAGACTTAGCGTCAAACCGGCTGTGGAAATCTCCCGGCACAACTTTAACCGATGATATCGAAATATCCTTAGGTAGCCGGTCGTTTAAAGCGAAACGCAGCTTGCTTAAAGGGATCTTGGATTTAGTCTTGAAATTAGCCACCTGCGCCAGAGCGTGAACCCCGGCATCAGTCCTACCCGAGACTATGGTCTGGATTTTCTCGTTAAGAATCTTACGGAGGGCATCTTCTAAAACCGCCTGAATACTTTTCTTTTTACCGTTAAGCTTACCCTGGATCTGCCAGCCGCAGTAATGCGTACCATCATACTCTATTTCAAGTTTGAGATTACGCATTCCGCAATCTGCACGGCGTTAGTTGCCGCGCCCTTACGCAGGTTATCCGCCACGACCCAGAGCCATAATCCATTCTTGACAAAAGCATCCTGACGAATTCTACCTACAAAAGTCTCATCCTTACCTTCCGCATCTTTAGGCAAAGGATAGAGATTTTTCTTGGGGTCATCTATTACGATTACGCCCGGCGCATTAGCCAAAAGCTCTCTTACCTTATCCGCAGAGATCACCCTGCCGGTCTCAATATAAACCGACTCGGAATGACCGGTGCGCACAGGTACGCGCACGGTAGTAGCCGAAATCCTGATCTTATCCGCATGCATTATTTTGTGAGTCTCTTTTACCAGCTTCCATTCTTCATTGGTATAATCTCCCTCGACGAATGAGCCGATGTGCGGAAAGACATTATAAGCCAACTGCTGCGGCATAGCCTTGGTCTTTGCGCTCACATGCACATTATCAAACCCGCCGTTTGCGATTAATGTTGATTCTTCATTGAGCTGATCGACTGCGCTTTTGCCCGCGCCTGATGAGGCTTGCAAGGTAGTCACAATTATTCTTTTTATCCCGACCTTCTTGTGTATAGGATTTAATGCCACGACCATCTGAATGGTCGAACAGTTAGGATTGGCGATTATGCCTTTATGTTTTAAAACGTCTCCGGCATTTACTTCGGGTACGACCAACGGGACTTTAGGGTCCATACGAAAATCCGCGCCGTTGTCGATTACTACCGCCCCTCTTTTTACCGCCTCGGCAGCATAAGTTACGGCAGCGCCCTTCTCTCCTTCGGTCCCGGCAAAGAGAGCGATATCGATGCCGTTAAAACCTTCGGGGCTGATTACCTGTACCGCATATTTTTCTCCGTCAACCTCTATTTCTCTGGCAGAACGGGCGAAAACGCGCAGTTCTCCGACGGGAAAATTACGCTGGCGCAAGACGCGCAGCATTTCGATCCCCACAACTCCGACCCCGACTACAGCAACATTATATTTTTTCATAGACTCTCCGCAACCAGATCTCCGACCTCGGTAGTAGAATAACCCATCTTACCCGCACCAAGAGATTTCAATTTTTTCTGCGCAACATTGATCACCGCATCCTCCACTGCTTTCCCGGCTTTTGCTTCGCCTAAATTCTCCAGCAGCATACCGACTGCGCAAATCGCAGCCAGCGGATTAATCACATTCTTTCCCGTATATTTAGGCGCGCTCCCGCCGATAGGCTCAAACATAGATACGCCATTAGGATTGATATTCCCGCCGGCAGCAATCCCCATCCCGCCCTGGATCATCGCGCCCAAATCGGTGATGATATCGCCGAACATATTGTCGGTGACGATCACATCAAACCACTCCGGGTTCTTGACAAACCACATCGTGGTCGCATCAACGTGGGCATAATCAGTAGCGATATCCGTGTATTCCTTGGCGACTTCATTAAATGTCCTCTCCCAGAGATCCCAGGCAAAGGTCAAGACATTAGTCTTACCGCAAAGCGTAAGCTTCTTTCTTTTATTGCGTTTTCTGCAGTATTCAAAGGCATAACGGATGCAACGCTCAACACCTTTACGCGTATTATAAGAAATCTGAATGGCTACTTCATCTTTGCTGCCCTTATTCTGAAACTCACCCATGCCTTCATAAACGCCTTCGGCATTCTCGCGCACCACCACAAAGTCGATATCCTCGGGTTTCTTATCTTTCAAGGGACAATAAGCCGAGTTATAAAGCTTGACCGGACGCAGATTAATATACTGATCCAAAGCAAATCTTAATTTCAGCAATACGCCGGTCTCGATTATGCCGGGTTTTACCGCGGGGTCTCCCACAGCGCCTAGGTAGATAGCATTATACTTCTTGAGCTCTTCGACATCCTTTTCATCGACGAGCTTGCCGGTCTTTAAATACCTCTGGCCGCTGAAATCAAACTCTTTGGTCTCGAATTTAAAGTTAAACTTCTTGCCCGCTGCCTGCAAGACCTTTAAGCCTTCGCGGACAACTTCCGGGCCTGTCCCGTCTCCGCC
>JAPLLM010000052.1 GCA_026387555.1 Candidatus Omnitrophota bacterium | reverse complement strand
TTCTCAACCACGCCAAGCATACTTACGTCTATGGTCTGGCGGTTTGAACGGCTCAAATCCCCTCAAACCACATTAACTTTATAACTTTTCGCCAAATCAAATAAGCATTTAGCGATTTTTTGCGCCTTGCCGATGAATTTCTTAGGTAATCCCATTGAAACTACCGCATAGCGGGGTAGGCCTCCGCAAGCGGCGATATCGCTCAAAGAGACGGCCAGAGCCTTTCTTCCGATAAGTTCGGGCTTATCTTTTAAAACAAAATCCACTCCTTCGGTGATCATATCGCAGGTATAAAGCAAATATTCTTTTGTGTTGAATTTAAGAACTGCGCAATCGTCTCCGGGCCCGACGATAACACTACGATCGAGCTTAGTCATTTTTTTAAACACTTCGATCAATCCAAATTCGCCTATTTTATTCAAACGCATAATTTCCTTATATTTTCTTTATACGGAGGACACACAACTCCCCTGTCGGTAATGATCGCTGCGATCAATTCGTGAGGTGTGACGTCAAAAGCCGGATTATAGACTTCAATACCTCTTAAAATCCTGATATCATCGGTAAATAAATCAGTAATCTCTTTTCCATCGCGCTCCTCTATCGTTATCTCTTTACCGGAATGGGTACCTTGATCAATGGTCGAACAAGGGGCCGCGATATAAAAAGGTATTTTATGATACGCGCTTATCACCGCAAGCCCCAATGTTCCGATCTTATTAGCGCTATCGCCGTTGGCAGCTATTCTATCTGCTCCGACGACGACCTTATCGATTTTTCTTTCTTTCATCAGATGCGCCGCCATATTGTCGCTTATAAGAGTTACATCAACACCCTCCTTCATTAATTCCCATGTAGTCAGGCGTGCGCCCTGCAATAGCGGCCGGGTCTCGCAGGAGAAAACCTTTGGCCGCTTCCCTTCGGCCTTCGCGCGGTAAATTACTCCCAAGGCCGTTCCGTAATCGATAGTAGCTAAAATACCGGCATTACATACCGTAAGAATGGTTTCGTCAATACCTATCAACTTAGCCCCGAAGCGCCCGATATTCCGGCATGCCCTGCGGTCTTCTTCGATAATAGCAAATGCCTCGTTAAGGATCCATTTTTTTATCTCTGCTACTGATTTACCGCTGTTTTTCACCGCAATGCTGCACGCCCGCTCTATCCCCCAGAAAAGATTTCGCGCTGTAGGACGCGATGCAGCCAAATATTTGGCTGTTCTATCCAATTCATGGCTGAACTCTCTGAATGTTTTGGCCTTTGATTTAGAAATACCTAAATAAACTCCCAGTGCCGCGGCCGCACCCAAAGCCGGCGCCCCGCGCACCTTCAACTCCTTGATCGCCTGCCACATATCCTTTGCATTATCAATATTAATATATTCCAGCTTATGCGGCAGCTTGGTCTGGTCGATAATCCTTACTTTATTATTCTTAAATTCCAGCGTTCTTATATTCATATCAGAGCCCGATTAGTTTAGCAAGAATACTCTTCCTAACCTTAATAGCTGACGCGGGGCAAGCCTCCTCACAACAAAAACAGGCAATGCACCCGGAATAATCAAAAACAATGCATTTATTCTTACTAAAACTTATCACCTTCTTCGGGCAGGCGTCAATGCAAGCAGCACATTTAACACAATTCTCATTGTGCACATAAGGGTAATACTTAATCAGTCTTCTGGCAAGATTGATTAACGGCTGCGGGAGCTTTTTGACCATCGAAGCCTGCGGCAGGATAAACGGTTCATCTACTGCATCCCCAAGACTCTCGCCTAATATTTCAATTTTACCGATGTCCGCTTCTCCCAGGTTTCTTGCTGCCGCCTCTTTCGTAGTTAAAACACTTCTGGGCTGCACACCCATGATCAGGGCCATCACGCTATCTATGGCGACACAATCAGTTCCTGCGAGCATTAAGTTGAGTTCGCGTAGTTTCCCTCCGCTTGCCGGGCCGTCCCCTGCCATAGCGATGATTCCGTCAACCACAGTAAGCGCCGGCTTAGAATTTTGGTAAACATCCACTAGTATTTTAGCAAAATTCTCCGGCTTAAAATAATTCTTATGCAATTCCGTTTTAAAAGTCCCCCAGACCAAACCGAAAAGATTCTTTATAGCGCCCGTTAGCAGCGTAAATTCGTGGGTCTTGAATTTAGGCATATTAACCAGATAGTCG
>JAPLLM010000018.1 GCA_026387555.1 Candidatus Omnitrophota bacterium | reverse complement strand
GTTCAGATACACCACAACTTTTCTTACTCCAGCTTGGACCTGTTATTTCAAGACCGCACTAACCATTGGTTTAACCAGATAGAAAAACTTCCTGAACTGAAGTACTCTATGCCTAGTTTGCAGTTGGGGGAGACTCCGCTCTATTTTGAGAATTCCAGCTCCTTGGCTAATTTTAACCAGAGCGTACCCTCAACCAATACTGACCTTACTGTCGCCAGATTCGATACCCTTAATAAATTTTCCATGCCCCTTAGGGTAGTCTTCGTTCAGCTTACTCCTTTTGCGCAGAGCCGCCAGACTGCTTATGATAAAGGGGCTAACGGCAAGGCCCTTCCCGTGAGGACAATATTCACCGCCGGAGCGGATGCGAGCACAAAGTTTTACCGTATTTTTGACGTTAAGACAAATTTATTAAATATGAAAATAGACAAGCTAAGGCACATAATCACGCCTACGATAGGTTATTCCTACAGCCACACTCCCACGATCCCGGTGAGTAATTTAAAGCAAATAGATTCGATCGATGCCTTGACCTCCAGCAATTCCGCGACATTAGGGTTGACCAACAAATTGCAGACCAAGCGTGATGGCGTAAGCGTGGATGTCGTGGATTTTCTGATAACGAGCGCCTACAATTTTAAACCTAATATTGTTTCCGGCGAAAAATTGGGCGGAAGCCTGCAAGACGTCATTTTTAACCTGAAAATCATCCCTTATGCGTGGATGCGCGTAGAAGGGGATGCTACCTATAAACATTCCGGCGTGTCTACGGATGCGGATTACGCTAACTATAATCATTTCTCCCAGGCAAATTACAATATCGACTTCGATATTGTCAAAGACAAGACCTTCGGGGTCGGCCAGCGCTATGAGAGGATGGGAGGGAATGAACTGACCTGGAATCTTACCTGGCGTTTAAACCCCAAATGGAAGATAGGTTACTATCAGAAATATAATTTAAGGGACTATTGGGATAGTTCTTCCGGCGAGAGCGTATCCAAAGGCGCTCTGGAGCAGCAATTCACCCTTTCCCGCGATATGCATTGCTGGGAGATGGATTTTACGGTAGATAATAAAAAGAACGGTAATTCCGGGATATATTTTGTTTTCAGGATCAAGGCCTTCCCTGAAAATGAATTCGGATTTGATCAGACTTATCACCGGCCTAAGTCAGGGGCGCAGTAATTTTGAATATTTCTATCATCGGCAGCGGATATGTGGGGTTAGTCACCGGGGCCGCATTGGCCCAATTAGGGAACAAGGTTATATGCGTGGATAATGACCGGGATAAGATAGCCGGACTTAGTAAGGGACGTGTCCCTATTTATGAGCCCGGCCTTAAGGAATTAATCTCTGCTAATGTAAGACGGAAAAGGCTTAAGTTTACCTCCAGCATAAAAGAAGCGGTGGAAGGTTCCGAGGTAATCTTTATCGCAGTGGGAACCCCTTCACTTGAAAATGGAGAGGCGGATCTTACCGGGATAGAGAATGTGGCGCGCAATATCGCCCTTAATATGAAAGAATACCGCTTGATCGTGGAGAAATCCACGGTCCCTGTCGAAACGGGAGAATGGGTAAAACATACTATCGCTACCTATATCAAGAAAAAAATCGTTTTTGATGTGGCTTCCAACCCGGAGTTTTTAAGAGAGGGGACGGCTATACGCGATTTTATGCATCCTGACCGGATAGTCATCGGGGTGGAGTCAAAGAAGGCCGAGGAATTGCTCAGTAGATTATATGAACCCCTTAACGCCCCCTTGGTGATAACGGACATCAAGTCCGCGGAATTGATCAAGCACGCCGCCAATTCTTTTTTGGCCACCAAGATCTCTTTTATAAACGCTGTTTCGCGCGTGTGCGATTTAGTGGGCGCGGATGTGGCGGAAGTGGCCCGCGGTATGGGACTGGACAAAAGAATCGGAAGCTCGTTTCTAAACGCGGGCATCGGCTACGGCGGCTCATGTTTTCCCAAAGATTTGGACGCCTTTATTACAATTTCGAAAAAATTAGGGTATGACTTTGGGATCTTAAAAGCAGCAAAAAATGTAAACGAGGAGCAGAAGAATTTTGTCATACGTAAAATAAAAGACGCTTTATGGATAGTCAAGGGTAAGGTTATTTCGGTGCTCGGTCTTTCTTTTAAGCCGGATACCGACGATATACGCAGCTCCCCGGCTTTAGATCTGATCGAATCGCTGCGCACCGAGGGAGCGAAATTTAAGGTTTACGATCCTCAGGCTATGCAAAAGGCCAAGGCTGCGCTTAAGGGCGTAGAATTTTGTAAAGACGCGTATGGGGCGGTGCGTAACGCCGACTGTATTATTGTAGCTACCGAATGGCCGGAGTTTAAGGATTTGGATTTCAGGAAGATTAGAAAGCTCGTTAAGAGGCCGCTTCTTATCGACGGCCGGAATATTTATAACCCGCAGGTTTTGAGAAAATTAGGTTTTACTTATATCGGCATAGGTAGGTAAGCCCATGAATTTAAACTTTGTTCATTTGTCTAAAAAAATCGAGAAGAAACAGATAAAGATCGCGGTGGTCGGCTTAGGATATGTCGGCTTACCTTTGGCGATAGAGTTCGCGCGCCGCGGGATCAAGGTCACGGGAATAGACTTGGATAAAGATAGGTTAGAGCGCTTAAGAAAACGGGGGTCATATATTACCGATGTTCCCTCAAAAGACATAAGAAGCGCCATGATTTTGGGGAAATTCCACGCTACCCAGGATTTTGGGGTCTTAAAGCATACCGATGTTGTGATTATCTGCGTACCTACACCTTTGAAAAGAAAGTACCTTCCGGATATCTCTTTTATTAAACACGCAGTAAGGGCAATCGCAAAGAATCTGAAGAAGGGGTCTCTGGTTATTTTGGAGAGCACTACTTATCCGGGGACTACCGAAGAAGTGATCTTGCCCTTGTTTGAGGCCGGGGGATTAACGCACGGAAAAGATTTCTTCTTAAGTTTTTCTCCGGAAAGGATAGACCCGGGCAATCAAAGGTATCCTTTACGCAAGATCCCTAAAGTCGTGGGCGGTATAAATAAAGAGGCGGCGGCATTAGCCGCGCTCGTCTATAAGATCATAATCAATAAGGTAGTGGTGGTTTCTTCCGCCAGGGCCGCGGAGCTTACTAAGCTTTTGGAGAACACATTCCGGCTGGTAAATATCGGCCTCATCGATGAGTTGGCGATGATGGCTTATAAAATGAAGATCAATATTTGGGAGGTAGTAGAGGCTGCCAGCACCAAGCCTTTTGGATTTATGCCTTTTTACCCCGGGCCGGGAGTGGGAGGCCACTGCATTCCTAAGGATCCTCTTTATCTGTATTGGAAAGCTAAGCATGCCGGTTTTCGCACGCGTTTTGTTAAGCTTGCTTCTGATGTCATCTCAAGCATGCCTGTCTATGTTGTAAGCCGGGTCGAACAGATCCTTAAACCGGCAGGTATTAAATTAAACAAAGCCAAGATACTCGTCGTCGGGGTTACTTATAAAAAAGACACTAAGGATTTACGCAAATCGCCGAGCTTGGATATAATCGAAGAACTTTTAAGGCGCAAGGCCAAGGTTTCTTATTTTGACCCCCTGATACCATATTTGAGGCTGGGTTCAATAAATTTGGAATCCGTATCTTTGAATAAGAAAGGACTGGCCAGGTTTGATTGCGTGATAATCGCCACTGATCACTCTAAGCTTGATTATGGGCTGATCTTTAGAAACGCCAGAGTTATATTTGATACCAGGAATGTTTATAAAGGCAAATCTTCCAGAAAGGTGGTTTTGCTGTGAGTAAATTCCTAGTTACCGGTGGGGCAGGTTTTATCGGATCGCATATTGTGCACAAGCTGGTCGATGAGGGGCATGCCGTGCGTGTGCTGGATAATTTCTCAAGCGGTAAGCCGGAGAACCTTGAGAAGGTAATCAAACGTATAGAACTTATTAACGGCGATATCCGCTCCGGAGAGGTTTGTCTTAAGGCCTGCGAGGGGATGGATTATGTTTTGCATCAAGCGGCATTAAGAAGCGTGCCAAAGTCTATGCATAACCCCGCGGAGTATAACGCGGTCAATATCGGCGGGACGCTTAATATGCTCGATGCAGCTTCGGTAAATAAAGTGAAGCGTTTTGTTTTTGCTTCATCAAGTTCGGTTTACGGCGATGTCAGCAGATTCCCTGAAAGCGAAAGTTTTCTACCGCAGCCGATTTCGCCTTATGCCCTTACTAAGCTCGTCGGGGAACATTATTGCGCGATCTTTACCCGTCATTGGGATTTAGAGTGCGTCGCGTTAAGATATTTTAACGTCTTCGGCCCGCGCCAGTCTTTGGATGACGAATATGCGGTAGTTGTACCTAAATTTATCCATAGTATCATGCACGATAAAAATCCTCCGATTTACGGGAACGGCAGGCAGTCGCGCGATTTTACTTTTGTGGATAACGTAGTGCAGGCGAATATCTTGGCTACCCAGAAGAATTGCGCGGGAAAAGTATTTAATGTCGCTTCCGGCAGGGATTATTCGGTGCTGGATCTAGCCAGGATATTGAACAAAATAATGGGTAAGTCTATTAAGCCTGTTTTTTTGGATAAGCGTCCCGGAGATGTCTTCAAAACGTTAGCCAATTTAGCCCAGGCTAAGAAATTCTTGGGTTTTAAGCCTCGTGTTGATTTTACCGAAGGGCTTAAGCGCACTGTGGAGTATTTTAAGATACATGCCTAAAAAAACGGCCGTGATAACCGGCGCAGCGGGTTTTATCGGTTCGCATCTTAGCCAGCGTTTAGTCGGCGAAGGTTTTTATGTGATAGCCTTGGATAATTTGATCACCGGGCATATCGAGAATTTATCCTGCTTGCGTAACGAGAAGAGGTTCACTTTTACAAAGCACGATGTCACTAAGTTTATCGATATAAAAGGCAGGGTTGATTGTGTCTTGCATTTTGCTTCTCTGGCTTCTCCGGAAGATTACCTCAAGTTTCCCATACAAACGCTTAAAGCCGGTTCTCTCGGAACGCATAACGCGTTGGGGTTAGCCTTGGCGAAGAAAGCTAAATTTCTTCTTGCTTCCACTTCCGAGGTCTACGGTGACCCAAAAGAGCATCCGCAGAAGGAATCTTATTGGGGTCATGTCAACCCCATAGGCGTGCGCGGGTGTTACGATGAATCTAAAAGGTTTTCTGAAGCGATCTCTATGGCTTACCGCAGGATCCATAAGGCAGATACGCGTATTGCCCGCATCTTTAATACTTACGGGCCGCGGATGTGTTGCGATGACGGCAGGGTTGTCCCTAATTTTATCTGTCAGGCGTTGGATAATAGGCCGCTTACAGTCTACGGAAAAGGCGCTCAAACCAGGAGTTTTTGCTATATTGACGATCTCGTAGAGGGGATGGTCAGGTTATTGAATGTTAATTTTTACGAACCCGTAAATCTAGGGAATCCCGGAGAATTTACAATCTTAGAATTGGCAAGTTTGGTATTGAAACTGACCGGATCTAAAAGCAAAATAGTCCGTAAACCGCTTCCGCAGGATGACCCGCGGCAGCGCCGACCCGATATAACAAGAGCCAAGAGGCTGCTGAAATGGCAGCCAAAAATAAAACTTGAAGATGGCCTGCATAGGACCATTGCTTGGTTTGAGTCTCGCAAATCTTAACTACATTCCTTCCATAGAGTTAGCAAAGAAAGCGCTTTCCTTGACATTGGGTTACCTATATGTTATACTTTTACGTATTTTTTGCAAGAAAGGAACCCTATGCTAATCAACGTCATAAAGCAATTGAACTGGGTAGATATTTTTGTCATTATTTTGATCTTCCGCATCTGTTTTATCTCCTATAAAACCGGTTTTGCCATATCCCTTTTTAAATTCCTGGGAACCTTAGCTGCGTTGTATTTGAGCATGCACTATTACACCTGGGTTTCTGATCAGGTACAGCGCATGCCTTTTACCAAAGTCTTCCCTATAACATTCCTGGATTTTATTTGTTTTATTCTTCTGATGGTAATCGGTTATATGATTTTTGTTTTTCTCCGGGCTATGGTCTACCGATTCTTGAAGATGGAGGCGGTGCCTGCACTGAATAAATGGGGAGGCTTGTTTTTCGGGATTGCCCGGGCTATATTAGTGGCTGGCTTATTGATCTATGCTTTAAGGATATCGACTGCGGGGTATTTTATGAGAAGCGCTGTCAAATCATTCAGCGGCCCGCATTTGTCACAGATAGCGCCTCGTACCTATTCTTGGATGTGGTATAGTTTTGGTTCAAAGTTCGCGGTGAAAGAAAAATTTAATTCCACAGTTACGGAGATTGAAAGGCAGTTTTATAAATAATGAAATTATCCCGTCTTTACGATTTAGTAATAAAATTCGGCCTTGACCGTGATCCCCGCCCCAAAGGTAAAAACCGCACCTTTGCAGACTCCAAGATTCTTCACGGCTCGCTTGATACGGAAATAAAAAAGATACTCGTCGGTATTGATATAGAAGCGGCGGAGATATTGCTGGCTGACAGGATCCGCGCCAAAGAAGGCCTGGACATGGTCCTTTCGCATCATCCCGAAGGCAAGGCTTATGCCGGGCTTTATCAGGTGATGCAGGTGCAGGTGGATGTGCTCAAGAAAATGGGAGTGCCGGTTAAAGTTGCTCAGGAGCTCCTTGACGAGCGGATGAGGGAAGTAGAGAGGCGCGTGCTTCCCCAGAATCATACCCGTCCGGTAGATACCGCAAGGCTTTTGGATATGCCTTTTATGTGTGCGCACACACCGGCGGATAACCACGTCTACTCATATTTACGAAAACTCATGGAGAGCCGTAAACCCGTAAGGGTTAAGGATATCGTAGACATACTTTTGACTATTCCGGAATATAAAGAGGCCCAGAAGTTCCTCGCAGGGCCGAGGATAATATTAGGCAACCCCAACGCCTCCGTCGGTAAAATACTTTTTGAGATGACCGGAGGTACGGAAGGCCCCAAGGATGTCTTCGATAAGCTTTATAAAGCCGGGGTGAGGACTCTGGTCTCCATGCATTTAAGCGAAGAGCATTTTAAGAAGGTCAAAGATAATAACCTCAGTGTCATCATCGCCGGGCACATCTCGTCCGACAATTTAGGCCTCAATCTTCTTTTGGATAGAGTTGAAAAAGAAGAGCCACTCCAGATAATCGGCTGCTCCGGATTTAACCGCGTCAGAAGAAAATAAATTTAATTAAAAATTATGCCAGGGCTTATCCCAGATAATTTATTGGAAGATATCCTTAACCGTGTGGATATCGTGGAGCTTATTTCAGGTTTTATTCCCTTGAAGCGCTCGGGAAGGAATTTTAAGGCCTGCTGTCCGTTTCATCAGGAGAAGACTGCGTCTTTCATGGTCTCTCCTGACCGCCAGATATACCATTGTTTCGGATGCGGGGAATCGGGGAATGCTTTTAAGTTTCTGATGAAGTATGAGCGCCTGGAGTTCCCCGAAGCGGTGGAGTTTTTGGCTAGCAGGGCCGGTGTAGAGCTGCCGCGGTTTGAGCGCCAGAATGACGCAGCCGCAGGGCTGACGACCCAACTTTACAGGATTAATGAACTGGCTGCTGATTTCTACGAAGGTATATTGAATTCCAACGAAGGGATAAGGGCAAAGAATTATTTATTAAAACGCGGAATCACCCTCGAAACGATAAAAAACTTTAAATTGGGCTTTGCTCCCGAGAGATGGGATGGTTTGATAAACCATTTACGTCAAAAAGAGATCAACTTAAGCCTTATTGAAAAGGCGGGCCTGATCCTTGCCAAGGACTCGGGCGGATATTATGACCGTTTTCGCAACCGGATAATATTTCCTATCTTTGACATTAAATCGCGGCCGATAGGTTTCGGGGCCAGGGTTCTGGATGATTCTTTGCCTAAATATGTCAACTCGCCCGAGACCCCGGTTTACACCAAGGGCAAGAATCTCTATGGTTTGAATTTCGCAAAGGACAGCATCAGGGATAGCGATTGCGCGGTTATCGTCGAAGGTTACCTGGATTTTATCGTACCTTTTCAGTCCGGAATCAAGAATATAGCGGCTTCGCAGGGCACGGCGTTGACTACCGATCAGGCGCGGCTTTTAAAAAGATACACTCATGATGTGGTCGTGCTTTTTGACGGAGATTCTGCCGGCGAGCTTGCGGCGTTAAGGAGTCTGGACATTTTTATAGAAGAAGAGATGAATGTCCGGGTGGCCGGCCTGCCTAAAGGGGTTGACCCTGATTCATACGTGCGTATCCACGGCGCACAGGAATTTAAAACAAAGATCGAGAAGGCGCAGAGCCTCTTTGATTATAAATTAGCCGTATTAAAAGGGCGTTTTGACTGCCGCGACGTGCAGGGGAAAGTAAAGATCTCCGCAAGCATGTTGGAGACCATCAATAAGATAAAGAACGCGGTCTTGCGCTCCGAGTATATCAAAAAGCTTTCGCAGGAACTTGACGTAAATGAAGGTGCGCTTTTGCAGGAAGTATCAAAGATCAAGCCCGAACGCTTCCCCTCGGGAATCACTGTTAATGCTGTAAAAAAAATATCGAATATCAGCCCTGTAGAGAAGCTTTTGATCAAGCTTATGCTGGAGGAGTCGGAGCTGATAAGCCGCATCAGGGAGCACCTTGACCCGCAGGATTTCAAAGACGAGCATGCCAGTCGTATCGTATCGTTGATGTTTGATCTGGCTGATCAGGGCAAGGAGATCGGGCCGCATGTCCTGATAAACCATTTTGCGGAAGATGATGTCTCCCGCCTGGTCTGCGAGTCGATGTTTATGCCTGAGTCACCGTCCGAAGAACATAAGGAAAAGGTGATCGTTGATTGCATCAAGCGCATCAAGGAAGAAAGGGTGCGGCTTAAGAAACAGGTCTTACACGATCAGATAAAAGTGGCGCAGGGGTTGGGAGATGAAGAAAAATTAAACCGTCTTATTGAAGAATTCCACGCGTTAATAAAAAAGAGGTGAAAGTATGAAGAAAAAAGAGTATTCGGCAAAGGACATGGAGAAGATCATCGCCTTAGGTAAGCAGAAGGGGTTTCTTACTTATGACGAAGTGAATGATATGCTCCCGGAGGAGATGTCTTCAACGGAAGAGATCGACCGGCTTTTTGAGTTATTGGGAAACGAAGATATCCAGCTTATAGAAAATGAAGAGGACAGGACTGTTGAGAAGTCCGCCCCGCCGATGCTTAAGGAAGATATGCTGGCGGAGCAGCTTAAGTCCGAAGAGAGATTCTTGCCTCTGGATGACCCGGTGAAAATGTACCTTAAGCAGATGGGTTCTATATCGCTGCTTTCAAGGGAGAATGAAATCGAACTGGCTAAGAAGATCGAGGAAGCGGAAGAAAGATTTAAACGCGCAGCGCTCGCCACAAGATTTGCACGCCTCGAGACGATGGCGGTAGCTAACGATATCCTCGAAGGAAATATAAATATCGAAGAAGTGGTTAAGGAGGATATTAAGGTAAAGAAGAATAGTGTCGCCGGCAAGATCCGCCGCATCGTCCGGCGTTTTAAATGCACGCGCAGCGATACTACCGCGATCAACCTGCTTTTGCAGCTCAATTTTACTACTTCGGTAATCGAGATCGCGGTGCGCAGGTTAAATAAGTTGATGAAAGAGCTTGATCAGCTCTATCGCGCGGGTAAAGGCAGCCGGCAGAGAAAACAGGCTATATTAAAGCAGCTCGGGGAATCGCCTGCGCGCATCAAAGAGGAGATGAAGCTCATAAAATCAACGCACCTTAAATTCAACCGCACTAAAAAGAAGCTGGTGGAGGCGAATTTGAGGTTGGTGGTGAGTATCGCCAAAAAATATACCAACCGCGGGTTGTCATTTCTGGACCTTATACAGGAGGGGAACATAGGGCTTATGCGCGCGGTGGAAAAATTCGAATATAAAAGAGGCTACAAATTCTCTACTTACGCCACATGGTGGATAAGGCAGGCGATCACCCGCTCCATAGCGGATCAGGCCCGCACTATCCGGATCCCTGTGCACATGACCGAAACTATCAATAAGATAATCCGTTATTCGCGTATTTTTGTTCAGGAGCGCGGCAGAGAGCCCATGCCGGAAGAGATTGCGGTTAAGATGCGCCTTCCGCAGGATAAGGTCAAGACTATATTAAAAATAGCGCAGGAGCCGATCTCTCTTCAGATGCCCATCGGCGATGAAGGGGATACTCATTTCGGAGATTTCATTCAGGATAAGAAGGCGGTGTCTCCGGCAAACGAAACCGTGCGCTCGATGTTAAAAGAAGAGATGAATTCGGCGTTAGGCACATTGACTGACATGGAAAAGAAGATCCTGGTCCTGCGCTTCGGTATTACCGACGGAGCACCGCGCACCCTGGAAGAGGTGGGTAATGTTTTCAAGGTCACCCGCGAAAGAGTGCGTCAGATCGAAGCCAAGGCGCTGAAGAAATTAAGGCATCCCACGCGCTCCAGAAGGCTGCGTACATTTTTGGATATGACCCTACAGCATCAGAGAGAGTATTAAATATAGAAAAGGAATATGGAGAGTACACCGGCACAAAACGAAGACAGGTTAAAGTTAGCTCAAGATCAGGTAAAAGAGCTGGAGTTGCGCGTCCGGGTGAGGACCGCGGAACTGGCGCAGATCAACGAAGAGCTGCAAAAAGAGATTAGCAGCCATAAGATGGTGGAGAAGAGGCTCGCTAAGATCGTCGAATGTTTTTTAAGTTCTACTTCCGAGCCGCTTGAGAATATAAATCTGCTCACCAAGCTTTGTGGAGAGCTTATGGGAGCGGATTGCGCGCTGTACAATCGCTTGCATGAAGGAATGCTCTGTTCCTGGGGCCAGTGGAATGCGCCTAAGGGT
>JAPLLM010000094.1 GCA_026387555.1 Candidatus Omnitrophota bacterium | reverse complement strand
TAAAGGCACAAGCAGGAAATCCGCAGGCTTCCTTACAAAAGCAAAGATGCTGATAGCGTAGATTATCCCGCCGTTTATGTTGATCACCGAAATATATTTCATTTTCTCATGCCCTTGGAAGAACCAGACCGGGAAGAGGGTACTTCCTACCACTGCTCCGAAACTTAGGATATAGACGAGCCAGTCATGCCTGAATTTGGGTATGAGGTGGATCAGCAGAATCAATATTACAAAACTTAACGCGGTAAGCAGCGATTTTACGGTCATGACCGTTGAGAATATGTTGCACATTTTATCTTTTTGCGCGCGGCATAAAGAAATATTCCGTGTGGCTGTCAGGCTGAATCCGTAGTCGGTGATGATCATGAAATACTGGACGAGCGCCTGGGCAAAGGCAATGAGGCCGAATTTTTCCGGTCCGATGACGCGGATCAGGTAGGGCAGAACGATAAGGGGGAGGACATAGTTGATCCCTTGCAGGGTAGATAAAGAAAAGACATTGGATAAAACCGTTCTTTTCCCAGCGGAGAGCAACTGTTTATAGCGCATTTTAATTTAATTTACACTTGATTGCCGGAAATGTCAATTTAAAAATCCTTGAAAATTGCCCGGTGGTGTGTTAACCTAAAATCTCCATGAAAAAGCTCTGGCGTTTTACGGATAAACTGGGAAGCTTTGAATCGAATGCAGCAGATAAGATTAGCTCACTTTATCTTCCGCTGGCTAATGAGCATATTATGTCTTCGATCACCCCTGATTTGGGTGGAGATATCAAATCAGGGCAGGATTCTTTTTTGCTTGAGCCGGTATCACGGATTGGTTTATCTTCTTCAAAATGTTCGCGTAATTTCTGGGTTTACATCGATAAAAATAAAATCTGGTCGATAAAAACAGCTAAAGGCGATAAATTCAAGCTTGAGGCCGGGCTTCTTTGGCAGAAGGTGACCCGCGAAACTAAAGCCCTAGGGTTAAGAGTTGAAACATTAAATTTTGTTCCGTCGGGTGATTTACCGGTTGAATTAATGCAGGTACGCCTCACCAATATCTCCCGCAAAAAAATCAAACTGATACCTACCGCAGCAATACCAATATATGCGCGCTCCGCGGATAATATCCGCGACCACCGTCATGTGACTTCACTTTTACAGCGCATTACCCTGGATAGATTCGGGGTCATCGTCAAACCTACGCTTACTTTTAACGAAAACGGCCATAAGCCGAATAAGGATAATTATTTTGTTTTAGGCTGGGATGAAGCCGGCCGTCCGCCGCGCTATATTTATCCTACTCAAGAGATGTTCTGCGGAGAAGGCGGGAACCTGGAAGCCCCGGAGAGTATTCTAGAAAATCTGCCGCCGCGGGAAGGAAATATCCAGGGGAAGGAGTCTATGGGTGCGCTGCGTTTTTCCGAGGTCACTCTGGCTCCGGGTAAGTCGCGCAGCTTTATCATAGCTATGGGGATTACCCAGGATGCAAAGCAGATCGGCAGGATTCGAAATAAATTTAAAAACCCGGCGCAGGTTGAGATATCGCTGGAGCTGACTAAAAAACATTGGTTTGATTTATCAAATCAGATCAGTTCATCTACCGGCGGGACTGATTTTGATAACTGGTTTAAGTGGGTAAGTATTCAGCCTGTCTTACGCAGGATCTTCGGCTGTTCATTCCTTCCTGATTTTGATTACGGCCGGGGAGGCCGCGGGTGGCGGGATCTTTGGCAGGATTGCTTAGGTTTGATCTTAAGCCAGCCGCGAAAAGTGCGCAGGATTCTGCTTAATAATTTCTCGGGAGTCCGTTTTGACGGCTCAAACGCCACTATTATCGGTAAGAAATCCGGCGAGTTCATCGCTGATCGTAATGATATCGCCCGGGTCTGGATGGACCACGGCGTCTGGCCGCTTCTGACAACCGAACTATATATGGATAGGAGCGGGGACAAAAATATACTTTTCCAGAAGGCCGGCTATTTTCAGGATGCCCACATTTGGCGATCAAGCAAGATCAACCGCAATTTCCGGCGCTCTAATTACAAAGGTACGGTTTTTGAACACCTGCTGTTAGAGAACCTGGCCCAGTTTTTTAATGTCGGGGCGCATAATCATATCCGACTCGAAGGCGCGGATTGGAACGACGGGCTGGATATGGCAAAGGAGGCGGGCGAGAGCGTTGCTTTCAGTTGCATGTATGCCAGCAATCTTAAGAAATTAGCGCAATTCCTGCAAGGATCAGGAAGAAGGAAACTCGATCTTTTTGCCGAGATTAAAACTCTGCTTAATCCCTGCGGCTATGACAATATCGGGGCTAAACAGAGAAGGCTAAAAGAGTTCTTTGCTAAAGTTCAAGATGGCATAAGCGGCAAGGTCATCTCTGTAGACTGCGCTTGGCTTATTAAGGATTTAGAGTCGAAAGCAGACTGGATGATGAGGAATATCCGCCGGAGGGAGTGGTCAAGCGAAGGCTTCTTCAACGGTTATTATGATAATAAGAAAAAAAGAGTTGAGGGAAGAGCCCGCGGCCGGCTGAATTTGATGCTGGCTTCGCAGGTTTTTGCGATAATGAGCGGAGTAGCCGAAGACCGCCAGGTAAAAAAGATCATCGCCAATGTCGATAAATATCTCTTTGATAAGAAGCTGAAAGGTTACCGCCTGAATACTGATTTCGCAAGCCTGCAGCCTGATTTAGGGAGGGCTTTTTCTTTTGTCTACGGAGAAAAAGAAAACGGGTCGGTTTTTTCGCATATGGTGGTCATGTACGCTTACGCTTTATTCAGCCGCGGCTTTCATAAAGAGGGCCGTAAGGCCTTAAATTCGCTCTATGATCTGGCAATAGACAGCGGGAAGAGCAAAATTTATCCCTGTCTACCAGAGTATTTTAACAATGAGGGCCAGGGTATGTATCCTTATCTGACCGGCTCAGCCAGCTGGTTTGTTTTAACCCTTTTGACGCAGTCTCCCGATTTATCCCCCCATTAATTTTATTTGCTAAAACCTCTTATTTTTGTTATAATTAACTTCCCTTTGGGAGGAGCTATGATAGAGCGATACAGCCTGGATAAAATGAGCAAAGTCTGGCAGGAGGAGTTTAAGTTTAAGACTATGCTCGACATAGAGATACTCGCCTTAGAGGCCCTCGCCAAACAGAAGAAAGTACCGCATCCCGCAGTAGCAAGAATCCGCAAAAAAGTCCGGTTCAACCTTACTCAAATCAAGAAAATCGAAGAAAAGACCCAACATGATGTTGTGGCCTTTGTCACCAATGTATCACAATATATTGGGCAGGACGCCAAATACCTGCATATGGGGCTGACTTCATCCGATGTCCTGGATACTACCCTTGGCGTGCAGTTAAAAGCCGCCTCCGATATACTAATTGAAGATTTAGAGAAACTCTTAAACGTCCTGGCTAAAAAGGCCAAGAAATACAGGGATATGGTCTGCATCGGCCGCACTCACGGAGTGCACGCCGAGCCTACTACTTTCGGCCTGAAATTGGCGCTCTGGTACGACGAGGCCAGGCGCGATCTGGAAAGGCTAAAACAGGCTAAGGAAGAGGTTTCCGTTGGTAAGATTTCTGGAGCCGTGGGGACTTTTGCCAATGTCGATCCGCTAGTGGAAGTCTATATCTGCAAAAAGCTCGGCCTAAAAGCCGCTAATATTTCAACTCAAGTCATACAAAGAGATGTATATGCACAATATATGGCGGTACTGGCGGTAATCGGCGCTTCGTTAGAAAAATTCGCCACTGAAATCAGGCATTTGCAGCGCACGGAAGTATTGGAAGCGGAAGAGCCGTTCGGAAAAGGGCAAAAGGGTTCTTCTGCCATGCCGCATAAACGTAATCCTGTTATCTGCGAGCGTATCTGCGGGCTTGCCCGGCTTTTACGGGGAAATGCGTTAGCAGCGATAAAAACCGTGGCCTTGTGGCATGAGCGCGATATATCGCACTCATCGGTCGAACGCGTAATATTCCCTGATTCGACGCTGGCGTTGGACTATATGTTGCATAAATTTATCCAGGTCATCGACGGACTGCAAGTCTATCCGGACAATATGCTGGCTAATTTAGCCCGGACTCACGGCCTGATATTCTCCCAGCGCGTGCTCCTTACACTTATGGATAAAGGCCTGCCGAGGATGAAGGCGTATGATTTAGTGCAGAGGTGCGCGATGAAGTCCTGGAAGGACGGCTCGGATTTTAAGGCTAACCTTTCGCAAGATAAAGATGTAGCGCGGTATTTAAGCGTCAGAGAATTAAACAAGATTTTTGATCTGGATTATTACCTGCGTAACGTTAAAAAGATCTTTAATAGGGTCGGCTTGTAAAGTTTCTCCTACCTATAAGCCCCAATTTAATTTACCATGCAGTATAAAATCGAAGTCAAAGACAGGTCCGGTATTTTTGATTCCGTCGGCGAGGGTATCAAGAAAGATATCCTTGACCTCGGCATAGCCGGGGTCCAGAGAGTCCATTTCTCCCAGGTTTTTACCATAGAAGGTACTCTTTCGGGGATCCAGGTTGAAAGGATTTGCGATGAGCTCCTTGTCGATAAGATCCCCCAGGTATATTCTATTGATTCCGACTCCCAGCCTGCAGCTCACAATTCAAAACTGATCGTCGAAGTCGCCTACAACCCCGGTGTTATGGACCCGGTTGAAGAATCTACCTTGAAAGGTATCCGTGATTTAGGGATAGAAGGCGCCTCAAGCGTAAAGACCGCGAAGAAATATCTCATCGAAGGAAAAATCAGCGACGCGCAGCTAAAAATCATCTGCGAAAAGCTCCTTTATAATAAACTTATCCAACATATTGTGAAGTCAGGCGTAAGCGACGCGCATGCGCAGGAAGCAGGCTATCAATTCAGTTTGGCTGCCGTTGAATTGTTAAAAGCCGACGATAAAGAATTGATGCATTTGAGTAAGCAGGGCCAGCTATTTTTGAATCTGATCGAGATGCGCGCCATAAAAGATTATTTTAAAAAGCTCGGCCGTAATCCTACGGATTGCGAATTAGAGACCGTTGCCCAGACCTGGTCGGAGCATTGTTATCATAAAACATTCAGGGGCAAAATTAAATATACCGAAAAAAACCTAACGCCTAACACCAAACACCTAACACCGAAGAGTAAGATAATTGACAGTCTTTTGAAATCCACCATTATGAAGGTTACGAAAGAATTAAAAAAACCCTGGTGCGTTTCAGTCTTCAAAGATAATTCCGGAGTAATAAAGTTCGACGATAAATACAATATTTGTTTTAAGGTGGAGACGCATAATCACCCTTCGGCCTTGGAGCCTTTCGGCGGAGCAAATACCGGTATCGGCGGAGTTATCCGCGACCCGATGGGCACGGGCATGGGAGCAAAGCCGATTCTAAATACCGATGTTTTTTGTTTTGCCCCTCCGGAGTACCCTTTTAGCAAATTACCAGCCGGGGCCCTGCATCCGAAACGCGTTATGAAGGGCGTTGTTTCCGGGGTGCGCGATTACGGAAACAAAATGGGGATACCTACGGTCAATGGCGCCGTGCTTTTTCACGATGATTTTGTGGGCAATCCTCTGGTATATTGCGGGACTGTGGGGATCATGCCCAAGGATAAATCTTTTAAGAAAACCAATATCGGCGATTTAGTGGTGGTTGTCGGCGGCAGGACCGGAAGGGACGGAATTCACGGCGCGACATTCTCTTCGGGAGAATTGACCCATGAATCAGAGAAGGTCTCCGGAGGAGCTGTGCAGATTGGCAACCCCATTCAGGAAAAGAAGATGCTCGATACCATTCTTATGGCGCGCGATAAAAATCTTTATAGCGCCATCACTGATTGCGGCGCGGGCGGGCTATCGAGCGCCGTGGGTGAAATGGGCGCAGAGATGGGGGCTCGTGTTGACCTGGATAAAGTTCCCCTGAAATACACCGGCCTCTCTTACATGGAGATCT